>CALCZN010000153.1:0-10437 GCA_937903095.1 uncultured Burkholderiales bacterium
GCTCGATGACGATCAGCGAATGCCCGGCGTCGAGCAGCTTGCGCAGCGCGCGCAGCAGTTTTGCGACGTCGTCGAAATGCAGGCCGGTGGTCGGCTCGTCGAACAGGAACAGCGTGCCGCGCCGGCCGGCCTTCGCGAAGGGGTGACCGGGGCGCGCCGGATCGCCGGAGGCGCTCCCGGTCGGACCGGTCAGTCCGCGCGCGGCCGCTTCGGCCAGGTGCCCCGCCAGCTTCAGCCGCTGCGCCTCGCCGCCCGACAGCGTCGGCACCGGCTGCCCCAGTCGCAGATAGTCGAGGCCGACGTCGGCGAGCGGCTGCAGCTTGGTGCGCACGTCGTGCGCGCGGCCGAACACCGACAGCGCCTCGCGCACCGTGAGATCGAGCACGCCGGAGATCGAGCGCGCGATGCCGTCCTCGCCTTCGATCGTGACTTCGAGCACCTCGTCGCGGAAGCGGCTGCCGTTGCAGTCGGGGCAGCGCAGGTAGACGTCGGAGAGGAACTGCATCTCGACGTGCTCGAAGCCGTTGCCGCTGCAGGTGGGGCAGCGTCCGTCGCCGGCGTTGAAGCTGAAGGTGCCGGCGGTGTAGCCGCGCTCGCGGGCGAGCGGCGAGGCGGCGAAGCGTTTGCGGATCGCGTCGAAGGCGCCGACGTAGCTCGCCGGGTTGCTGCGCGCGGTCTTGCCGATCGGCGACTGGTCGACGAAGACGACGTCGTCGATCCAGTCGTCGCCGAGCAGCCGGTCGTGCGCGCCGGGCGCGTCGGTCGGCTGCCCCTTGGCGCGGCGCAACGCCGGCAGCAGCACGTTCTGCATCAGCGTCGACTTGCCGCTGCCGGAGACGCCGGTGAGGCAGACGAGGCGTTCGAGCGGGAATTCGACGGTGCCGAGCTTCAGGTTGTGCTCGCGCGCGCCTTCGAGCACGAGGCGCTTGGTCGACGGCGTCACCGGCAGGCGACGTCCGGCGTCGACGACGCGGCGCCCGGCGAGGTAGTCGCCGGTGAGCGTGGCGGCGCGCGCGAGCGCCGCGGGCGGGCCGTAGAAGACGATCTCGCCGCCGCGTTCGCCGGGCCCCGGGCCGATGTCGAGCACGCGGTCGGCGGCGCGCATCACCAGCGGATCGTGCTCGACGACGACCAGCGAGTTGCCCGCTTCGCGCAGCCGTTGCATGACGGCGATCACGCGCCCCATGTCGCGCGGATGCAGGCCGATCGACGGCTCGTCGAGCACGAACAGCGTGTTGACCAGCGAGGTGCCGAGCGCGGTCGTCAGGTTGATGCGCTGCACCTCGCCGCCCGACAGCGTGCGCGACTGGCGATCGAGCGTCAGGTAGCCGAGGCCGACCTCGCGCAGGAAGCGCAGCCGGTTGCGGATCTCGTCGAGCAGCAGCACGGTCGCTTCGTCGAGCGGCGCCGGCAGGCGCAGCTGCGCGAAGAACGCGGCGAGCCGGTCGATCGGCAGCAGCATCAGCTGGTGGATCGTGCGACCGCCTTCGCCGCGCGCGTCGTCGCCGACGCGCCAGAGCAGCGCGTCGGGCACGAGCCGCGCTCCGCCGCAGGCCTTGCAGGTGTCGTACGAGCGATATTTCGACAGCAGCACGCGGATGTGCATCTTGTAGGCGCGCGACTCCAGCCATTCGAAGAAATGGCGGATGCCGTACCACTGCGTCTCCCACTTGCCGGTCCAGTCGGGCGCGCCTTCGATCACCCAGCGGCGCTCGCGCTCGTCGAGTGCGCGCCACGGCACGTCGGTGCGCACGTCGGCGCGCGCCGCGTATTTCTTCAGGTCGCGCTGGCACTCGGCGAAGCTCTTCGTCTGCCATGGCTTGACCGCGCCGTCGGCGAGCGTCCTGCCCTCGTCGGGAACGACGAGGCCGAGGTCGACGCCGATCACGCGGCCGAAGCCGCGGCACTGCTCGCAGGCGCCGATCGGCGAGTTGAACGAGAACAGGCTGGGCAGCGGCTCGGCGTAGGCGATGTCGCAGTCGGCGCAGTGCAGTCCGGTGCTGTAGCGCCAGCGTTCGCGCTCGCTGCCGTCGTCGTCGAGCACGTGCAGCGTGAGCCGCCCGTGCCCGCGGCGGAACGCCGCCTCGATCGAGTCGGACAGCCGCGAGGGTTCGACGTTCGAGACGCGGAAGCGGTCCTGCACGACGTGCAGCACGATGCGCTCGCCGTCCACCTCGCGCGCCTGCACGCGCGCGTAGCCCTGCGCGTCGAGGTGCGCGCGGATCTCGGCCTCGCCGAAGTTCGCCGGCACCGGCACCGGGAAGCCGAGCACGATGCGCGGGTCGCCGGCCGCGGCGGCGCGCGCGACGAGCGCTTCGCGCACGCTCGCCACCGTGTCGCGGCGCACCGGCTTTCCGCAGCCGCGGCAATGCAGCGCGGCGGCGCGCGCGTACAGCAGCTTCAGGTGGTCGTTCAGCTCGGTCATCGTGCCGACCGTCGAACGCGAGGTACGCACCGGGTTCGTCTGGTCGATCGCGATCGCCGGCGGCACGCCCTCGATGCGATCGACCTGCGGCTTGTCCATCCGGTCGAGGAACTGGCGCGCATAGGCCGAGAAGGTCTCGACGTAGCGCCGCTGCCCCTCGGCGTACAGCGTGTCGAACACCAGCGACGACTTGCCCGAGCCAGAGACGCCGGTGACGACGACCAGCTCGCCGGTCGGGATGTCGACGTCGAGGTTCTTCAGGTTGTTCTGGCGCGCGCCGCGGATGCGGATCGCGGCGTGCGCCGCGGAATGCCGCGGCTCGTCCGACGCGTCCGTGCGGTCGGGCGTGGGCTCGTGCAGCATCGGGAAGGCGACAGGAAAGGGAAGACTTCGAGTCTATCAGCGGCGCGGTTTGGCGCCCGCCGCCGCATCGTCGACAATCCGCACCGTGACCGCTCCCGCCCGCTTCCGTTCGCGTCTCGTCGCCGGCCTGCTCGCGCTCTTCGTCGGCTTCTCCGGCGCCCATCGCGCCTATCTCGGCGCGCGCTGGTGGCCGCTCTATCCGCTGATCGCGATGCCGGCGATCGGCCTCGCGCTGCGCTCCGATCCCTGGTACCGGCACCCGGGCTTCTTCGTCGCCGGCCTCGTCGTCGTCGTCGCGATGACGGAGGCGATCGTGTTCAGCCTCGCGTCCGACGAGCGCTGGGACGCCCGATACAACGCCGGCCTCGCGCGCCACTCGCACGGCGGCTGGTCGAACGTGTTCGTCGCCATCGCCGCGCTGCTGGTCGGAACCGTGCTGCTGCTCTCGGTGCTGGCGATCGCGCTGGAGACGCTGTTCCGTCCGACGGCTGTGTAGGCCACGGACCGGCGCCTCGCTTGATACGATGCGAGCGCATGCCCCCATGTGCGAGCGCATGCCCATATGCGAGCGCATGCCCATATGCGAGCGCATGCCCATGCGACCGAGAACGCGATGACTACCGAACCGCAGCAGCGCGACCCGCAGGCCGAGGCCACGCTCGAGAAGTGGCTCGCGCGCGAGCGCGAAGTGCGACTGCTGATGGCCGCGCCCGGGAAGATCGCCGCGGCCGAAGTCGCCGCCGGCTCCGGGCTGCAGTTCCTCGAGCGCATCGGACGAGGCGAACTGCCGTTGCCGCCGATCATGCAGACGCTCGATTTCGTGCCGGTGGAAGCGGGCGAGGGCACGATGGCTTTCCAGGGAACGCCGAAGACCGATTACTACAACCCGATCGGCAGCGTGCACGGCGGCTACGTCGCGACGCTGCTCGATTCCGCGCTCGGCTGCGCCGTGCACACGACGCTCGAGCGCGGCTACGGCTACACCACGCTCGAACTGAAGGTGAACTACGTGCGCCCGCTCACCGATCGCACCGGCCCGGTGCGCGCCGAGGCCCGCGTTGCCAGCGTGACCCGCCGCATCGGGATCGCCGAGGGGCGGGTCGTCGACGCCGCCGGCCGCCTGTACGCGCTCGGCTCGACCACCTGCCTGATCTTTCCGCTGCCACAGTCCGGAGACGGAGCATGACCACGAGACAGATCGTTCGAAGCGCCGATGCACCGGCGGCCATCGGCCCGTATTCGCAGGCGGTGCGCGTCGGCGACGTCGTCTACCTGTCGGGGCAGATCGCACTCGAACCGGCCGGCGGCGCGCTGGTCGACGGCGGCCTCGAGGCGCAGGTCGAGCAGGCCTTTCGCAACCTGCGGGCGGTCGCCACCGCTGCCGGCGGCTCGCTCGCGCACTGCGTGAAGCTCACGCTGTTCCTCACCGATCTCGCGCATTTCGCGAAGGTGAACGAAGCGATGCAGAAGTGGTTCGACGCACCGTATCCGGCGCGCTCCACGGTCGGCGTCGCCAGCCTGCCGCGCGGCGCGCTGTTCGAGGTGGAGGCGGTGATGGTGCTCGACGCAGGGACCCCGTCCGGCACGTGAGCACCGCCCCGCGCCGACGGCGTGCGGCCGGCGAAGGCGGCGGCGACGCGGCGCGCTTCGCGCGACTCGGCCTGCGGGTCGCCTCCGATTTCGTGCTCCACCTGCCGATCCGCTACGAGGACCGCACGCGGATCGTTCCGATCGCCGCAGCCCGCGACGGCAGGCCGGCGCAGGTGGAGGGCGTCGTCGTGCGCAGCGAGATCGTCATGCGGCCGCGCCGCATGCTTCGCGTCGAGTTGCGCGACGACAGCGCTTCGGTGTCGCTGCGCTTCTTCCATTTCTACGGCTCGCAGGCAAAGCTGTTCGCCGAGGGGGCGCGCGTGCGCGCTTTCGGCGAGGTGCGCGCCGGCCTGTTCGGCGCGGAGATGGTTCATCCGCAGTGCCGCGTCGTGCGCCTCGGCGAGCCGCTGCCGCAGACGATGACGCCGGTCTACCCGACGGTCTCCGGCCTGGGCCAGGCGCGACTGCGCAAGGCGATCGACGAGGCGCTCGACGATCTCGACTGGGACGAGACCGTGCCGGCCGACGTCGTCGCCAGGCTCGGGCTGCCGCCGGTGGCCGAGGCCCTGCGCGCGATCCATCGGCCCGATCCCGGGGCGAGCCTCGAGGCGCTGGCCGATCGCAGCGCGCCGGCCTGGCGGCGCGTGATCTTCGACGAACTGCTCGCGCAGCAGCTCTCGCTCGCACGTTCGCGCCGCGCCCGCGCGCGACAGCGGGCGCCGCGACTGGCCGACGGTGCGCTGGCGGCTCGCCTGCTGGCGTCGCTGCCCTTCGTGCCCACCGCGGCGCAGAGCCGGGTCTGGGGCGAGATCGCCGCCGACCTCGCGCGCGCGCAACCGATGAACCGGCTGCTGCAGGGCGACGTCGGCAGCGGCAAGACGCTGATCGCGGCGCTGGCGGCCGCACAGGCGATCGGCAGCGGCTGGCAGGCGGCGTTCATGGCGCCCACCGAGATCCTCGCCGAACAGCATCACGCGAAGCTGCGCGCGCCGCTCGAGGCGCTGGGGGTGCGCGTGGCCTGGCTCTCCGGTTCGCTGAAGGAAAGCGGCAAGCGCGAGGTGCGCGGCCGCGTCGCCGCCGGCGAAATCGACCTGCTGATCGGCACGCATGCACTGATCGAGGACAGCGTCGAGTTCGCCCGGCTCGGGCTGGCGATCGTCGACGAGCAGCATCGCTTCGGCGTCGCGCAGCGCCTCGCGCTGCGCGCCCGTGCCGACGCGGGCGGCGACCCGCGCGCGGTATTGCCGCACCAGCTGATGATGAGCGCCACACCGATTCCGCGCACGCTCGCCATGACCTATTACGCCGACCTCGACGTCTCGGTGCTCGACCAGATGCCGCCGGGGAGAAAACCGGTGACGACCAGGCTCGTGTCGGCGGCGCGGCGCGACGAGGTGATCGCACGCGTGCGCGCCGCCGCGCAGGCCGGGCGCCAGGTCTACTGGGTCTGCCCGCTGGTCGACGAGAGCGAGACGCTCGAACTGCAGACGGCGATCGACACGCACGCGACGCTGGAGCGCGAGCTGGCCCCGCTGCCCGTGGGGCTCGTGCACGGCCGGCTGCCGCCGTCGGCCAAGCAGGAGGTGATGGCCGCCTTCGCCGGCGGAGCGCTGCCGGTGCTGGTGGCGACCACCGTCATCGAGGTCGGCGTCGACGTGCCGAACGCCTCGCTGCTGATCGTCGAGCACGCGGAGCGTTTCGGCCTGTCGCAGCTGCACCAGTTGCGCGGGCGCGTCGGGCGCGGCTCCAGCGAGAGCGTCTGCGTGCTGCTCTATCGCGAGCCGCTGTCGCCGGCCGCGCGCGAGCGGCTGAAGACGATGTACGAGACCAGCGACGGCTTCGAGATCGCCAGGCGCGACCTGCAGCAGCGCGGCCCCGGCGAATTCCTCGGCGCCCGCCAGTCGGGCGACGCGCTGCTGCGCTTCGCGGACCTCGAGCGCGACAGCGAACTGGTCGAGGCGGCGCGCGAGACGGCGCGGTGCATGCTCGCGGAGAGCCCGGCGCAGGTGGAGACGCACCTGCGGCGATGGCTGGGCAGCCGCGAGGAGTTCCTGAAAGCATGACGCTTGCTATCATTTCGCCCCCATGACCCTCACCGAGCTCAAGTACATCGTCGCGCTGGCGCGCGAGCGCCATTTCGGCCGCGCCGCCGAGGCCTGCCTGGTCAGCCAGCCGACGCTTTCGGTGGCGATCAAGAAGCTCGAGGAAGAACTGGCCGTCCAGCTGTTCGAGCGCGGCGGCGTCGAGATCACCGTCACGCCGATCGGGGCGCGCATCGTCGAGCAGGCGCAGCACGTGCTCGAGCAGACGAGCGCGATCCGTGCGATCGCCGAGCAGGGCCAGGACCCGCTCGCCGGGCCGCTGCGCATCGGCGTCATCTACACGATCGCGCCGTACCTGCTGCCCGAGCTGGTGCGGCGCACGATCGACGACGGCTCGCAGATGCAGCTGCTGCTGCAGGAGAACTTCACGGTGCGGCTGCTCGAGCTGCTGCGCCAGGGAGAGATCGACGTCGCGATCCTCGCCGATCCCTTTCCCGACGGCGGGCTGGTTTCGCTCGGCGTGTACGACGAGCCTTTCGTCGTCGCCGTGCCGGCCGCGCACCCGTGGGCGAAGCGCGAGGCGATCCGCTCCACCGAGCTGAAGGATCAGACGATGCTGCTGCTCGGCCACGGGCATTGCTTCCGCGACCACGTCCTCGAAGTCTGTCCGGAGCTGTCGCGCTACTCGCAGGCGAGCGTCGGCATCCACAAGACCTTCGAGGGCTCGTCGCTCGAGACGATCCGCCACATGGTGGCGTCGGGCATCGGCATCAGCGTGCTGCCGATCACCGCCTGCAACGCGCCGCGCAGCGACGACGACCTGCTGCGCTACGTGCCGTTCTCGGCGCCGCCGCCCACGCGCCGCGTGTCGCTCGCCTGGCGCAAGAGCTTCACGCGCCTGCCGGCCATCGAAAGGCTGCGTCAGGCGATCCTGGAGTGCGAGCTGCGCGGCGCAATCAAGCTGCCGGACGAGCGCCCGGTGGCGCACTAGAAGGCCCTCGCGCGCGCCGTCGGCCGATGCCGCATTCCTTTCCTCGCCGGCAGTACCCCACGGTGGAAGACGCGATCGGCCACACGCCGCTGGTGCTGTTGCAGCGCATCGGGCACGAAGTGCTCGGCGAGCGGGGCAACGTGCTGCTCGGCAAGCTCGAGGGCAACAATCCGGCCGGCTCGGTGAAGGACCGCCCCGCGCGCGCGATGATCGAGCGCGCCGAGGCGCGCGGCGAGATCCGCCGCGGCGACACGCTGATCGAGGCGACGTCGGGCAATACCGGCATCGCGCTGGCGATGGCCGCGGCCGCGCGCGGCTACCGGATGGTGCTCGTCATGCCCGACAACCAGACGGCCGAGCGGCGAAGCGCGATGAGCGCCTACGGCGCCGAGCTGGTGCTGGTCGATCGCGAGCAGGGGATGGAGGGCGCGCGCGATCTCGCCGAGCGCATGCAGCGCGAGGGACGCGGCCGATTGCTCGACCAGTTCTCGAACGACGACAACTGGATGTCGCACTACGAAACCACCGGCCCGGAGATCTGGGCCGATACCGGCGGCGAGATCACGCATTTCGTTTCGGCGATGGGCACCACCGGCACCATCACCGGCGTCTCGCGCTACCTGAAGGAACGCAATCCGGACGTCGTCGTCATCGGCGCCGAACCGGCGGACGGCGCTTCGATTCCGGGAATCCGCAAGTGGCCGCCCGCGTACACGCCGAAGATCTTCCGCCACGCACGCGTCGACAGCCTCGAGTCGGTGACGCAGCCGCAGGCCGAGGAGATGGCGCGCCGGCTTGCCGCCGAAGAAGGGCTGTTCTGCGGCATCTCGACCGCCGGCGCCTGCTGCATCGCGTTGCGCGTCGCGGCGCAGCTCGAGAATGCGACGATCGTCTTCGTCGTCTGCGATCGCGGCGACCGCTACCTGTCGACCGGAGTGTTCGGGAAGAGATAAGAGGTAAGCAATTCGGGCACTGCGTTTGCGGATCGGATTCCTCCAACGATCCATCAGCGAGGATCCGAAAATGTCCCACCTCCGATTCCAGAAGAGCGCATTGGCCGCAGCGGTACTGTCGCTCGGCTTTTCGATGGGCGCGTTCGCCCAGGGCAGCGCCGGCAGCAGCGCTTCCGGCACCACGTCGTCGGCCACCGGCGCCGCCGCCGCGAACCAGGGATCGTCCGGCGCCAGCGCAGCCGATCGCTCTGCCGCCAACGGCAGCACGATGTCCGATTCCATGACTTCGCGCGGCAGCCCTTCGGCTTCGAACGGCAAGGCGGCCAGCTCCGACAGGATGGCCAGGAGCGACCGCAAGTTCCTCGAGGAGGCCTACATGGGCAGCATGGCGGAAGTCCGCCTCGGCAAGCTCGCGCAGGACAAGGCGTCGAGCCAGGAGGTGAAGGATTTCGGCAAGAGGATGGTCGATGACCACAGCAAGGAGATCGACAGCCTGTCGCAGATCGCGAAGGAAGACGGCGTGAAACTGCCGACGCAGCTCGACTCGAAGCACCAGAAGACCTACGACCGTCTGGCGAAGCTGTCGGGCGCCGAGTTCGACCGCGCGTACATGAAGGAGATGACTTCCGATCACAAGAAGGACGTCTCCAGCTACGAGCACGCGGCGAAGTCGGCGAAGGACGATCAGCTGCAGCAGCACGCGCAGCAGGAGGTCTCGACGCTGCGCGAACACGAGAAGATGGCGCAGTCGACGATGGACGACATCCGGAAGGGCTCGACCGTCGGCATGAATACCGAGCGCAGCCGCTCGTCGTCGCCGTCGCGATCGCAGTCGGAATCGCGAGCCGCGTCGCCCTCGCAGCCGTCGCAGCCGGCGAACCGCTGACGGCGTCCGGCCGTCGGCGATCGAATCGGGGCGCGCTCAGCGCGCCTCGACGAGCGCGCGCGCGAGGTCGTGCACCGCCATCGCGTAGAAGCTCGAGCGGTTGTAGCGCGTGATCACGTAGAAGTTCGGCGCGCCGAGGAAATAGCTGGTCGGCTCGTCGCCGTTCGGCAGGTCGATCAGCGCCAGCGGCAGGTCGAGCGAAACCGGCTCGACGCTGCCCACCCCGTAGTCGGCCAGCTCCTGCAGGCTGAACTGCGGGCGGATGCCGGCCTCGACCAAAGGCGCCAGCCGGCTCTCGCTGCCGTAGCGCGCACGGAACACCACCGGTTCGCCGCTGCGCCATCCGTGCGCGGCCAGAAAGCTCGCCACGCTGCCGATCGCGTCGGCCGGGTTGCCGCGCAGGTCGATGTGCCCGTCGCCGTCGAGGTCGACCGCGTAGCGCCGGATGCTGCCCGGCATGAACTGGGGCAGTCCGATCGCGCCGGCGAAGGAGCCGCGCAGCGAGAAGGCGTCGAGCTGCTGGTCGCGCACGTACAGCAGGAACTGTTCGAGTTCGCCGCGGAAATAGTCGGCGCGTCGCGGATAGTCGAAGGCGAGGGTGGTCAGCGCATCGACGACGCGCACGTCGCCGGTGATGCGTCCGTACATCGTCTCGACGCCGATGATGGCGACGATGATCTCCGGCGGCACGCCGTAGCGCGCCGACGCGAGCGCGAGCCAGCTCTCGTTCTCGCCCCAGAAGCGCACGCCTTCGCGGATGCGCACCGGATCGAGGAAGCGCGCACGGTAGCTGCGCCACGACTTGCGGAAGTCGGTGGGCGGGGGCGCGATCAGGCGCAGCACCGAGTCGTCGCGGCGCACCCGCGCGAACATCGCTTCGAGTTCGGCGGGAACGAAGCCGTGCCGCGCCACCATGTCCACGATGAAAGCGTCGACGTCGCGGCGGCCGCCATAGGCGGGTTCCGCGCGTGCGGCGTTCGTGCCCGACGCACTCGCAGCGGTCCGCTTCGCCTGCGCGAGCGCAACGGGAAGCGTGCACGGCGCGAGCATCGATCCGGCCGCCAGGGCCAGTGCAAGCGGTGCGGCAGCGCGGAAGCGATCGATCGGGGAGCGACGGCGGATACGGCTGCTGCGGCAGGTCACGGCTGGAACGCTTGCACGGCGAGGCGCAAGTTTCGCACGGCCTC
>CALCZN010000154.1:0-9074 GCA_937903095.1 uncultured Burkholderiales bacterium
GTCGCGTATTCGCGCAGCGTCGAGGCCGCCTCGTCGACCTGTATGGCCGCGCTGTCGAGCAGCTGCAGCGGTTCGGCGAGCGCTTCGTCGATCGCCGCCAGCGGGCGCAGGCGCTGCACCGTGCGCTGCAGTTGCGCGAGCAGCGCGTCGTCGCTCTCGACGAGCGCCTCGGCGGCCGAGCCCGCGCCTTCGACGAGCGAGGCCGCGTGCGAGAGACGCTTCTGCTCGACTTCGAGCGTCTCCCATTCGTCGCGCTCGATGCGCAGCGCTTCCAGCTCGCCGAGCTGCCATTCGAGCCGCTCGCGCTCGAGCGCCAGCTCGCGCGCCCCGTGCTCGGCGGCCTCGAGCGCGCGCAGCGCCGTGCGCCAGTCGGCGAAGGCGGCGGCGACCGACGCGGCGAGCGCGTCGAGCGCGCCGAAGCCGTCGAGCAGGCGGCGCTGGCCGTCGGCGCGCAACAGCGATTGCGAGGCGTGCTGGCCGTGGATCTCGACCAGCCGCTCGCCGATCTCGCGCAGCAGCGCCGCGGTGGACGGGTGCCCGTTGACGAAGGCGCGCGAGCGGCCGTCGGCGTCGACCACTCGCCGCAGCAGCACCAGACCGGCGTCGCCCTGCAACTCGCGCTCGGCGAGCCATTCGTCGAGCGCGCCGTCGGCGGCGAACTCGGCGACGATGTCGGCGCGCTCGCAGCCGTCGCGCACGACGCCGGCGTCGGCGCGTCCGCCCAGCGCGAGCATCAGCGCATCGAGCAGGATCGACTTGCCCGCGCCGGTTTCGCCCGACAGCACGGTGAATCCGCTTCCGAAGACGAGTTCGGCCGAGTCGACGATGACGAAGTTCGCGAGTCGCAGGCGCAGCAGCATCGGAAAGGCGGAAAGACGAAAATGCGGCGGGCAGGAGCCGGGAAGGGCGGCCGGGTTCAGCGCTGTACGCCGCGCAGGCTGGGCAGCTCGTGCCAGTTCAGCTTGCCGCGCAGCGTGGCGAAATAGCTGTAGTCGGGCGGATGCAGGAAGCGCGTGCGGAAGGGCGCCCGCTGCACGATGATGTCGTCGCCGACGTGCAGATCGTTGAACACCTGCATGTCGCCGGCCACGCGCGGCTCGCGGCCGTCGATCACGCGCACGGTGATCGTGACGTCGTCGGGCAGCACGATCGGCCGGTTCGACAGCGATTGCGGCGCCACCGGCACCAGCACGATGCCCTGCACCTGCGGATGCAGGATGGGGCCGTTGGCCGACAGCGCGTAGGCCGTGGAGCCGGTGGGCGTGGCGATGATCAGCCCGTCCGCACGCTGGCTGTACATGTACAGGTCGTCGACGTGCACCTGCAGCTCGATCATCCCGGTGCGCGACGAGCGGTTGACGACGACGTCGTTCAGCGCCAGCTCGCTCCAGACGATCTCGTGGTCGCGCACCACGCGCGCGGTGAGCAGCGTTCGTTCCTCGGAGGCGAAATTGCCCTCGAGAATCGTCGCCAGCGCCTGGCGCCAGGTGCCCAGGCCGATGTCGGTGATGAAGCCCAGCCGCCCGGCGTTGATGCCGACCAGCGGCACCTCGCGCCGCGCCAGCGCGCGCGCTGCGCCCAGCATCGTGCCGTCGCCGCCGAGCGCGATGGCGAGGTCGGCTTCGTCGCCGATGCGCTCGATGTCGGCGATGTCGAAATCGCGCGTGCCGCCGGCCGCCGCCGTGCGTTCCTCGACCAGCACCGAGACGTCGCGGGCGCGCAGGAAGGCGGCGATGGCGAACAGCGCCTCGCCGACTTCCTCCGACTGCCAGCGCCCGATCAGGGCGACGCGTTCGAACGCATTCTTCACCCGGTGATTAGAGCATAGGCGGCAGGCCGCGCGGCGCCGCGCCTCGTGCGTCCGCCCGAGCCGGACGGACGATCGGATGGACGATCGGAGGGACGATCGGAGGGACGATCGCGATCGGGCACCGGGCTTGCAACGGACGGCGCCGCCCCTACAATGAGGACATGCTCGACGACCGGGCCCGCATCCTCCTGAAGACGCTGATCGAGCGCTACATCGCCGACGGGCACCCCGTCGGCTCGCGCACGCTCTCGCGCCAGTCGGGGCTCGATCTGTCGCCCGCCACCGTGCGCAACGTGATGGCCGATCTCGAGGAGATGGGTCTCATCACCAGCCCGCACACCTCGGCCGGGCGCATTCCCACGCCGCGCGGCTTCCGCTTCTTCGTCGATACGCTGCTCGTCGTCGAACCGCTGCAGGTGGACGAAGCCGAGAAGCTGCACGACCGCATCCACCCGGACGAACCGCAGCGCGTGCTGTCGGTCGCTGCGTCGCTGCTGTCCAACCTGTCGCATTTCGCCGGCGTCGTGATGGCGCCGCGGCGGGCGACGATGTTCCGCCAGGTCGAGTTCCTGCGGCTGTCCGACCGGCGCGTGCTGCTGATCATCGTCGCGGGTGACGGCAGCGTGCAGAACCGCATCCTGTCCACTCACCGCGACTACTCGCGCGACGAGCTGGTCGAGGCGGCGAACTACATCAACGCGCATTTCGCCGGAATCGAGTTCGACGAGGTTCGCCGGCGCCTGCAGTCCGAACTGGCGTCGCTGCGCGACGACATCACCGCGCTGATGCACAAGGCGGTCGAGGCGAGCACGCGCGTGCTCGGCGAGAGCGACGATCCGCTCGTCATCTCGGGCGAACGCAACCTGTTCGGGCTCGCCGATCTCACCGACGACACTGCGCGGCTGCGCCGCCTGTTCGACCTCTTCGAACGCAAGACGGGGCTGCTGCAGCTGCTCGATGCGTCCAGTCGCGCCGATGGCGTGCAGATCTTCATCGGGGGCGACTCCGACCTGCTGCCGATGGACCAGCTCAGTATCGTCGTCGCGCCCTACGAGTCCGACGGCCGCATCATCGGCACGCTCGGCGTCATCGGGCCCACTCGCATGGCCTACGAGCGCGTCATCCCCATCGTCGACATCACCGCGAAACTGGTGTCCTCGGCGCTCAGCCAGAACGGATAAGCGCCCGCGCGTGGTCCTTCGATCTCCGGCGCAGCGCCCGCCCGGCTCCGGCGCGGCAACGGGCGTGCTGCTCGTGCAACTGGGCACGCCCGACGCGCCCACCGCGCCGGCGTTACGCCGTTACCTGCGCGAGTTCCTCGCCGACCCCCGGGTGGTCGAGATCCCGCGCCTGGCCTGGACGCCGATCCTCTACGGCTTCGTGCTGCCGCTTCGACCCGCCCGCTCGGCGCGGAAATACGCCGCGATCTGGACCGACGAAGGCTCGCCGCTGCTCGTGCATACGCAACGGCAGGCGAAGCTGCTGCGCGGCGCGCTCGGCGAGCGCGGACACGCAGTGGAAGTCGCCTTCGCGATGCGCTACGGCACCCCGTCGATCGCCTCGGTGCTGCGCGAGATGCGCTCGCGCGGCCTGGACCGCCTGCTCGTCGTGCCGATGTATCCGCAATACTCGGCTTCGACCACCGCGACCGTCTTCGATGCGATCGCCCGCGAATTGCGCGACTGGCGGGCGCAGCCGGCGCTGCGCTTCGTGCGCGATTTCCACGACGACGACGCCTACGTCGAAGCGCTCGCGCGCCGGGTGCGCGCGCACTGGGAGCGCGAGGGCCGCGGCGAGCGGCTGCTGCTGAGCTTTCACGGGGTGCCGCGGCGTGTCGTCGCGCTCGGCGACCCCTACGAGCGTCAGTGCCGCCTCACCGGTGAGCGCCTGGCGCAACGCCTGGGCCTGGCCGACGACCAATGGACGCTCACTTTCCAGTCGCGCTTCGGCCCGGCCGAGTGGCTGCAGCCGTACACGGCGCCCACGCTGGTGGACCTCGCGCGCCGCGGGGTGCGCAGCGTCGACGTCGTCTGCCCCGGCTTCGTCGCCGACTGCCTCGAGACGCTCGAGGAAATCTCGATCGAGGCGCGCAAGTCGTTCCTCGACGCCGGCGGCGAGGCTTTCGCCTACGTCGCGGCGCTGAACGACTCCCCGCCCTTCATCGAGGCGCTCGCCTCGCTCGTCGAGCGCAACCTGCTCGGCTGGCCGACCAGGCTCGCGCCGCAGGCGTAGCGGCCCGCGTCGCCTCAGTGTTCTCTTCAGGCCTTCGGCGGGATGCGCAGCACCTGCCCCGGATAGATCTTGTCCGGGTCCTTCAGCATCGGCTTGTTCGCCTCGAAGATCCGCATGTAGGCGTTGGCGTCGCCGTACTGCTCCCTGGCGATCTTCGACAGCGTGTCGCCCTTCACCACCGTATGGAACTTCGCTTCGGGTGTCGGATTCTTCACCGTCATCCGGTCGACCACCTTCTGCACGCCGGCGACGTTGCCGCAGCACAGCACGATCTTCTCGCGCGTGGCCTGGTCGGCCACGGTGCCGGAGACGGTCACCGTCTCGTTCGCACCATCGAACTCGACGTTCAGGTTCTCGGCGTCGAGCTTCATCGCATGGATGTAGTCGGTGATCGCCTGCGCGGCCTCGCGGTTCGCCTCGCCGGCATCGCCCGCCTTCGCGCCGTCGCCGGTGGCAGCCTGAGCCGCGCCGTGCCCGAACAGCTTCTCGCCGGCTTCCCGGATGAAAGACAACACGCCCATTCGATACTCTCCCTGTCGATGCGTCCCGGGCTGGGAACGATGCGAGCGTACGCGCGGGGCGGCCGGTTCCCCGGAAAAGCCCGACGATCGCGCTGGGAGGGCGGCGACGATCGCGCAGGGAGGCCGGGAAAGGAAACGCCGGGCTTACGGTCCGATGCCGTGCGCCGGGGGCTTGAAATCCCCTGACGACGTCCCGAAATCGCCTTTTTGCCGGCTTCGCCGCGCGGCGGCACGCCGCGGCCGGCCCGAATCCCGTTCACTGGAGAACCTGGAGTGACACCCGACACGCCTGCGCGTACCGACGGCGATCTGCCGACGCAGCAACCGTCGCGCGACGACGCGCGACCGAACGCCTCGCCCGCCTCGGGCGAAGGCGCAGCCACCGAAGCCGCGGATCGCCAGGCGGCTGCGCCCGAACCGGCAGCGGGCGGCGACGCGGAAAGGCGCATCGCCGAAACCGAACGCAGGCTTGCCGAGACGCACGAACGCTATCTGCGGGCGGTCGCCGAAACCGAGAACGTGCGCCGGCGTGCGCAGGAGGAAGTCGCGCGCGCGCAGAAATTCGGCATCGAATCCTTCGCCGAAAGCCTGCTGCCGGTGAAGGACAGCCTGGAGCTGGCGCTCGCGGCCGACGCGCCCGACGTCGAGAACATGAAGGAAGGCGTCGGCGCCACGCTGCGGCTGCTGACCAGCGCCTTCGAGAAGAACCGCCTCGTCGAGATCGATCCGCGGGGACAGAAGTTCGACCCGAACCTGCACCAGGCGATTTCCACGGTTCCCGCTTCCGGCACCCAGCCACCGGTGGCGCCCGGGCACGTCGCGCACGTGCTGCAGAAGGGCTACCTGATCGCCGACCGCGTCCTGCGCCCGGCGCTCGTCACCGTCGTCCAGGACTGAAACGCAGAAGCGCCGGCGCCGTTGCGCGCCGGCGCTTGAATTCGACCCCGCGCAGTCGCATCTACGTCAACGAACAATCTCTCTCATCGAGGACATCAAATGGCCAAGATCATCGGCATCGACCTGGGCACGACGAATTCGTGCGTCGCCATCATGGAAGGCAACAAGCCGAAGGTGATCGAGAATTCGGAAGGCGCCCGCACGACGCCGTCGATCGTCGCCTACATGGAAGACGGCGAAATCCTGGTGGGCGCGCCCGCCAAGCGCCAGGCCGTCACCAACCCGAAGAACACGCTGTTCGCGATCAAGCGGCTGATCGGACGCAAGTTCGAAGAGAAGGAAGTCCAGAAGGACATCCACCTGATGCCCTACCAGATCGTGCGCGCCGACAACGGCGACGCCTGGGTGCAGGTGCGCGACAGGAAGCTGGCGCCTCCGCAGGTGTCGGCCGAGGTGTTGCGCAAGATGAAGAAGACCGCCGAGGACTACCTCGGCGAGACGGTCACCGAGGCGGTGATCACCGTTCCCGCGTATTTCAACGACAGCCAGCGCCAGGCCACGAAGGACGCCGGCCGCATCGCCGGGCTGGAAGTGCGCCGCATCATCAACGAGCCGACGGCGGCGGCGCTCGCTTTCGGTCTCGACAAGGGGGGCGGCAAGGATCGTAAAGTGGCGGTCTACGACCTGGGCGGCGGCACCTTCGACATCTCGATCATCGAGATGGCCGACGTCGAGGGCGAGAAGCAGTTCGAGGTGCTGTCCACCAACGGCGACACCTTCCTCGGCGGCGAAGACTTCGACCAGCGCATCATCGATTACGTCATCACCGAGTTCAGGAAGGAAGCGGGCGTCGACCTGTCGAAGGACGTGCTCGCGCTGCAGCGGCTGAAGGAAGCCGCCGAGAAGGCGAAGATCGAGCTGTCGTCGAGCCAGCAGACCGACCTGAACCTGCCGTACATCACGGCCGACGCCAGCGGTCCGAAGCACCTGAACATGAAGCTCACGCGCGCCAAGCTCGAGGCGCTCGTCGAGGAACTGATCGATCGCACGATCGAGCCGTGCCGCGTCGCGCTGAAGGACGCCGGGCTGAAGGCTTCCGAAGTCGACGACGTCATCCTCGTCGGCGGCATGACCCGGATGCCGAAGGTGCAGGACAAGGTCCGCGAGTTCTTCGGCAGGGAAGCGCGCAAGGACGTCAACCCCGACGAGGCGGTGGCGGTGGGCGCGGCCATCCAGGGCTCGGTGCTCTCGGGCGAGCGCAAGGACGTGCTGCTGCTCGACGTCACGCCGCTGTCGCTGGGCATCGAGACGCTCGGCGGCGTGATGACCAAGATGATCCAGAAGAACACCACGATTCCGACGAAGTTCTCGCAGGTGTTCTCCACCGCCGACGACAACCAGCCGGCGGTGACGATCAAGGTCTACCAGGGCGAGCGCGAGGTCGCCTCGGGCAACAAGCTGCTCGGCGAGTTCAATCTGGAGGGCATCCCGCCGGCGGCGCGGGGAACGCCGCAGATCGAGGTCACCTTCGACATCGACGCCAACGGCATCCTGCACGTCTCGGCGAAGGACAAGGCCACCGGCAAGGAGAACAAGATCACGATCAAGGCGAATTCGGGGCTCACCGAGGCCGAGATCGACCGGATGGTGCGCGACGCCGAGTCGCACGCCGCCGAGGACCATCAACGGGTCGAGCTGACGAACGTGCGCAACCAGGCCGACGCGATGGTGCATTCGGTGCGAAAATCGCTCGCCGAGCACGGCGAGAAGATCGACGCTTCCGAGAAGGCGAAGATCGAGGACGCGATCAAGGCTGCCGAGGAGTCGCTGAAGTCCGACGACAAGGCCGACATCGAGGCGAAGACGCAGGCCCTGATGGCCGCCTCGCAGAAGCTCGGCGAACTGATGTACGCGCAGCAGCAGCCTGGTGCCCAGGCGGGCGGCGCGCCTGGCGGCGAAGGAGCGCAGACGCAAACCTCGGGCCGCGCGTCGGCTGACGACGACGTCGTGGATGCGGATTTCAAAGAGGTGAAGAGAGATTAGAGGCAGAGGGATACGCAGGAGCGAGCACACGCAAGCTGCTGCGTATCCTGAACATTTCTGCCGGGTCGCTGTGCGAACTCGATACGCTTATCGAGCTTGCCCAGCGACTCGGCTTTTTGGATGACACGGTCGAATCGAAGAAGCGGATCTTCACCCTTCACGCATCAAATGAAGCGCGATTACTACGAAATCCTCGGCGTCTCCAAATCAGCCACCGACGACGAGCTGAAGAAGGCCTATCGCAAGCTCGCGATGAAGCACCACCCGGACCGCAATCCGGACAGCCGCGATGCCGAGGCGCGCTTCAAGGAGGCGAAGGAAGCCTACGAGATGCTGTCCGACCCGGCCAAGCGCGAGGCCTACGATCGCTTCGGGCATGCGGGCGTCGATCCGAACGCGGGCGGCTTTGCCGGCGCGCAGGGCTTCGGCGGCTTCGCCGACGTGTTCGGCGACATCTTCGGCGACATCTTCGGCGGGCAGCGCGCGGGCGGACGCAGCAACGTCTATCGCGGCGCCGACCTGCGCTATGCGATGGAGATCACGCTCGAGCAGGCGGCGGCGGGCTACACCTCCGAGATCCGCGTGCCGGGCTGGGAGAACTGCGACGTCTGCCACGGTTCGGGCGCCCGGCCGGGCACCAAGCCCAAGACCTGCCACAGCTGCGGCGGCCAGGGTTCGGTGCGCGTGCAACAAGGCTTCTTCTCGATCCAGCAGACCTGTCCCACCTGCCGCGGCAGCGGCCAGGTGATTCCCGATCCGTGCACCGCCTGCGACGGCGTCGGCCGCGTGAAGAAGAGCAAGACGCTCGAGGTGAAGATCCCGGCCGGCATCGACGACGGCATGCGCATCCGCTCGAGCGGCAACGGCGAGCCGGGGATCAACGGCGGGCCTCCGGGCGATCTCTACGTCGAGATCCGCGTGAAGGAGCACGACGTCTTCAAGCGTGACGGCGACGACCTGCACTGCGAGGTGCCGGTGTCGATGGCGACCGCCGCGCTGGGCGGCGTCGTCGAGATCCCCACGCTGGACGGCGGCGCCGAGATCGAGCTGCCCGAAGGCACGCAGACCGGCAAGCAGTTCCGGCTGCGCGGCAAGGGCATCAAGGGCCTTCGTTCGAGCTACCCGGGCGATCTGTACGCGCACGTGGTCGTCGAGACGCCGGTGCGGCTCACCGAGCGGCAGAAGGAGCTGATGCGCGAGCTGGACGCTTCGCTGAAGGATCCGAAGCACAGCCCGCAGACGAAGAACTGGATGGACCGCGTCAAGGAGTTCTTCCAGTGATTCCTTCGGTGCGCGCCGCATGAAGCTCGCCTTCCTCGGCGCGGCCGACACCGTCACCGGTTCGCGCTTCCTGCTCGAAACCGGCGAAGCGAAGCTGCTCGTCGACTGCGGCCTGTTCCAGGGCTTCAAGAAGCTGCGCGAGCGCAACTGGGCGCCGTTTCCGGTGGCGCCCGCGGCGATCGACGCAGTGGTGCTGACGCACGCGCATCTCGATCACTCCGGCTGGCTGCCGAAGCTCGTGCGCGAAGGCTTCCGCGGACCGATCCTCGCCACCGAGGGCACGCGCGAGC
>CALCZN010000155.1:0-11522 GCA_937903095.1 uncultured Burkholderiales bacterium
CCGACGTGCCGGCGGTGCTCGCCCGCGTGCGCGTCCTGCGCGACCAGTTCGTCTCCGGCGTGCGCAAGCTCACCGATGGCCTGGGCGAGCGCGCGATCACCGGTCACGCACGGATCGTCGCCCCCGATTGCGTCGAAGTGAACGGGCGCCGTCTGCGCGCGCGACGCATCATCGTCGCCACCGGTTCGGAGCCGGTCGTTCCGCCGCCGTGGCGGGCGCTGGGCGATCGGCTGCTCACTACCGACGACCTGTTCGAGCGCGTCGATCTTCCGGCGCGCATCGCCGTCGTCGGCATGGGCGCGGTCGGCGCCGAGATCGCGCAGGCGCTGTCGCGGCTGGGCATCGAGGTGACCGCATTCGGTTCGAGCGAACTCGCGGCCGGACTGAGCGACCCGCAGGTGAACGCGGCGCTGCTGGCGTCGCTGCGCCAGGAATTTCCGGTGCACGTCGGCGCGCCCGCCGTCGTGTCCGCGGCGGACGACGGCAGCGTGCGTGTGAGCAACGGCCGCCAGGAGGTGCAGGTCGACGCGGTTCTCGCCGCGCTCGGACGCCGTCCGGTTCTCGCCGGACTCGGTCTCGAAACGCTCGGCGTTGCGCTCGACGAGAACGGCCTGCCGAGCATCGATCCGACGACGATGCGGGCGGGCGCGTCGCAGGTCTTCGTCGTCGGCGACGCGAATGCGCAGGCGCCCCTGCAGCACGAAGCGGCCGACGAGGGACACATCGCGGGGCTGATCGCCAGCGGAGCGGTGACGCGGCGCTTCCGTCGGCGCGTGCCGCTGTCGATCGTCTTCTGCGACCCCGAGGTGGCCGTCGTCGGCAGGCGCTTCTCGCAGCTCGACGCCAGCGACGTGCTCGTGGGCGAATACCGCTTCGAGCGACAGGGGCGCGCGCGCATCGAGCAGCGCGCCCGCGGCGTGCTGCGCGTGTATGCCGCGCGCGGCATCGGCCTGCTGCTCGGGGCAGAGCTGTGCGCGCCCGCCGGCGCGCACCTCGCGCACCTGCTCGCGCTGGCAATGGAGCGCACGCTCACCGTGCACGATCTGCTGCGGATGCCCTTCTATCATCCGATGCTCGAGGAGGGGTTGCGCAGCGCGCTGCGCGAGCTGGCCTCGCAGTTGCCGCCGTGCAGCGAGTCCGATCTGGCCGGCTGCGGTCCGATCGGCGCGGACGCGATCGAGTGAACCCGATCGAGTGAGCTCGATCAAGTGAGCCCGATCGAGTGAGCTCGATCAAGTGAACCGTTTGCCCGGAGCGATCGAATGGACCTGAACTATTCGGCCGAAGAGCTGGCCTTTCGCGACGAGGTTCGCGCCTGGCTCGACGCCAGCGTGCCCGCGACGCTGCGCCGCAAGGTGCTCGACTACGAGGAACTCACGAAGGACGACCTCGTCGGCTGGCACCGCATCCTCGCCGACAAGGGCTGGATCGCGCCGGCGTGGCCGCGCGAATGGGGCGGCACCGGCTGGACGCCCGTGCAGCGCTACCTGTTCGAGGAGGAATGCGCCTGTGCCGGCGCGCCGCCGATCGTCCCCTTCGGCGTGGCGATGTGCGCGCCGGTGCTGCTGCAGTTCGGTACCGAAGCGCAGAAGAAACGCTTCCTGCCGCGCATCTATCGCGCGGACGACTTCTGGTGCCAGGGGTATTCGGAACCCGGTTCCGGCTCGGATCTGGCGTCGCTGAAGACGCGCGCGCAGCGCCGCGACGACCGTTACGTCGTCAACGGCCAGAAGATCTGGACGACGCTGGCGCACTTCGCCGACTGGATCTTCTGCCTGGTGCGCACGGACGGTTCTTCGTCGCGCAAGCAGGAGGGCATCAGCTTCCTGCTGATCGACATGAAGACGCCGGGCATCACCGTGCGGCCGCTGATCCTGCTCGACGAGGGGCACGAGGTGAACGAGGTCTTCTTCGACGACGTCGAAGTGCCGGTCGAGAACCTCGTGCACCGCGAGAACGAGGGCTGGACGGTGGCCAAGTACCTGCTCGGCCACGAGCGGCTGAACACCGGGCGCATCGGCGCCTCGAAGCGCGAGCTCGCACGGCTGAAGGAGATCGCGGCGGCCACGACGAAGAACGGCAAACCGTTGCTCGACGATCCGCGCTTCCGCGACCGTCTCTCGCGCGTCGAGATCGAGCTGATGGCGCTGGAGATCACGAACCTGCGCTTCGTCGACGAGATGCGCCGCACCGGCCGCATCGGTCCCGAGGTGTCGATGCTCAAGATCCGCGGCACCGAGATCCAGCAGGCGCTCACCGAACTGCGGATGCAGGCGGCGGGGCCCTTCGCGCAGATGTTCCGCCCGATCGACTACGAGGGCTTCGACGAGCGTACCGCTGCCGTGACGCCGCGCTATTTCAATTTCCGCAAGACCTCGATCTACGCCGGATCGAACGAGATCCAGCGCAACATCATCGCGAAGGCCGCGCTGGGACTCTGAGGACTACCGATGGACTTCCAGCACACCGAAGAGCAGCGGCTGCTCGCCGACAGCGTGCGCCGGCTGCTCGAGCGAAGCTACGGCTTCGAATCACGCAAGGCGATCGTCTCCTCGAGCGACGGATTCAGCGCCATGGTGTGGCGCGACCTCGCGTCGATGGGCCTGCTGTCGGTGCCGTTCGCGGCCGACGACGGCGGCTTCGACGGAGGCGCGATCGATCTCGTTGCACCGATGCAGGCTTTCGGCGCCGCGCTGCTCGTCGAACCCTTCGCGTCGACGCTGGCGCCGGCCGGGCGGCTCGTCGCGACGCTGGGCACGCCCGCGCAGCGCGCAGCGCTCGTGCCGCGCATCGTCGACGGCTCGGCGAAGCTCGCTTTCGCGCACGTCGAGACGCTGCTGGGCCGTTCGCTCGACGCGATTGCCACGACCGCGACGCCCGTTGCCGGCGGCGGCTGGCGCCTTGCGGGCGAGAAGCGGATGGTGCTGCATGCGCCGATGGCCGATGCACTCGCCGTCACCGCGCGCATCGCCGATGGGCCGGGGCATGACGACGGGGTCGGCGTGTTCGTCGTCGACGCGCATCGCAGCGGCGTCTCGATGAAGACCTTCCGCACGGTCGACGACCTGCGCGCGGCCGACGTCGCGTTCCGCGACGTCGCGCTGGACGGCGACGCGCGACTGGGCGACGGGCGCGACGCACGCGCGGCGATCGAGGAGGCGATCGACTTCGCCGCCGCGCTCGGTTGCGCCGAAGCGGTCGGCGCGATCGATTCGGCGAACCAGGCCACGCTCGAGTACCTGAAGACGCGCCGGCAGTTCGGCGTTCCGATCGGCTCGTTCCAGGCGCTGCAGCACCGGATGGTCGACATGACGATCCACGCCGAGCAGGCGCGCTCGATCACGCTGCTCGCCTGCGCGAGGGTCGACGCGGCGGCGCGCGGCGAGATCGACGCGGCCGAGCGCGCGCGCGTCGTGTCGGCGGCGAAGGTGCTGGTGGGCACGGCCTGCCGGCACGTCGGCCAGGAGGCGATCCAGCTGCACGGCGGGATGGGGATGACGGTGGAGATGAAGATCTCGCACACGTTCAAGCGCCTGACGATGCTCGCGCAGCAGTTCGGCGACGTCGATCATCATCTCGAACGCTTCGCCGCGGCCGCACCGTAACGAAACCGTCATCGTCGCCCCGTAGCCTGCTCGCATGACACAGCGAACAGAGGGACGAAGATGAATGCGAAAGCAAACACGGCCGGACGGCTTCTGATCGGGGCCACGCTCGCGTTGGGTATGGCCACGGCGCAGGCCGTCGACATCACCGGCGCCGGCGCGACCTTCCCGGCGCCGATCTACGCGAAATGGGCCGAGGCGTACAAGGCGGCCACCGGCACCAGCGTCAACTACCAGGGCATCGGCTCCGGCGGCGGGGTCAAGCAGATCGTCGGCAAGACGGTCGACTTCGGCGCCTCCGACGATCCGATGAAGGGCGAAGACCTCGACAGGAACGCTCTGCTGCAGTTTCCCGCGGTGATCGGCGGCATCGTCGCAGTGGCCAACCTTCCCGGCGTGCAGCCGGGGCGGATCACCCTCGACGGGCCGGTGCTCGCCGACATCTACCGCGGCGCGATCACGAAGTGGAACGACGCGAGGATCGGCGCGCTCAACCCCGGACTGCAGCTTCCGTCGAGCGCGATCACGCTGGTCTACCGCTCCGACTCGTCCGGCACGACGGCGGCGTTCACCGACTATCTCTCGCAGGTGTCGCCGTCGTTCCGTTCGGAGATCGGCGCGGGCAAGACGGTGAACTGGAAATCGGGCGTCGGCGGCAAGGGCAACGCGGGGGTGGCCGCGAACGTCACGAAGATCGCCGGCTCGGTCGGCTACGTCGAATACGCGTATGCCCGGCAGAACGGGCTCACGCACGCGGCGATGATCAATCGCGACGGCAGGACGGTGCAGCCGAACGACCGCAGCTTCGCGGCGGCGGCCGCCAATGCCGACTGGGCGTCGTCGCCCGGCTTCGGCGTGAACCTGAATCATCAGCACGGCGACGAGGCGTGGCCGATGACGTCGGCCTCCTACATCCTCGTGCATCGCACCGCCGACGATCCGGCGCGTTCGGCCGAGGTGCTGAAGTTCTTCCGGTGGGCGCTGAACGACGGCCGCGCGCTCGCGCTCGAACTCGACTACGTTCCGCTGCCCGCAGTCGTCGTGGAGAAGGTCGAGGCGTCGTGGGCGGACGTGCGCGATGCGTCCGGGCGACCGGTGCTGAAAAGCGGGTATTGAGATTCCGGCGATCGAGGCGATCGATGACGAACGCGGCGATGGCCGAGCGAACGACGATCGACGCGGCCTTCGACCGTACGGCGTACACGACGCCGCAGGCCGCGCGCGCGAACGTGGGCGACTCGCGCGGCAGGCGCTTCGCCGCGCAGGATCGCGCCTTCGTCGCGATCACCCGCTTCTTCGCGGCGCTGGTGCTGGTGGCGCTGACCGGCATCCTCGTCGCGCTCGTCGTCGAGGCATGGCCGGCGCTGCGCACCTTCGGCGCCGGCTTCCTCGTCGGCACGACCTGGAGTCCGGCCGACGACGTCTACGGTGCGGTCGTCGCCGGATACGGCACGATCGCCACGTCGGCGATCGCGCTGGCGATCGCCGTTCCGGTGAGCTTCGGCATCGCCGTCTTCCTCACCGAGATGTGCCCGGCGAAGCTCGCGCGGCCGCTGGGCATCGCCGTCGAGCTGCTCGCCGGCATCCCGTCGATCATCTACGGGTTCTGGGGACTGTTCGTGCTCGCGCCGGTGCTGCAGACGCAGGTGCAGCCGCTGCTCGCCGCCAGCGGTCTGCCGATCTTCGCCGGACCGCCGTTGGGTATCGGCGTGTTCACCGCCGGCGTCGTGCTCGCGCTGATGGTCGTGCCCTTCGTCGCATCGGTGATGCGCGACGTCTTCCAGACCGTTCCGCCGGTGCTGAAGGAGTCGGCCTACGGGCTCGGCTGCACGACCTGGGAAGTCGTGCGCCACGTGGTGCTCCCGTACACGCGCATCGGCGTCGTCGGCGGCGTGATGCTCGGCCTGGGTCGCGCGCTCGGCGAGACGATGGCGGTGACCTTCGTCATCGGCAACGCGAACCGGCTTTCGCCGAGCCTGTTCGCGCCGGGCAACTCGATCGCGTCGACGCTCGCCAACGAGTTCGCCGAGGCCGATCCGGTGCTGCACATCCCGTCGCTGTTCGCGCTCGGCCTGCTGCTGTTCGTCATCACCTTCGTCGTGCTCGGCGTGGCGAAGTGGCTCGTGCAGCGAAGCGCCGCGCGAGCCGGCGTCTGAGCCGCCGCATGGACGCCTTCCTGTACCACCGCCGCAAGTTCGCCAACGTCGCCGGCCTGGCGCTGTCGGCGGCGGCGATGTCGGTCGGGCTGGCGGCACTCGGCTGGATCCTGTGGACGCTGTTCGCCTCGGGGCTCGCCGCCTTCGGCGCCGACCTCTTCCTGGAGTCGACCCCGGCGCCCGGCACGCAGGGTGGCGGGCTGGCGAACGCCATCGTCGGCAGCGCGATGATGGTCGCCTTCGCGACCTTCGTCGCCACGCCGATCGGCATCCTCGCCGGCATCCATCTCGCCGAGTTCGGCGCGCGCTCGCGCTTCGCCTCGATCACGCGCTTCGTCACCGACATCATGCTGTCGGCGCCGTCGATCGTCATCGGCCTCTTCGTCTACGCGATCGCGGTCGCCACCGTCGGCCACTTCTCCGGCTGGGCGGGGTCGCTCGCGCTGGCGCTGATCGCGATCCCGGTCGTCGTGCGCACCACCGAGAACATGCTGCTGCTGGTTCCCGGCAGCCTGCGCGAGGCCGCGTTCGCGCTCGGTGCGCCGCGCTGGAAGGTGAGCCTCGCCGTGGCGCTGCGCGCGGTGCGCGGCGGCGTCGTCACCGGCGTGCTGCTGGCTGTCGCGCGCATCGCCGGCGAGACGGCGCCGTTGCTGTTCACGGCGCTGAACAACCAGTTCTTCACCGCCGACATGCGCGCACCGATGGCGAACCTGCCGGTGGTGATCTACAACTTCGCGATGAGCCCGTACGAGAACTGGCAGCAGCTCGCCTGGGGCGGCGCAGCGCTGATCGCGCTCGTCGTGCTCGGGCTGAACGTGCTCGCGCGCGTGATGTTCCGCGATCGTCAACGCGGCTGAAACCGCGGGGAGCAGGAAGGCAATGCAGGCAATCATGCCGGTCGAACCGTCGGCGGCCATCGAAGTGCGGGGCCTGTCGTTCTACTACGGCCGGTTCCGCGGACTGACCGACGTCTCGCTAGCCGTCGCGCGCAATCGCGTTACCGCGTTCATCGGGCCGTCGGGTTGCGGCAAGTCGACGCTGCTGCGCACCTTCAACCGGATGTTCGATCTCTACCCGAACCAGCGCGCCGAAGGCGAGATCCGCATGATGGGCCGCAACGTGCTCGATCCGTCGGTCGACGTGAACCTGCTGCGCGCAAAGGTCGGCATGGTGTTCCAGAAGCCGACGCCGT
Organism: uncultured Burkholderiales bacterium; assembly: GCA_937903095.1. Taxonomy (GTDB): domain Bacteria; phylum Pseudomonadota; class Gammaproteobacteria; order Burkholderiales; family Burkholderiaceae_E; genus Zeimonas. The sequence continues at coordinate 6,954 of CALCZN010000155.1, forward strand.
TCCCGATGACGATCTTCGAGAACATCGCCTTCGGCGTGCGGCTGTACGAGAAGCTGTCGCGCGACGCGATGCAGGATCGCGTCGAATGGGCGCTGCGCAAGGCGGCGTTGTGGGAGGAAGTGAAGGACAAGCTCGATTCGAGCGGACTGAGCCTCTCGGGCGGGCAGCAGCAGCGGCTGTGCATCGCGCGCATGGTGGCGGTGAAGCCGGAGGTGCTGCTGCTCGACGAGCCGACCAGCGCGCTCGACCCGATCTCGACGTCGCGCATCGAGGAGCTCGTCGCCGAGCTGAAGAACGAATACACGATCGCGATCGTCACGCACAACATGCAGCAGGCGGCGCGCATCTCCGATTACACCGCCTACATGTACCTCGGAGAGCTCGTCGAGTTCGGAAAGACCGACGAGATCTTCATCAAGCCGCGCAAGAAGGCGACCGAAGACTACATCACGGGCCGCTTCGGCTGAAGAACGTGCGACCGAATCGGCTGCGCCTACCGCACGGAGCATCGACATGATCAATCGCGAATACGCCCACCGCAGCTTCGACACCGAAATCGAGGTGCTGCGCAGCACGGTGACGACGATGGCCGGGCTCGTCGAGCGGCAGATGGTGCGCGCGATCGAAGCGATCCGCCGGCACGATCCGCAACTCGTCGAAGCGGTGCTGCACGACGAGCAGCGCGTGAACCAGCTGCAGGTCGAATCCGACCTGCGCTGCAACCGGACGATCGCGCGCCGCCAGCCGATCGCGATCGACCTGCGCGAGATCATCGCCGTGATCCACATCGTCAACGACCTGGAGCGCATCGGCGACGAGGCGAAGAAGATCGCGCTGCGCAGTCGCGATTTCGCCGCTGCGCCGTCGCCGATCGGAATCGACGGGATCGAGCGCATGGCGTCGCGGGTGCGCCGGATGTTCGATGCCGCCATCGATGCGTTCGTGAGGCACGATGCCACCGTAGCCGCGCAGCTCGAGGCGATCGACGGCGAAGTCGACGATCTGCGCGACCGCCTGATCGGCGAGCTGATGCAGGCAATGGCAGAGCAGCCTGCTTCGGTGACTTCCGGCGTGGCCGCCGTGTTCGTCGTGCAGTCGATCGAGCGCGCCGGCGATCACGCGAAGAACATCGCCGAGCACGTCGCTCTGCTGGTCGAGGGCGTCGACCTGCGTCAGGCGCCGCTCGACTCCGACCGGGAGGCCGGGGAAGGGGGCTGATCGACAGGCGCGCCGACCTGCATCTCTCCCGCGGCATCGTCCTTCGATTCGGCGGGCGCCTCCGCGATCGCGCGGCCCGGCGCTGCCCCGGGCGACGAGGGCGCCGCGGGCGACGAGGGCGACGAGGGCGACGAGGGCGACGAGGGCGACGAGGGCGACGAGGACGGCGCCGAATCGGCGACGAGCCGCGCCGCCGGCAGGCACAGCACGAAGGTGCTGCCGCGACCCGGTGCGCTGTCGAAGCGAAGGTGTCCCTGGTGGCGCGCCATGATCCGCTTGACGATCGCCAGGCCCAGGCCTGTTCCGCCGGTTGCGCGCGAGCGGCCGCGATCGACGCGATAGAAACGCTCGGCCAGGCGCGGCAGGTGCTCCGGTGCGATGCCGATGCCGGTGTCGCGCACGGAAATGCGTCCCTCGGCGTCCTGCACGCGCCAGTCGACGGCGATGCGGCCGCCGTCGGGCGTGTAGCGGATCGCGTTGGTGAGCAGGTTGCGCACGGCGCTCTCGAGTTCGCCCGCGGAGGCGAGCACGCGACGCGGTCCGTCGAGGACGAGCGAGATCTCGTGACGACCGGCCGAGATCGTCCGCGCTTCGTCGACCATCCGCTGGAGCAGCGATGCGAGGTCGACCGTTTCGTCGTCGAGCGCCTGCGTGTCGCTCTCGAGCGAGGAGATCGTCAGCAGGTCGTCGACCAGCCTTTGCATCGTGCGGCTCTGTTCGAGGATCGACTCGAGGTACTCGCGCCGCTTGTCGGCGTCGAGATCGAGCGTGAGCAGCGTCTCGGCGAATCCCGCGATCACCGTGACCGGCGTGCGGATCTCGTGCGATACGTTGGCGACGAAGTCGCTGCGCATCGCGTCGAGCTTCGCGCGCTCGGTGACGTCGCGCGTGATCAGCAGCTTCTGGTCGCCCTGCGCCCGGTGCAGCAGCAGCTCGTAGATGCGACCGGGCCGACCGGGCAGCTCGACGCGGATCGAGCTGCCCGGCTCGTTCGAGCCGAGCAGCGTGGCCAGCTCGGGCTGCCGGATGAAGTGATGGATCGGCCGCCGGGTGCCGAAGATGCCGTGCAGGCTCTCGGCCGCGTCGTTGGCCCACAGCACATGGTCGTAGCGGTCGAGCACGACGAGGCCGTCGGGCAACTGGTCGACGGCCGCGTGGATGCGCTCGAGTTCCGAGGCGAGCTCGATCTGCGCGTCGACCTCCTGGCGCGCGAAGCGCGAAAGCCGGGCGATCAGCGCGCGCCACGGGCCGTAGCCGGCTGGCAGGGAGCGGTTGCGCGGCAGCGCCGCCCAATGATGCAGCCGTGCGAGATAGACGGTTTCGCTGAGCGCGTAGACGACGAGCGCCACGCCGAGCCACCAGACTGCGGCGCGTTCCGAGACGTAGGCGTCGAGCAGCGCGGCGATGACGGCGGCTGCGAGGATGGCAGCCAGATTGCGAAACACGAGGCGCACGGCGTTCCCGGACGTTGGCGCGAAGGATGCGGAGGCGGCGCTCAGCTACGCGCGAAGCGGTAGCCTTCTCCGCGAACGGTTTCGATCAACCGGTCGTGGCCGCTCGGGGCGAGCGCGAGCCGCAACCGCCGGATGTGCACGTCGACCGTGCGCTGGTCAATATACACGCGATCGCCCCACACTTCGTCGAGCAGGCGGTCGCGCGAGACGGCGCGATCCGCGTTGCGCATCAGGAAATGCAGCAGCCGAAACTCGGTCGGACTGAGCGAGAGCCGCGCGTCGCCGGCGCTCACGCGTATCGCTGCCGGCTCCAGGCGCAGACCTTCGATCTCGATCGGCGCTTCGTCTTCCGCCCCCGAGGACCCCTTCGTCCCCGGCCCCGTGCGCCGCAGGACGGCGCGCACGCGGGCGACCAGTTCGCGCGTCGAGAACGGCTTGGTGACGTAGTCGTCCGCGCCCCGCTCGAAGCCGAGCAGCTTGTCGCCCTCGTGGGCCCGCGCCGTCAGCAGCACGATCGGCACCTTGCCGGTGCGCGTGTCCGCGCGCAACGCCTTCAAGAGATCGACGCCGGCTTCGCCGGGCAGCATCCAGTCGAGCACGATCAGATCGGGGAGCGCATGCGCGATCGCTGCGCGTGCGGCCTCGGCCGAATCGACGCCGTCGACGCGATAGCCCGCATGGCGGAGGTTGACGGCGACCAGCTCGCGGATCGCGGGCTCGTCCTCGACGACGAGAATGCGGGCGCTCACGGCGACCCCGCCGGCGCAGCGGGGCCCCACCAGCGATAGCGTCGCAGCGGCGTCGAATCGGCGTACGAGGCGCCGAGCGCGAGCGACCAGGTGCGCGCGACGACGATCGGCGACGCAGCGACCGCCAACCGGCCGGCGCCGGCATCGCCCGCCTCCTCGGTACCGGCCAGGTCAACGCCGCGTTCGTCGGTGAAACCGCGCGCGCCGCGAACGATCGTCGCATGCAGTTTGAGCGGCCGGTCGTCGAAGGCGATTCCCGCGTCCCGCAGGCGTGCGCGGATTTCCTGCGCGAGTGGGTGGGCGAAGCTGCGCCCGGATCCTGCCCCGTCCGCTTGCTTCGCCGGGCCGATCCACAGCACGCCGTGCCCGAAGCTGCCGAGCCGCGACAACGAGAGCGCCGGAATCGGGTCGGCGCCTGCCGTGCGCTGCGCGTCGGCCGCGGTCGCGCGGGAGTCGTCGGGGACGTGGAAGCGCGCAGGCAACCCCTGCAGGATCGCCTGCAGCGCCGGCTGCCGCTCGACCGGCTGCATGCCGACGAATGCGAGCGTCAGGTGGATGTCGGGTGCGGCGAAGGCGCGGCCGCCCCATCGCGTCGCCGCCTGCGCGGCGATCGCAGCGAGCTGGTCGGCCGCGGCCGGATCGGGCCGCAGCGCGTAGAAGAACCGGGCCCTGGCCAACGGCGAGCTCAGCCCTCGGTCGGGCGCCCGTACGCGTCGTCGAAGCGGACGATGTCGTCCTCGCCGAGGTAGTCGCCGCACTGCACCTCGATCATCACCAGCGGCACGACGCCGGGATTCTCCAGCCGATGCTTCGTTCCGATCGGAATGTAGGTCGATTCGTTGGCCGCGACCAGGTGCTCGCGCTCGTCGCATTGCACCCGGGCCGTGCCCGAGACGACGATCCAGTGCTCGCTGCGGTGATGGTGCATCTGCAGCGACAGGCGCTCCTTCGGCTTGACTTCGATGCGCTTGATCTTGAAGCGCGGGCCCTCCTGCAGCACGGTGTACGTGCCCCACGGCCGCGCCACCGTCCGGTGCAGCCGCGCCGCATCGTGGCCGCTCGACTTCAGGCGCTCGACGATCGCGCGCACCTGCTGGCTCGCGCCCTTGTCCGCGACGAGCAGCGCGTCGGGCGTGTCGACGATCAGC
>CALCZN010000156.1:0-5234 GCA_937903095.1 uncultured Burkholderiales bacterium
GCGGCTACTGGAATCCGAAGGAGTACCGCGAAGCGCGTCTCTTCGTCTCGGTCTTGCGGGACTGGCGCGAGTGGCAGGTGGCGGCCCGTGCCGGCATCAGCACTGCGTGCGAGGTCGACGGTTGGGACACGCGAACGAGCGGCAATCCGCATCTGCTGGAGCTCGTCGTCGCATACGACCTGTCTGCGACGCTGCAGTTGCGTGCACAGCTCGGCGGCTCGGGAAGCGGAGTGGGGCTGGCCGGCGGCGGTTCGGGCTACTGGCGCCGATATGCGGGGGTGGCGCTGACCCGCTGGTTCTGAAGCGGGCGCGCCGTTCGCTCGCGGCGCCGGCATGAACGCGAGCACCGACGACCGGCCGCAGCGAGGGCACATCCGCATCGGCATCTCGGGCTGGACCTACGCGCCCTGGCGCCGCGTCTTCTATCCGGAGAAGCTGAAGCAGGACGAGGAGCTGTCGTACGCGGCGAGCATCTTCGACACGATCGAGATCAACGGCACCTTCTATCGGCTGCAGCAGCCGGCGAGCTTCCAGCGCTGGCACGACGAGACGCCCGAGGACTTCGTGTTCTCGGTGAAGGCGCCGCGCTACATCACGCACGTGCGACGCCTGCGCGAGATCGAGACGCCGTTGGCGAACTTCCTCGCCTCGGGCCCGTTGCTGCTTGGCGGGAAGCTCGGTCCGCTGCTGTGGCAGTTTCCGCCGTTCCTGCGCTACGACCCGCCGCGCTTCGAGACTTTCTTCGAGATGCTGCCGCACGACACCGAACACGCGGCGCGACTCGCGCGCGCGCATGACGAGCGCATCGCCAGCGACGACGGCATCCCCGCCGGGCCCGCTCGTCCGCTGCGCCATGCGATCGAGATCCGTCACGAGAGCTTCCGCGATCCGGCGTTCATCGAGTCGTTGCGTCGACATCGGGTCGGACTGGTGTGCGCCGATACCGTGAGCTGGCCGCGATTGATGGACCTGACCGCCGACTTCGTCTACTGCCGATTGCACGGCTCGGAAGAGCTGTACGTCAGCGGCTACGACGACGCCTCGCTCGATGCCTGGGCGCGACGCGTGCTCGCCTGGGCCGAAGGCGGCGAGCCCGAAGACGCCGAGCGCGTCCTGCCGGCGTTGGCGTCGTCGTCCGCCGGGGCGCAACGCGGCCGGGACGTGTTCGTCTATTTCGACAACGACGTGAAAGTGCGCGCACCGGCCGACGCGGATTCGCTCGCCGCGCGCGTGTCCAGTTCGAAGACGACGAAGGCTCCGCTGCGGTAGACGAGCGTCGCGCCCGCCACGTCGGCCTGCCGGTTGCCGATGAAGGGCAGCAGCCGGGCGGCCAGCGTTTCGCCGGAGGCTTCGTCGGTGAGCGCGACCGCGCGCAGCGGCTGCCCCTCGCGATGCAGCACCGTGTAGGCCGGGAAGGCGTTCGTGTTCATCCAGTCGCGCACGTGGCGGATGGCCTCGTGCGAAGGGCCCATTCCCGGCAGGTCGCGAAAGGCGACGCCGATCCGTGCCGGATCGATCGCGCCGAGGAGCAGCGCGTCGCGCACGTGCAGCACGAGCACGGCCGGCCGCCCGCCGGCGAGTTCGCGCAGCGTGGCCATGCCGCTGGTTTCGTCGGAGAGCAGCGCGTCGACGAAGCGATGGAAGCGTTCGCGCTCGGTGGCGAACGCGTCCTTCGCCGCGGAGCCGTCCGCTGCGCCGGCGGCGAAGAAGTCGCGATCGATCGCTGCGATCGAGTCGCGCTGCGCCTGCCAGCGCGCAGGAACGATTAGCGGCTCGCCCAGGTGGCGATCGAAGATCACCGGTACGCCGGCAAGCAGGCGCAGCGCACGGGAGGTGTCCCACCAGCCGAGCACGACGCCATCCGGCGGCAGGTGCCGCCGGATCGCATCCGCCACCTCGAGCAGCTCGCCCGGTTGCGGCAGCAGCGTGAGGAAGGGCTCGTCGACGCGCGCGCGCCAGTCGAGCAGCACCGGCCCCGCGTCGGAGCGGGCGAGCACGAAGTCGGCGGCAGCATCGCCGCTGTCGACGAGCACGATGCGCCCCTGCTCGAGCGCGATGCCGCGCTCGGCGAGTGCCCGCATCGGCTGCGCCTGCTCGTCGGAGAGCGCTGCATCGACGACGTAGCGATAGGGCGCCGAAGGATCGGGCGGCGCTCGCCAGAGCAGGGCAGCGGCGACGATCGCCGCTGCCCCGGCGCCGAGCAGCGCGAACGCTGCGATCGACCTTCCGCGCTGCGGCGAGCGCGGCACGGCATTCGGCTCCTGCATCGCCATCACCGGCCCTTGCCGCTCGATCCGGCGCTACCCGAGCTTGCGCCTTCCAGCGTGCGCAGGCGTTCGGTGAGCGCGGCCTTCTCGCGCAGCACGGTATCGGCTTCGTTGATGATCGTCTGGTCGCGGATCAGGTCCGACCAGCCGGCCGAGTAGGTCCAGCCACCCGGGTTCACGTGCAGCAGTGCCTTCATGTGCTGCGCCACGTGCTGCTCCCACATCTCGGCGAAGGTGCGATCGACGATCGTCGGGTTGTTGCCTTTCGACAGGAAGAGCGAATAGAAGCCGCCGGCCGCGTCCTTCTCGGGCGCCGGCGGCGCGGGACGGTTGGTCTTCTGCCCGACCATCAGGCCGTCGTCGTAGAGCTTCTGCACGACCTTGCGCGACTGCTCGACCAGTTCCACGCCCTGGACGATGCCCTTGTCGGCCATCTCGAGATAGGTCTTCGCGAAGCGCGGCGAATGGCACTGCGAGCAGGTGCCGATCCAGGCTTTCTGCCGGTCCTGGAACCATTGATGTCCAAGATTGTCGGCGATGCTCTTGAACGGCAGGAACGCCCAACGCACCTTGCGCACGACGTTGTGGCTGTACTTGCCGTTGTATTCGAAGTGGCAGCTCTGGCAGGTGGGCGCCGTCTGCCCGCCTTTTTCCATCGCGTCCTGCAGCCGCGCGTGCCAGTTCCACTGGTCGCCGTGCGTCTGGTACACGGTGCCGTGCTTCGACGTCATGTAGTTCTCGTACTCGTTGTGATCGACGCCGTTGTGGCAGGTGGCGCACGCCTGCGGCTTGCGCGCCTCCACCGTGGAGAACTCGTGGCGCGTGTGGCAGTTGTCGCACTTGGCCTGGTTGGTGTGGCACATCGTGCAGCCGGTAGCGATCTCGCGCTGCGGCAGCGCGGCCCAGGTCTCCAGCTCCACGTTGGCCATGTAGTCCACGGTGTGCGACGGATGTCCGTTCGGCCATTGCTTCTGCGGCCACACGGCCGTGTCGCGCTCCGACTCGGCTTCGGCGAACTGCCGCACGTGGCAGGTGCCGCAGACCGCGCGATCGGGCAGACGTAGGTCGCGCACGTGGTGACCGGAAGTCTTGCCCACGCCCATGTGGCAATCGATGCAGCCGACGTCCTTCAGCGGCGTCTGGGCGCCGAGCTTGCCCATCGAACGCAGGTTGTCCTCGACTTCGGCGATGATCTCCTTCTTGTACGCGCGCGCGTCGTCGGCGGGCAGTTGCCGGATCGCGTCGAGATTGGCGTGCACGCTCTTTTCCCACGACTTCACCCAGCCGTGCGTGACGCCGGTATGGCACTCCACGCACTGCGCGCGCGTGGCTTCGATGTCGACCTCGGGCGGCTTGTAGAACAGCGTCGGCGCCAGGTACTGGTCCATCTCGATCGGTTCCCACCACTTCGCGAACTTGCCCTTCGTGAACTGTGCGCGCCAGCGTTTCTCGACGGCGTCGAACAACTCCTTCGGCGACGAATCGCGATTCAGCCCGAGCGCCTGGATCTGCTCGTCGGGAACCGACTCCCAGATCTTCGCCGACGCGGGCGCGGCGGCGACGAGCGCCGCACCGAGGACGAGAACGAGGAGAAAGGAGCTGGTGCGGATCGACATGTCGTGCTCGCATCGCCGCGCGCGCGGCGTCCGGTTGAACACGAGTCGAGTATCGCCAGCCCGGCGGACTGGACAAGGGCCATGGGCGGCGAAAGCGGGGGAGCCATCGGCGAAGCGAAACGCTTCGTCGCGATGCTCAGGCCGTCAGGCGATGATCGTGCGCTTCGCGCACGGCTTCGTCGATGCGGCGCACGGCCACCTCGAGTTCGCGCTCGTCCAGCGCCGCGTATCCGAGGGCGATCGCGCGCGCATGACGCTCGTGGGTCCGCGTGTCGGCGAGGTAGACGTTCGCGGTGTCGAAGTCGTACAGCCCCACGCCGCGCGCCCGCGCGCGCTCGCACAGGATGCGCGCTTCGGGCAGCGCCGCGGGCAGTTGCCAGACGAGATGCATGCCCGACTGCGCACCGCTCGTTTCCACCGCCCCGAAATGCCGCTGCAGCGCGGCGAGCAGTGCATCGCGCCGCGAAGCATGCACGGCGCGCATGCGCCGCAGGTGATGCAGGAATTCTCCCGAGGCGAGGAACTCGGCGAGCAGCGCCTGCGGGTGCCAGGCGCTTGCGTTGTTCAACAGCGCCTTCACCGTCGTCGCCGCCTGCATCAACCGCGGCGGCAGCACCATGTAGCCGATGCGCAGCCCGCCGCCCAGGCTCTTCGAGAAGGTGCCGCAGTAGAGCACGCGCTGCGCGTCGTCGCGCGCCTTCAGCGCCGGCAGCGGCGCGCCGCCGTGATGGAAGTCGCTGTCGTAGTCGTCCTCGACGATCCAGACGTCGTTGCGCTCGGCCCACTGGCGCAGCCGCTCGCGGCGCTCGAGCGGCAGCGTCGCGCCGGTGGGGTACTGGTGCGAAGGCGTCACGTAGAGCAGCGAGGCCTGCGCCGGCAGCCGTCGCGGATCGATGCCGTGCGCGTCGACGTCTACCGGCACGAGACGCGCCCCGTAGCTGGCGAACACGTTCGCCGCGCCGAGGTAGGCCGGATTCTCGATCGCCACGCGCCGGCCCCGGCGCAGGAACAGACGCGCGACGATGTTCAACGCCTCCTGGATGCCGTTGACGATCAGTACGTCTCCCGCGCGCGCCGCGATGCCGCGCGCGACGCCGACGTGCTGCGCGACGGCTTCGCGCAGGGCGGGTATGCCGGCGGGGGGCGCATACAGCGAGTTGCCGATCGGCAGCTCGAAGATCGTGCGCGCGAGCAGGCGTTGCCAATGACGCGTGGAGAACAGGCGCGCGTCGAGCCGGCCGATCCAGAAGTCGTAGGGCAGCGGCTCGCCGTGCGGCGGAACGACGGTATGCGCGCAACCGTCGAAAACGAGCGACGGGTCGTACGAAGACTGCGCCGGCGACAGCGGCAA
>CALCZN010000157.1:0-6858 GCA_937903095.1 uncultured Burkholderiales bacterium
GTCGCCGTGCACGCGGATCATCGGCGGCAGGCCGGACGACAGATGCAGGTCCGACGCCTTGTTCTTCACGGCGAACGCGAGCAGTTCGGCGATGTCCATCGGGCTCCCTTCGCGGACGACGATCGCGCTGCCATCGTCGCGCTGTTATCTTCACGATCCGATCTTCAGGAACACGACCGTCCCGGGCAGCGACCAGCAGCCCGGACGGACTCCCGGACGATGAACGGCGACTCCCCGTTGCGGCAAAACTACGAGCGCGTGCTCGCGCGCATCGACCGCGCATGCGAAGCCGCCGCGCGGCCGCGCGCTTCGGTGCATCTGCTGGCGGTCAGCAAGACCTTCCCCGCCGCCGACGTCCTCGCCCTCGCAGCCCTCGGCCAGCGTGCTTTCGGCGAAAACTACGTGCAAGAAGCGCTGGACAAGATCGCCGCATGCCGCGACGAGCGGTCGCGGGCGGGGGGGCTCTCGTGGCCAGAGCGGCGAAAGCCGCTCTCGTGGCACTTCATCGGCCCGATCCAGTCCAACAAGACCCGGCCGATCGCCGAGCACTTCGACTGGATCCACTCGGTAGACCGCGAGAAGATCGCCCGCCGGCTCTCCGAGCAGCGTCCGCCGGCGTTCGGGCCGCTACAGCTCTGCGTTCAGGTGAACGTATCGGGCGAGGCATCGAAGAGCGGCGTCGCTCCCGACGAGGCCTTCGCGCTCGTGCAGGCGTGCCGCGAGCTGCCCGCGCTGCGGGTGCGCGGCCTCACGGCGATTCCCGAACCCACCGACGACGCCTCGCTGCAGCGCCGGCGCTTCGCGCAGCTGCGCGAGCTGCACGAACGAATCCGCGCCGCGCTCGACCCGGAGGCAGCCGGCGGCTTCGATACCTTGTCGATGGGAATGTCGGCCGACCTGGAGTCGGCGATCGCCGAAGGCTCGACGATCGTGAGGATCGGAACGGCGCTGTTCGGCAGCAGGCCCCCGAAAGCGGGGGCCTCAGTGATGACCTAATGGCCTCTCAGTGATGGCCTCTCAGTGATGACCCGAGGACGGCCTGAGAAGTTCAGGACACCATCGCCTTCACCGCCGCCGACAGGCGGCTCTTGTACCGGGCGGCGGCGTTCTTGTGGATGATGTTCTTGTCGGCGATGCGATCGATCACGCCCTGCGCCGATTGAAGGGTGCTGCGCGCAACCTGCGCATCGCCCGCGGCGATGGCCTTGCGCACCGACTTGATCGCCGTGCGCAGGCGCGAGCGCAGGCTCGAGTTGTGCAGGTTTCGCTGGACGGCCTGACGGGCCCGCTTGCGCGCCGATGCAATGTTCGCCATGAGAGAATCTCGCTCGATTTTCGATCCGGCCGCGAACCAACCCGGCGCCCGGAAAAATTCTGGAAAGCCTTGGATCATAACTCACTTCGCGGGCCTGCGGCAAGATACGCACGCCTGTCCCCGGGGCGCCGCTGATGGGCCTGGCAAAGGCCGCCCTGACGGTCAGCGGATTGACGCTGCTGTCGCGCATCACCGGCCTGGCGCGCGAGAACATCACCGCGGCCGTGTTCGGCGCCACGGGGTTCACCGACGCGTTCTTCGTCGCGTTCCGCCTGCCGAACCTGCTGCGGCGGCTGTTCGCCGAAGGCGCCTTCTCCCAGGCCTTCGTGCCGATCCTCGCCGAAGCGCGCGAGCAGTCCGAGCGGGATCACCCGGACGACGCCGCTGCCGCTGCCCGGGCCACGCATCGGGTCGTCGACCGGGTCGCCACCGTGCTGTTCTGGGCGCTGCTCGCCGTCTCGGCCCTCGGCGTGATCGGCGCGCCCCTCCTCGTCACCGTCGTCGCCTCCGGCCTGCAATCGCAGCCGGAGGTCTTCGACGCCGCGGTCGTCATGACGCGGTGGATGTTCCCTTACATCGTGTTCGTGTCGCTGGTTTCGCTGTCGGCCGGCATCCTGAACACCTGGCGCCGCTTCGCCGTACCCGCCTTCACGCCGGTACTGCTGAACCTCGCGTTCATCGCATCGGCCATCGGACTGGCCGACCGCTTCGATCCGCCGGTCTACGCGCTGGCCGCGGGCGTGGTGCTCGGCGGCATTGCGCAACTCGCGCTGCAGGTGCCGGCACTGCGCCGCATCGGGATGCTGCCGCGCATCGGCCTCGGCCTGCGCGGCGCGCTCGCCGACGAACACACCCGGCGGATCCTCGCATTGATGGCGCCGGCCGCGCTCGCCGTGTCGGTGGCGCAGATCAGCCTGCTGATCAACACGCACATCGCCTCGCGCCTGGCCGCGGGCAGCGTCTCGTGGATCTCCTACGCCGACCGGCTGATGGAGTTCCCGACCGCACTGCTGGGCGTCGCGCTCGGAACGGTGCTGCTGCCCACCCTGTCGCGCGCCCGCGCGGCCGGCCGCGACGACGAGTACAGCGCACTGCTCGACTGGGGGCTGCGCCTGTGCGTGGTCCTCGCGGTGCCGTGCATGGTGGGCCTGGCGGTGCTCGCCGAACCGCTGACCGCGTTGCTGTTCCATTATGGCCGCTTCGATGCGCGCGACGTCGAGATGACGCGGCTGGCCGTGGTGGGCTACTCGATCGGCATCGTCGGCCTGATCGCGATCAAGGTGCTCGCGCCCGGCTTCTACGCGAAACAGGACGTGCGCACGCCGGTGCGCATCGCCCTCGTCGTGCTCGTCGTCACGCAGTTGATGAATCTCGTCACCGTCCCGTGGCTGCGTCACGCGGGGCTGACCGTGTCGATCTCGCTGGGCGCGCTCGCCAACGCGACGATGCTGCTCGTCGGGCTGTACCGGCGCGGCTCGTGGCGGCCGTCGCCGGGATGGTCGAAGTTCCTGCTGCAGACGGCGCTGGCCGCGGCGGCGCTCGCGGCGGCGCTGCATTTCGGCGTCGATCGCTTCGACTGGATCGCGCTGCGCGCGCAGCCGGCGCTGCGCATCGCTCTCGTCCTCGGCTTCGTCGCCGGTGGCGCCGCGCTGTACGGCCTTGCGCTGCTCGCGCTGGGCATGCGTCCGCTGCACCTGATGCGCGCCGGCGCGCGCGGTGCGGCATGAGCTTGCGTATCGACGCGACGATCGCGACTGCCCGCCCGGCGAGGCAGTGCTACCGCAACGTTTCCGGAGTCCGCTCATGAAGATCGCATTCATCGGAGGCGGCAACATGGCCGCGGCGCTGATCGGCGGCCTCGTCGCCCGCGACGTCGCCCCCGCCTCTTTCGTCGTGGTCGAGCCGGCGGCGCTGCAGCGCGAGACGCTGCGCGAGCGCTTCGGCGTCGTCGCCATCGAGTCCGCCGACGCGGACGCGCTGCGCGGCGCCGAACTGTGCGTGCTCGCCGTCAAGCCGCAGCAGATGCGGGCCGCGGTCTCCGGCCTGGGCGCAGTGCTCTCGGAAGCCCTCGTCGTCAGCATCGCCGCAGGAATCCGCAGCGGCGACGTCTCGCGCTGGCTCGGCGGACATCGGCGGATCGTTCGTGCGATGCCCAACACGCCGGCGCTGATCGGTCGCGGCGTCACCGGCCTGTACGCGGCGAAGGAACTCTCCGAAGTCGACCGCGATCGCGCCGCGCGGACGATGTCGGCGGTCGGCGAAGTCGTCTGGGTCGATGCCGAGCCCGCGCTCGATGCCGTCACGGCGGTCAGCGGAAGCGGGCCGGCCTACGTGTTCCTGATGATGGAGGCGATGCAGCAGGCCGCCGGCGCGCTCGGGCTGGACGAACGCCAGGCCCGCTCGCTCGTGCTGCACACCTTCGCCGGCGCTTCCGAACTGGCGCTGCGCAGCGACGAACCGGTCGCGCTGCTGCGCGAGCGCGTCACGTCGAAGGGCGGCACCACCGCCGCCGCCCTCGAAGTGTTCGAGGCGAGCCCGCTGCGGCACATCTTCGTCGACGCGCTGCGCGCCGCCGAACGGCGGGGGGCGGAACTGGGGGAGGAGTTCGGGAAGTGACCCTTCACAGGTAGTAATTCGCCGCTATCCCCGCGAAGACGACCGCGCCAAACCAATTATTGTGATTGAACGCGCGGAAGCAGCCGGCGCGGCTGCGGTCGCGGATCATCGTGTAATGCCAGATCGCGATCGCCGCGGCGCCGGCCAGGCCCACGTAGTACGGCGCGCCCAACTGCTCGATGCGGCCGACCTGCGCGAGCAGCGCGATCGTCATCGCGTAGCAGAGCATCACCATCGCGACGTCGAACCGCCCGAAAGTGATCGCGGCGGTGCGAATGCCGATCTTCAGGTCGTCGTCGCGATCGACCATCGCGTATTCGGTGTCGTAGGCGAGCGCCCAGAACACGTTGGCGGCGAGCATCCACCCTGCCGTGAGCGGCAGCGTTCCCTGGACTGCCGCGAAGCCCATCGGGATGCCGAAGCCGAAGGCGATGCCCAGGTAGGCCTGGGGTAGCGCGAGGAAGCGTTTGGTGAAGGGATAGCTTGCGGCGAGGAAGGCCGCGACGATGGCCAGTGCCCAGACCAGCGGAGGAAGCGGCAGCACCAGCAGCAGCGCGATCAGCGACAGCACGACGAAGACGGCGACCGCTTCCCACGTGCGCAGCGCGCCGGTAGCCAGCGGCCGCTCGCGCGTGCGCTCGACGTGCCCATCGAAATCGCGGTCGGCCCAGTCGTTGATCGCGCATCCGGCCGAGCGCATCAGGAGCGTGCCCAGCACAAAAGCGAACACGACGTAGTTGCCGGGCCACCCGCCAGCGGCGATGAACAGCGCCCACAGCGTCGGCCACAGCAGCAGCAGCGTACCGATCGGCCGATGCAGCCGCGTGAGCCTGCCGTACAGCCGCAGGCGATCGATCGCGGCGAGCATCGGATGGGCGGGATTCGAAGCGCTCACCGGGGTCGCCCTACGTACCATTCGATCGGCCGGCCGCCGCCCTCGCGCTTCGCCGCAGCCGGCTCGATCACCTTCGCGCGGCCCGTGCCTTCGACGACATGATCCTTGCCCACCGCGAGGCCGGCGTCCCGCATCCTGCGCAGGTTCTTCTCGCCGATTCCGCGCACGCGCTCGCGCAGGTCGTCAAGGTCGCGGAACGGCTGCTGGCTGCGCGCCTCGACGATGCGCGCCGCCGTGGCCGGACCGATGCCGCGGATCGTCTGCAATTCGTCGACCGAAGCCGTGTTCGCGTCGAGCGCCTGCGCAATGCCGCTCATCGAACCCAGCAGGCCGAACACGAACAGCACGCGCGCGAAGAACGCGCCGCGCGCTGCGAGCCGCGCACGCGCCGCGGCGATCATCCGAACAGCTCCTGCGGCGTGGCCGCGGCCGTGCCCAGCTTGCCGACGACGATCCCGGCGGCGCGGTTGGCCAGATGCACCGCTTCGTCGACCGGCCGGCCAGCAGCGATCATCGACGCGAGCACCGCGACGACCGTGTCGCCCGCGCCCGACACGTCGTAGACTTCGCGCGCCTGCGCGGCGACATCGAGAACGCCGTCGGAAGAGAACAGCGTCATTCCCTCTTCGGAGCGGGTGAGCAGCAGGTAGCGGACGTCGAGCGACTCGCGCAGCGCCTGTGCCCGCGCGCGCAGGTCGGCTTCGTCGCGCCAGCTGCCGACCACCTCGCGCAGCTCCGCGCGGTTCGGCGTGAGGATCGTCGCGCCCGCGTAGCGCGCGTAGTCGTCTCCCTTGGGGTCGACGATGACCATGCGATTCGCCTCGCGCGCCAGCGCGATCAGCGAGTCGATGCGCGCGAGCGCGCCCTTGCCGTAATCGGAGAGCACCAGCACGGCGCACGAGGGCAGCGCTTCGCGCACCGCCTGCGCGGTGCGCTCGAGCATCGGTTCGCCCGGCGCCTGCTCGAAATCGACGCGCAGCAGCTGCTGGTTGCGCCCGATCACGCGCAGCTTGATCGTCGTGGGCACCTGCGCGTCGCGCGCCGCGCGCAGGTCGATGCCGCAGTGGGCGGCAAGCGCCTCGATGCGCGCGCCCGGCTCGTCGTCGCCGATCACGCCGACCAGCGTGGCGCTCGCGCCCAGCACCACGGCGTTGAACGCGACGTTCGCCGCCCCGCCCAGGCGCTCCTCGCTGCGCGTGACGCGCACCACCGGCACCGGCGCCTCGGGGGAGATCCGCGAGACGTCGCCGAACCAGTAGCGATCGAGCATCAGGTCACCGGCCACGAGCACGCGCGCCGACGAGAAATCAGGGGCAGCGCGGGTCGCCGGCGCTTCGATGAACTCAGCCACGTTCCAGCTCCTCGCTTCGCTTCGGCGAATAGGTGTCCCAGCGATTGCAGCCGGGACACTGCCAGTAGAACCGGCTTGCCTTGAAGCCGCAGTTCGAGCAGACGTAGCGCGACAGGCGCCTTGCCTGCGCCTGGATCAGCTGTTGCGCAAGCTCGATCTCGGTGCGCTCGCCGGCCTCGAGCAGCGCGGCCTTCGCGCTCAGCAGCTTGTCCAGGCCGAGCAGCGACGGCGAGGCGCGCAGCGCCTGCTCGGCCCACTGAACCGCGCGCTCGCCGCCGTCGCGCGCGGCGCGCGCATCGACGAGCGCGGCAAAGGTGTCGATCGACGGATGCTCGCGCTGTACCTGCTCGAGCGCGTCGATCCCCTCGTCGCGCCGCCCGAGCGCCGAGAACGCGTCGAGCCAATGCCGAGCGACGAGCGCGAGCCATGCCGGGTTCGAACGCTGCACCTCCTTCCAGGCGTCGATCGCCGCCTGCGGACGGCCTTCGGCGAGCGCGATTTCGCCGCGCAGCAGCGCCGGGCGCGGATGCCGCGGATCGGCACGCACGGCCAGCTCGAGCTGCTGCAGCGCCTCGGCGCCGCGCTGGGGAGAGTTGCCGGCGAGCGCCTGCTCGGCGAGTTCGCAGCGGAAATGCGCGATGGCGCGCGAGCGGTTCTCGCCCAGATCGCGTTGCAGGCGCT
>CALCZN010000158.1:0-1724 GCA_937903095.1 uncultured Burkholderiales bacterium
CGATCCTGGCGGCCCACGTCGGACATCGAATTTCTCCCTGTTTCAGAGTCCGATTGTCCGGAGCGACCGGACGACTCGCCCGGGGCGACCGGGCGAGCGCAGAAGGATACCCCGATCGTAGCGCCGGGCCGGTCGGGAGCCGGCGCCGCGCCGGCATCGATCGAGGCGCCGCGCGACGTTCCGGAAAGCGAAGTAAAATCAAGCCCTTCATGGACTCGTCCACCCCCGAATCCTTCGAACGCGCACTTGGCGAGCTCGAGCAGATCGTGCAGCGCATGGAGAGCGGCTCGCTGTCGCTCGAGGAGTCGCTCGGCGCCTATCGTCGCGGCGCGTCTCTGGTGGCCTGGTGCCGCAAGTCGCTCGCCGACGTGCAGCAGCAGGTGCGCATCCTCGAGGCCGACCTGCTCGAGCCCTTCGATGCCGCGGCCGAGCCCTGCGAGCCCGCTGAACCCGGTTCCGCGTCCGCGAGTCGATGAGCGTCTCCTTCACGACGGGCGGCGACCCCGTCGCCGCCGCGGCCTGCGCCGATCCGGCGGCGGGCGACGGCATCCCATTCGATGCCTGGATCGCCGATCGGCGCGCGCGCGTCGAGCGCGCGCTCGATCGCACGCTCGCGCCGGCCGATGCGCATCCGGCGCGGCTGCACGAGGCGATGCGCTACGCGGCGCTGGGCGGCGGAAAGCGCATCCGCGCGCTGCTCGCGCACGCTGCCGGCGAGGCGCTCGGCGCGCCGGCCGGCGCGCTCGACTGCGCGGCCAGCGCGGTCGAGCTGATTCACGCGTATTCGCTGGTGCACGACGACCTGCCGTGCATGGACAACGACGTCCTGCGCCGCGGCCGGCCCACGGTACACGTGGTCTATGGCGAGGCGCTCGCGATGCTGGTCGGCGATGCGCTACAGGCGCTTGCCTTCGAGTCGCTCGCCGCGGCCGCCGACGAAGGGGTCGACGCCCGCACGACCGTCTCGATGATCGCCGAGCTTGCCCGCGCATCGGGCTCGGTCGGCATGGCCGGCGGACAGGCGATCGACCTGGCTTCGGTGGGCGTCGCGCTTCCCGCCGATGCGCTCGAGGACATGCACCGGCGCAAGACCGGCGCGCTGCTCGCTGCCTCGGTGCGGCTGGGCGGGGCCTGCGGACAGCGCGCGGGGGCGTCGATGCCGGCGCTCGCCCGCTACGCCGACGCGGTCGGCCTTGCCTTCCAGATCGTCGACGATATCCTCGACGTGGAGGGCGACTCGGTCACGCTCGGCAAGACGGCCGGCAAGGACGCCGACGCCGACAAGCCCACCTACGTGTCCACGCTCGGACTCGAGGCGGCGCGCGCGCTCGCCGAGCGCCTGCGCCTGCAGGCGCACGAGGCGATCGCGCCGCTCGGGCCGCGTGCCGGACGCCTGGCGGCGCTCGCCGATCGCATCGTCCTGCGCCGGGCTTGAACGGAACCCTGCGCGAGACCCCACGATGCAGCCGCACGATCCGCAAGCGACGCCGCTGTTGTCGTCGATCGACGACCCGGCGCAGCTGCGCAAGCTCGACCGCGCGGCGCTCGCCCAGCTCGCGCGCGAACTGCGCTCCTTCGTGCTCGAGTCGGTGTCGCGCACCGGCGGACACCTGTCGTCGAATCTGGGCACGGTCGAGCTGGCGATCGCGCTGCACTACGTCTTCGACACGCCGCGCGAAGATCGGAAGAGCACACGTCTGAACTCCAGTCACGCCAATATCTCG
>CALCZN010000159.1:0-6119 GCA_937903095.1 uncultured Burkholderiales bacterium
GGGGATGTTCGGCAGGTACAGCGCGACGCGATCGCCGGCGCCGATGCCGTGGGCGCGCATCGCGTGGGCCAGGCGCGAAGCGTCGGCTTCGAGTTGCCCGTAGGTGATCGTGCGGCCTTCGAAGAGGATCGCGGGTTTCGACGGCGCACGCGCCGCCCATTGCTGCAGGCTCGAAGCGAGATTCATGGGGGATTCCGGAACGACGGGACGGTGCTGCGTTTTATAGCACTTTCGCCGCGGACTCCGGGCTGCGCTCGGTGAAGCGCTCGGGGGCGGGCTGCGGCTCGCGCTGCGGCGCGTACTGCCAGCGCTTCCACGCGCGCAGCACCGCGTTCGGATATTCGGGCTTGCCCAGGCTGCCGTTGTAGCGGCCGAGTGCGCGGAACAGGTCGCCGCGCTCGATGTCGAGATAGTGCCGCAGGATGGTGCAGCCGTAGCGCAGGTTCGTGCGCTGGTCGAAGAGCTTCGCGCTGTCGGCGTCGCCGATCAACTGCGTCCAGAATGGCATCACCTGCATGTAGCCACGCGCACCGGCGCTCGACACGGCGTAGCGGCGGAAGTTGCTCTCGACCTCGATCAGCCCGAGCACCAGGTGCGGATCGAGCCCGGCGCGCTGCGCCTCGTAGCGCACGGCGTGCAGGAACTCGATGCGCTGCCGGTATTCGGGCTTCCAGCGCCGCGGCAGCCGCGCGGACATCGTCGAGAGCCAGTCGACCTTCTCGGAGATCGACGCGAAATGCGGCTGCGGCGTGTCGTGGTCTTCGCGCACGGCGGCGGCGAGCGCCGAGCGCACGGAGTCGCTCAGTGCCTCGTACTGCTGCGAACCGGCGCGCGCGGGACGGGACGCGATCAGCGCGGCGAACAGCGCACAGGTGAGCAGCAGCAGGAACAGGACACGTTTCATTCGCCGGCGATTGAATCGCCGCGCGGCTCAGCCGGCAAGCGCCTGCCGGATGGCCGGCAGGGCATCGCCGACGGGAACCTGCTCGACCCGCATTCCGCGTCGCACGAGCACCTCGACCTTCCCGTCCTTCAGGCTGCGTTCGCCGACCGTCACGCGCACCGGAACGCCGATCAGTTCCCAGTCGGCGAACATCGCGCCGGGACGCTCGTCGCGATCGTCGAGCAGCACGTCTACGCCCTCGGCGAGCAGCTGCTCGTAGAGCGCGTCGGCCGCGGCGCGCACGACGTCGGAGCGCGCGTATCCGGGCGGAACGACGACCACCTCGAAGGGCGCGATCGGCCGCGGCCAGGCGATGCCGCGCTCGTCGTGATTCTGCTCGATGGCCGCGCCGAGCAGCCGCGTGATGCCGATGCCGTAGCAGCCCATCTCGAAAGGCTTCGACTGGCCGTCGACGTCGACGAAGAGCGCGTTCATCGCCTTCGAGTAGCGCGTGCCGAGGAAGAACACGTGCCCGACCTCGATGCCGCGCTGGATGGCGAGCGCGCCCTTGCCGTCCGGCGAAGGATCACCTTCGCGCACGTTGCGGATGTCGGCGACGAGCGGCTCGGGCAGGTCGCGGCCCCAGTTCGCGCCGGTGTAATGGAAATCGGCTTCGTTGGCGCCGCAGACGAAGTCGCGCATGTTCGCCACCGTGCGATCGGCGACGAGGCGCACCGGCTTGCGCGGGCCGATCGGGCCCAGATAGCCGGGCGGCGAGCCGAAGTGCTCGACGATCTCGGCTTCGGTGGCGAAACGGAAGCCTTCGAGCCCGTCGATCTTGCCGGC
Organism: uncultured Burkholderiales bacterium; assembly: GCA_937903095.1. Taxonomy (GTDB): domain Bacteria; phylum Pseudomonadota; class Gammaproteobacteria; order Burkholderiales; family Burkholderiaceae_E; genus Zeimonas. Next base: position 1,730 of record CALCZN010000159.1, read on the forward strand.
CTTGACCTCGTTCAGCTCGTGGTCGCCGCGCACCAGCAGCAGCCAGATCTGCGGGGCCGACGGCGCAAAGGGCGGCCGATCGTCCGGCACGGAAGCGACGCGCGCCTCGCCGTGGATGCGCGTGTCCGAGCGCTCGTCCACCGCGAGCACGATCGACTTCACCGTGCGTTCGAGCGCAATGCCGAGCAGCTCGGCGACGTCCTCGCAGCGCGCGGCCGACGGCGTGGGCACCTTGACCAGCGGCGCGGACGGCGCCTCGCGCTTCCTGATCAGCGGCAGCGCCTCGGCAAGCTCGATGTTGGCCGCGTAGTCGGAATCGGGGCAGTACGCGATCGCGTCCTCGCCGGTGTCGGCGATCACCTGGAACTCATGGCTGGCCGAGCCGCCGATCGCACCCGTGTCGGCGGCGACCGCGCGGAAGCGCAGGCCCATGCGCGTGAAGATCGCGCGATAGGCGTCGAACATCATGCGATAGCTGGCAAGCGCGGACTCGCGGTCGCGATCGAAGGAGTAGCCGTCCTTCATCGTGAACTCGCGTCCGCGCATCACGCCGAAGCGCGGCCTGCGCTCGTCGCGGAACTTGGTCTGGATGTGATAGAAGTTCTTCGGCAATTGCCTGTAGCTGCGCAGTTCGTTGCGCGCGATGTCGGTGACGACCTCTTCCGAGGTGGGCTGCACGATGAAGTCGCGCTGGTGGCGATCCTTCACGCGCAGCAGCTCCGGTCCGTATTTATCCCACCGACCCGACTCGACCCACAATTCGGCCGGTTGGACGACCGGCATCAGCAGTTCGATCGCACCCGCCCGGTTCATCTCGTCGCGCACGATCGCCTCGATCTTGCGGATGCTGCGCAGGCCGAGCGGCATATACGTATAGATGCCGCCGGCGACCTTGCGGATCATGCCGGCGCGCGTCATCAGGCGATGGCTGACGATCTCGGCGTCGGCCGGCGCTTCCTTCTGCGTGGACAGGTGGAAACGAGAAGCTTTCATTGGGAATCCGGGAGGGCGGCGCCGCGAAAAGGACGTCGCAGATGCGGCAAGCGCGAGAGGCCACTGGCTATAATCGAAGCGATTGTAAGAGATCGAGGGGTGCGGGCCATGCTGGACCGTGACGGCTATCGCCCCAACGTCGGGATCATCCTGGTCAATTCGAGGAACTCGGTTTTCTGGGGAAAGCGGATACGCGAGCACTCCTGGCAGTTTCCGCAAGGCGGCATCAAGCGCGGCGAATCGCCCGAGCAGGCGATGCTCCGCGAGCTGCACGAGGAAGTGGGCCTGTATCCGCACCACGTCCGCATCGTCGGACGCACGCGCGACTGGCTTCGCTACGAGGTGCCCGAGCACTGGGTGCGCCGGGAATGGCGAGGCCACTACCGCGGCCAGAAACAGATCTGGTTCCTGGTGCGACTGGTCGGCCGCGATAGCGACATCGATCTGCGCGCCTCGAGTCACCCGGAGTTCGACGCCTGGCGTTGGAACGACTATTGGGTGCCGCTCGATGCGGTGATCGAGTTCAAGCGCGGCGTCTACGTGCAGGCGCTCAACGAACTGTCGCGGCTCGTGTTCACGGGTGCGCAGCGCGAGCGACCGACCCGCAGCGAACGTGCGCATGTACCGCGCGAGGCCACGCAGCCGGGCGAGTCCGGGCGCTACCTGCGCGGCCGGCATCGTCCGCGCGTGCCGCTCGTCGAGGCGCCGGCCGACGACGCCGAACGCGCGTCGCTGCTCGGCGTGCCCGAGGCGGCGCTGCCGCGCGACGGCGAGCGCTGAACCGGGCCGGCTGCGCCGTCCCCCCTTCGCACGTTTCGCACGTTCGTACGCTGCGCCCGCGTCCGCCCGAATGCCGCGCCGACACCGCCCGCACCACGAGCACCATCGAACCGAGCGGGTGGGCTGGCTGCGCGCTGCGGTGCTCGGCGCCAACGATGGCATCGTCTCGACGGCGAGCCTGCTCACCGGCGTGGTCGCCGCCGGCGGGGCGCGGCACGAATGGATCCTCGTCGCGCTCGCCGGGCTCGTCGGCGGCGCGATGTCGATGGCGGCCGGCGAATACGTATCGGTCAGCTCGCAGCGCGACAGCGAGCACGCCGACCTCGCGCTCGAACGACGCGAGCTGGCGAACCATCCGGCCAGCGAATTGCACGAGCTGGCTTCGATCTATGTGGCGCGCGGTGTCGATCCTGCGCTGGCCGCCGAGGTGGCGCGGCAGCTGAGTGCGCACGATGCGCTGGCCGCGCACGCGCGCGAAGAGCTGGGCATCACGCGCGCGACGATCGCGCGACCGGTGCAGGCGTCGCTCGCTTCGGCGGCGAGCTTCTCGCTGGGCGCCGGATTGCCGCTGGCGGTCGTCGCCTTCGCGCCGGCCGCGGCAATGATCGCCTGGATCTCGGGCACGTCGCTGGCGTTCCTGGTCACGCTGGGCGCGATCGCCGCCTACGCGGGCGGCGCGCCGGCGCTTCGGCCCGCGCTGCGCGTCGGCTTCTGGGGCGCGGCAGCGATGGCGCTCACGGCACTTATCGGCAAGCTGTTCGGCACGGCGGTGTAGAACGATGAAATTTCGCGATTACTACGAGATCCTCGGCGTCGAGCGCAACGCGACGCAGGACGAGATCAAGCGCGCGTACCGCAAGCTCGCGCGCAAGTACCACCCCGACGTCAGCAAGGAGCCCGACGCCGAGGCGCGCTTCAAGGAAGTCGGCGAGGCGCACGAAGTGCTGCGCGACCCCGAGAAGCGCGCCGCCTACGATCGCATGGGCGAGAACTGGCGTGCCGGGCAGGATTTCCAGCCGCCGCCGAACTGGGACGCCGGCTTCGAATTCAGCGGCGGCGATTTCGACGGCGGCGCGGGCGACTACAGCGACTTCTTCGAGGCGCTGTTCGGCTCGCGGATGCGACAGGCGCACGCGCAGCAGCGCCGCGCGCAGTCGATGCCTCGCCAGGGGCAGGACCACCACGCGAAAGTGCTGATCGACCTCGAGGACGCGTACCGCGGCGCGCGGCGTTCGATCCGGCTCGCGATGCCGACGGTCGATGCGAGCGGGCACCTGGTCACGCAGGAGCGCGAACTCGACGTCAACATTCCGCACGGCATCCGCGCGGGACAACATCTGCGGCTCGCCGGGCAGGGAGGCCCGGGCATCGGCAACGGTCCGCCCGGCGACCTCTACCTCGAGATCGAGTTCCGCGAGAACCCGCGCTGGCGGGTGGACGGCCGCGACGTCTACGTCGACCTGCCGCTCGCGCCCTGGGAAGCCGCGCTCGGCGCGAACGTGCCGGTGCGCACGCCGGAGGGCAGCGTCGAGCTGACGGTGCCGCCGAACTCGCAGGCCGGGCGCAAGCTGCGGCTGCGCGGCAAGGGGATCCCGTCGCGCCCGCCGGGCGACCTGTACGCGGTCGTTTCGATCGCGCTGCCGCCCGCGTCCACCGACGCACAGAAGGAGGCCTGGCGCACGATGGCGAAGGCCTTCGACTTCGATCCGAGAGCAGGAAGGTAGAACGCGATGAGCGACGAATCCCGCACCCCGGTCCAGGGGCCCGTCGTCGAGGAGCAGATCGAGTTCACGCTCATGGAGCTGTCGCGCGCCTGCGGCGCCGACGAAGAGCAGATCACCGCACTGATCGTCGAAGGGGTGATCGAGCCGATCGAGTCTTCCGGCGCCGGCGAGCCGCGCCATCCGCGACGCACGAATCCGGCGGCGCTGCCCGCCGCACGCGCGCAATGGCGCTTCAGCGGCACCGCGCTTCGCCGCGCGCGGCTGGCCACGAGCCTCGCGCGAGATCTCGAAGTGAACCCGCCCGGCGTCGCGCTCGCGCTCGACCTGATCGACGAGATCGAGGCGCTGCGCGCGATGCTGCATCGATTGGGGCGCTGAGTCGCGGGCAGGCCTACTTCTTCACCTTGCCCGGCGCGATGTCGACGCCGATACGCTCGGCCAGGTCCAGCAGCGCCAGGTAGCACGTCTCGCCCTGCAGCAGGCTGCGGGAGTCACCCGCCTGCTGCAGCGCGCCCCTGGGAACGCGGTCGCCGAACAGCATCACTGCCCGGGCCGAATCGTCCTGTCGTGAGATCCAGGACAGGCCCTGGATTTTCGGATGCTGCGAGTGGAGGGCCTCGGCCCACAGGCGCGTCGCGGGGTACTGGTCCTTGTCGGTGTCGATCAGGAGCTTGCGCGGCACGCCCAGCTTGCGAAGCGCGACGCTGCCCAGGTCCACGAGCGTCAGTTCGCGCTTTACCTCGAGCTGCGAGTACACCTGCCTCTCCAGTTTGCGCTTGTCGTAGTGCTTGAAGCCGGGCGCGTGCGACACATCGTGGAATACGGTCTCCATCGCGGCGGCGTCGAACGTCACGGCGGCATAGAGCGTGGGGATGGCGGCGCCCGTTGCGTTT
>CALCZN010000160.1:0-40650 GCA_937903095.1 uncultured Burkholderiales bacterium
GACTGTCTTGCGGTAGCCCTTCAGCAGCCGCTCGTTGCGGCTGCCGAAGATCCGGGTGAGGTAGTTCTGGATCATTTTGGGATGGCGCTACGCCTGCAACCGGCGGAACGACGCAGCTGGACGGCGTCAGCGCCCGCGAAACCGGTACAGTCTAGCACGCGCACCCCGGCCGCCCCGGGACGCGAAACGACCGACCGACCGGGCAATCCGCAGCAGCGCAGCGATCGATGAAGCCGACTTTCACCCGCCCGGTCAGCGCCTGGCTCGACGACGAAACCGGCTTCCGCGCGCTCGCCGCGCGGGTCGATCGCCTCGTCGAAGTGCAGGCTGCGTTGCACGAGCGCTTCGGACAGGCGCCGCTGACCGTCGTCTCGCTCGATGCCGGCACGCTGACGCTGCGCGCGCCGAATGCGGCCTGGGCGGCGCGGCTGCGCCAATCGACGCCGACGATGCTGCAGGCGCTGCATCAGCGCTTCGCCGGCATCGAGCGGATCCGCATCGTCACCCAGCGAACGGGCGACGCCTCGAGCCCCCCCGCGCACGCTCCGCGCGCCGCGATTCCGTCAGCGGCGCTGCGCGAGCTGGACCGGTTGCGCGCCGACACCGACGCGCCGGCGCTCGGCGAGGCGCTCGCGCGCCTGGTTCGCCGGCACCGCGGCGCGCGCTGAAAGCGCGCCGGGCAATGCCGCCGCAGTGGGCGCCGTCAGCCGCTCGACGAACATCACGGCGAAGAACACGAGCGCGGCGACCAGCCCGCCGAGCAGCAGGCGCCAGGCGAGCCGCAGATAGCGCCGCTCGCGCGTGAACACGTAGCCGAGCGCGCAGTACGCGACGGCGGCCAGCAGCACGACGACAAGGACGCGCAGGAAGATCATCGGCGGCGCGTTCTCGCCGCGGCGCCGCCGGGCGCGCGGACACGCGATGCGTCGCACGCCGGGGCGAACGAGAATGCGGGGAACGCACGCCGCGCCGGCGCGCGCTCAGGCATGGCTCCAGTCGAGCGCGAAGGGCCGCGGCGCGTCGCGGCGCTCGACGAAGCCGACGCGCTCCCAGGCGTGCTCGCGCGCGAGCATCTCGCGCAGCAGCCGGTTGTTCAGCGCATGCCCCGACTTGTGCGCGCTGTACGCGGCGAGCAGCGGATGGCCGACCAGGTACAGGTCGCCGATCGCGTCGAGGATCTTGTGCTTGACGAACTCGTCGCCGAAACGCAGGCCGTCTTCATTCAGCACGCGGTATTCGTCCATGACGATCGCGTTGCCGAAGCTGCCGCCCTTGGCCAGCCCGTGCGCGCGCAGCGTCTCGACGTCCTGCATGAAGCCGAAGGTGCGCGCGCGCGAGACCTCCTTCACGTACGACACCTTCGCGAAATCGACCTCGACGGCCTGCTCGGTGGCGTCGATCGCCGGATGCGCGAAATCGATCGAGAAGCGCAGCTTGAAGCCGAAGTGCGGGTCGAGCCGCGCCCACTTGTCGCCGTCGCGCACCTCGACCGTCTCGAGCAGCCGGATGAACTGCTTCTCGGCGCGCTGCTCGACGATGCCCGCCGACTGGATCAGGTAGACGAAAGACCCGGCCGAACCGTCGAGGATCGGGATCTCGGGCGCAGTGACGTCGACGTGGACGTTGTCCACGCCCATGCCGGCGAGCGCCGACATCAGGTGCTCGACGGTGGCCACGCGCACCTGCGCGAGCGGGCCGTCGTCGGCGGCGGTGAGCGTGGAGGCCAACCGCGTGTCGCCGACGCGCTCGGCGCAGCTGCGGATCGAGACCGGCGGCTCGAGATCGACGCGATGAAAGACGATGCCGGTATCGGGCGCGGCCGGGCGCAGCGTCAACTCGACGCGTTCGCCCGAATGCAGCCCGACGCCGGTGGTGCGCACCAGCGAGCCGATGGTTCGCTGGCGCATCATCGCGACGCGCCCGCGCGGGGAGCAGAGCGGCGTGCTGCGTTCAAGCCTGCTTCACCATGGTATCGGCGTCGGACACCTCGAACTTGCCCGGCTGCTCGACGTTCAGCGTCTTCACCACGCCGTCCTCGACCAGCATCGAGTAGCGCTGCGAACGCACGCCCATCGTCGGGCTGACGAAGTCGAGTCCGAGCGCGCGCGTCCACTCGGCGCCCCCGTCGGCGATCATCCGGATCTTGCCCTCGGTGCCCTGGTCGCGCGCCCACGCGCCCATCACGAAGGCGTCGTTCACCGACACGCACCAGATCTCGTCGACGCCGTTGCCCTTGAGCGCGTCGTACTTCTCGAGATAGCCGGGAACGTGCTTCGCCGAGCAGGTGGGCGTGAACGCGCCCGGCAGCCCGAACACGACGACGCGCTTGCCGCGCAACTCGTCGAGCGCCTGGAACTTGCGGGGCCCGATCGAGCAGCCCGGCCCCTCGGTCTGCACGTACTCCTGCAATGCGGCGTCGGGGACTCGTTGGCCAGGTTGAATCATTTTGAGTGCGCCTCCGCTTTTCGCTAAGAGCGATTGCTGCAAATGGGGAACCTGTAATTTTAAGTTATGTCAGCTGTTCGCGCTGGGCGGAGGCGGGAATTGATGAGTGAAGGGTCAAGGGTGAAGGGTGAAGGGGCCGCTGGCTGCGGGCAGCCAGCGGATGAGAGCCGTCGTCGCGCGTCCGGGGCGACGAAGCGTGATGCGCGTGGTGTCGGGCCCCTTGACCCTTGATCCTTCACCCTTCACTTCCTTAGTCGGCCTGCTTTCGCAAGAAAGCAGGAATGTCGAAGCGCTCCACTCCGCTTTCCTCGAGCGCCTGGACCTGCGCGGCGGCCGAGGCGCGCGGACTGCGCCAGACCGTGGGCTGCTCGAACTGGTCGTAGTTCGGCTGTTGCACGGGTGCGGCGTCGTGCGTCCCGGTGCGCAGCTGGCTCTGCGGCACGAGCATCGGCTTGGCCGGACGCCGGCCGATGCCGGTGGCGACGACGGTCACGCGCAGGCGATCGCTCATGTTCTCGTCGAACACGGTGCCGTGGATGATCGTCGCGTCGTCGGCGCAGAAGGCCTTGATCGTGTTGATCACGTCGTTCGTCTCCTTCAGCTTCAGGCTGCGACCGGCGGTGATGTTGACGATCACGCCGCGCGCGCCCTGCAGATCGACGCCGTCGAGCAGCGGCGAGGACACCGCCTGCTCGGCCGCGATGCGCGCGCGATCCAGGCCCGACGACTCGCCGATGCCCATCATCGCCTTGCCCTGCTCGCCCATCACCGTCTTCACGTCGGCGAAGTCGACGTTGACCAGCCCCGGCACGTTGATGATCTCGGCGATGCCGGCGACCGCGTTGTGCAGCACGTCGTCAGCGCGCTTGAACGCGTCCTCGAGGCTCGCGTCGTCGTCCATCACTTCGAACAGCTTCTGGTTCAGCACGACGATCAGCGAATCGACGTGCTCGACCAGCTGGTCGATGCCGTTCTCGGCGATCTGCAGCTTCTTCGCGCCTTCGAAGTCGAAGGGCTTGGTGACGACGCCCACCGTCAGGATGCCCATCTCCTTGGCGATCTCGGCGACCACCGGCGAGGCGCCGGTGCCGGTGCCCTTGCCCATGCCGGCGGTCAGGAACACCATGTTCGAGCCCTCGAGCGCAGCGCGGATCTCGCTGCGCATCGCCTCGGCGGCGGCGCGTCCCGCTTCGGGCCGGGCGCCGGCGCCCAGCCCCATGTCGCCGAGCTGGATCGTGTGCTCGGCGAGCGAGCGGCGCAGCGCCTGCTTGTCGGTGTTCACCGCGATGAACTCCACGCCCTGCACGTCGCGGTTGATCATGTGATTGACCGCGTTGCCGCCGGCGCCGCCGACCCCGATCACCTTGATGACAGCGCCTTCGACTTCCTGCTCGATCAGTTCGAAACTCATGGTGCTCTTCTCCAGGACGGTGGGAAGACGTCGACCCTTCCCGGTTGAAACGACGATTGTTGGTTGCGAGAACTTCTTGCTCTTCGAGACGACGAACGGAATTCAGAAATTGCCGAGGAACCACTCCTTCATTCTTCGCAGCGTTTCCTTGAACGAACCCGATTGCTCGGCCACTTTTCGCCCGCGCAGGCGCTGCAGTCGCGCCTCCTCGAGCAGCCCCACCGCGGTCGAATAGCGCGGCGAGCGCACGACGTCGGCGAGCCCGCCGGTGTAGGCCGGCATGCCGATGCGCACCGGCTTCAGGAAGATGTCCTCGGCCAGCTCGACCATGCCGGGCAGCAGCGACGTGCCGCCGGTGAGCACGACGCCCGAGGAGAGCAGCTCCTCGTAGCCCGACTCGCGGATCACCTGGTGCACGAGCGAGAACAGCTCCTCGATGCGCGGCTCGATCACGGCGGCGAGCGCCTGGCGCGACAGCGTGCGCGGCGAGCGCTCGCCCAGGCCGGGCACCTCGATCTTCTCGTTCGGATCGGCCAGCACCTGCTTGGCGATGCCGTAGCGCAGCTTGATGTCGTCGGCCTCGAGCGTCGGCGTGCGCAGCGCCATCGCGATGTCGTTGGTGATCTGGTCGCCGGCGATCGGGATCACCGCCGTGTGCCGGATCGCGCCGCCGGTGAAGATCGCGATGTCGGTCGTGCCGCCGCCGACGTCGACCAGCGCCACGCCCAGCTCCTTCTCGTCCTGCGTGAGGATCGACATGCTCGAGGCGAGCGGCTGCAGCATCAGGTCGTTCACCTCGAGTCCGCAGCGGCGCACGCACTTGACGATGTTCTGCGCGGCCGACACGGCGCCGGTGACGATGTGCACCTTCACTTCGAGGCGCACGCCGCTCATGCCGATCGGCTCGCGGATGTCCTCCTGGCCGTCGATGATGAATTCCTGCGCCAGCACGTGCAGGATCTGCTGGTCGGTGGGGATGTTCACCGCCTTGGCGGTCTCGATCACGCGGGCCATGTCGGCCTCGGTGACCTCCTTGTCCTTGATCGCCACCATGCCGCTGGAGTTGAAGCTGCGGATGTGGCTGCCGGCGATCCCGGTGTAGACCGTGCGGATCTTGCAGTCGGCCATCAGCTCGGCTTCCTCGAGCGCGTGCTGGATCGAGGCGACCGTCGACTCGATGTTGACGACCACGCCCTTCTTCAGCCCACGCGAGTCGTGCTGGCCGAGGCCGACGATCTCGTAGTGGCCGTCGGGCCGCATCTCGGCGACGATCGCGACGATCTTCGACGTTCCGATGTCGAGGCCGACGATCAGGTCCTTGGCGTCTCTGGTCATTTGTTATCGCTGTCGATGCGGGCGCTCGGATCGGGCGCGGGGCGGTACGGGGTGGTGCGCGGCCGGGCGAAGGCTGCCGGCGTCCTTGTCGTCGTGTTCGAGCCGCGCGAGCGAGCGGATCGCGAAGCCGTTCGGGTAGCGCAGGTCGATCACCTCGGCGCGCCGGTTCAGCGTCGCGGTGACCACCGGCCAGGTCTGGACCCATCGCGCCAGGCGTCGCTCGACCGGCATGCCCTGGTCGCGACCGAGCAGCAGCGTCGTGCCGTCGTCCAGCCGCAGCGTCCAGGCATGGCGGGCCGACAACGACAGGGCGTCGGGCTGCACGTCGAGCGCGGCGACCGCCTCGCGCAGCTCGGCATAGCGGCGGGCGACCTGCAGCGCCGTGCCTTCCGGACCGGAGAACTGCGGCAGCTCGCCGTCTTCCTCGGCCTCGGCCAGGTTGGCGACGAACAGCTCGCCGAAGGTGTTGACGATGCGTCCGTCGTCCCACAGCGCGAGCGCGCGATGCTCCTCGATCGACACCTCGAGCCCGTCGGGCCAGACGCGGCGCACGCCGGCGCGGCGCACCCACGGCACCGCCTCGAACACCGCGCGCACCGCGTCGAGGTCGACGGCGAAGAAGTTCCCCTGCACGCGCCGCGCAACGGCCGAGCGCAGCTGCGCCGGCGAGACGCGCTGCAGTTCGTGCCCCTGCACGGCGTCGATGCGCACGTGCGCGAGCGTGAAGAACGGCCGCTGCGAGACCCACCATGCGCCGGCGGCCATCGCCGCCAGCAGCGTCGCGCCGAGCAGCGCGTTGGCGAGCGCGTTCAGCGCGCGCGCGTCGTTCCACAGGCCGCTCAAGCGTCCCCCCCGATCTTCAGGCTGGCCGACGCGAGGATGCGCAGGCACAGCTGCTCGTAGGAGATGCCCACCGCGCGCGCGGCCATCGGCACCAGCGAGTGGCCGGTCATTCCGGGCGAGGTGTTCACCTCGAGCAGGAAGGGCGCGTCGTCGCCGCGACGAAGCATCACGTCGACCCGACCCCAGCCTTCGCAGGCGATGGCGCGGTAGGCGGTCAGCGACAGCGCGGCGATCGCTTCGGCGAGCTTCGCGTCGAGCGGCGCCGGGCACAGATAGCGCGTGTCGTCGCTGAAATACTTGTTGTTGTAGTCGTAGTTCCCCTGGGGGGCGACGATCTCGATGATCGGCAGCGCGCGCGCGTCGTCGCCGCTGCCCAGTACCGCCACCGTCAGCTCGCATCCGTCGACGAACTCCTCGCACAGCACGTCGACGTCGTGCGCGCGCGCCGCGTCGAAGGCCGCCGTCGCCGCGTCGAGCGAGAGCAGCTTCGTGAAGCCGATCGTCGAGCCTTCGCGACTCGGCTTGACCGCCATCGGCAGCCCGAGCCGCTGCGCCGCGTCGAAAACCTGCCGCGCCGAGCGGGCCAGCTCGAAGCCGGGCGTGGGCAGGCCATGCGTCATCCAGATGCGCTTGGCGTAGACCTTGTCCATCGCGATCGCCGAGGCCATGACGCCGCTGCCGGTGTACGGGATGCCGAGCAGCTCGAGCGCGCCCTGCACCGTGCCGTCCTCGCCGTAACGGCCGTGCAGCGCGATGAACGCGCGCGCGAAGCCCTCGCGCACGAGATCGTCGAGCGGTCGCTGCGCCGGATCGAAGGCGTGCGCATCGACGCCGCAGGCGCGCAGCGCGTTCAGCACGCCCGTGCCCGACATCGTCGAGACGTCGCGCTCGGCCGAGCGCCCGCCGCACAGCACGGCGACCTTGCCCATCGCCTTCGGATCGATAGCCGTCGCTTCCATCACCGCATCTCCACGATCGCCTGCGCGACCGAGCCGATCGAGCCCGCGCCCATCGTCAGCACTACGTCGCCGTCGCGCGCCGCATCGAGGATCGCGCGCGGCATCGCGGCGATGTCGTCGACGAACACCGGTTCGACCTTGCCGGCGACGCGCAGCGCGCGGGCGAGCGCGCGGCCGTCGGCCGCCACGATCGGCGCCTCGCCGGCCGGATAGACGTCGGCGAGTAGCAGCGCGTCGGCGCCCGAGAGCACGCGCACGAAGTCCTCGAACAGGTCGCGCGTGCGCGTGTAGCGATGCGGCTGGAAGGCGAGCACGATGCGCCGCCCGGGGAACGCGCCGCGCGCGGCAGCCAGCGTCGCCTCCATCTCGGCGGGGTGATGTCCGTAGTCGTCGATCAGGGTGAAGCACCCGCCCCCGTGTGCCGGGTCGATCGCGACGTCGCCGTAGGACTGGAAGCGCCGCCCGACCCCGGTGAAGTGCTCGAGCGCCGCGCGGATCGCCGCGTCGTCGACGTCCAGCTCGTCGGCCACGGCGATCGCCGCCAGCGCGTTGCGCACGTTGTGCACGCCCGGAGCGTTCAGCACGACGGGCATCGGCTCGGCGCCCTCGCGCAGCACGGTGAAGCGCATCCGCGAGCCGTCGGCGTGGACGTCGACCGCGCGGATGCGCGCGTCGGCCCCCAGCCCGTAACCGAGCACCGGTCGCGAGACGAAAGGCAGGATCTCGCGCACGTGCGGGTCGTCCACGCACAGCACGGCCGCGCCGTAGAAGGGCAGGCGCTGCGTGAACTCGACGAAGGCCTGGCGCAGCCGCGCGAAGTCGTGGCCGTAGGTCTCCATGTGGTCGGCGTCGATGTTCGTGATGACGGCGATCATCGGAGACAGGTTCAGGAACGACGCGTCGGACTCGTCGGCCTCGACCACGATGTACTCGCCGGCGCCGAGTCGCGCATTGGCGCCGGCGCTGTTCAGGCGTCCGCCGATCACGAAGGTGGGGTCGAGGCCGCCGGCGGCGAGCACCGACGCGACGAGGCTCGTCGTCGTCGTCTTGCCGTGCGTGCCGGCGATCGCGATGCCGCGGCGCAGCCGCATCAGCTCGGCGAGCATCATCGCGCGCGGCACGATGGGCACGTGGCGCTGCCGGGCGGCGATCACCTCCGGGTTGTCGCCGCGCACCGCGGTGGAGACGACGACGCAGTCGGCACCTTCGATGTGAGCCGCGTCGTGCCCGGCGCGCACCGTCGCGCCGAGCGCCTCGAGGCGGCGCGTCGTCGTTCCGGCGGCGACGTCGGAGCCGCTGACGCGGTAGCCGAGGTTCAGCAGCACCTCGGCGATGCCGCTCATCCCCGAGCCGCCGATGCCGACGAAGTGGACGTGCTTGACGCGATGCTTCATGAGCGCACGCCGCACAGACGCGCGGCCTCCTCGCAGACGTCGGCGACCTCGCGCGTCGCGTCGGGGCGCGCGAGCGAACGCGCGCGCACCGCCATGCGCGCGAGCGACTCGCGGTCGAGCGAAGCCAGCCGCTGGGCGAGCGAGCCCGCGTCGAGCTGCTCCTGCGGCACGAGCAGCGCCGCGCCTTCGTCCGACAGGAAGCGCGCGTTGCCGGTCTGGTGGTCGTCCACCGCATGCGGGAAAGGCACCAGCAGGCTCGCGACGCCCGCGGCGGCGATCTCGGCGACGGTCATCGCGCCCGCCCGGCAGACGACGAGATCGGCCCACTCGTAGGCGCCCGCCATGTCTTCGACGAACTCGACGACGTGCGCGGCGATGCCCAGTTCGCGATAGCGCGCGTCCAGCGCTTCGCGCCGGTCGCGTCCGCTCTGGTGCACGATCTGCGGGCGCGCCGCTTCCGGCATCGCCGCGATCGCCTGCGGAACGACCTCGTTCAGCGCCTGCGCGCCGAGACTGCCGCCGACGACGAGCAGGCGAAGCGCTCCGCTGCGCTTCGCATAGCGCTCGAGCGGATCGTCGTGGCGGATCATTTCCGCGCGCAACGGATTGCCGCAGCAGCGCGCGCCGGGCAGCGTGCCGGGGAAGGCCTCGAGCACGCGATCGGCCAGGCGCGCGAGCAGCCGGTTCGTCAGGCCGGCGACCGAGTTCTGCTCGTGCACGACGAGCGGGCGGTTCAGCAGCGAAGCCATCATGCCGCCGGGGAAGGCGACGTAGCCGCCCATGCCGAGAACGACCGCCGGCTGCGTCGTGCGCAGCGCGCGCACGCTCTGCGCGAAGGCGCGCAGCAGGGTCAGCGGCAGCAGCAGCCGCGTGAGGAGCCCCTTGCCGCGCACGCCGCCGACGCGCACCCACTGCATCGGAATGCCGTGCTTCGGCACGAGCGTCGCCTCCATGCCGGTCGGGTTGCCGAGCCAGACGACGCTCCAGTTGCGCGCGCGCATCTCGGCGGCGACGGCGAGCCCGGGCATCACGTGGCCGCCGGTGCCGCCGGCCATGATGAGGATCGTTCGGCCCGTCATGCCAGGCCCCTCATCAGCTTCCTGTTCTCGAAATCGACCCGGAGCAGGATGGCGACCGCGACGCAGTTGACGAGAATGCCGCTGCCGCCGTAGCTCATCAGCGGCAGCGTCAAGCCCTTGGTGGGCAGCAGGCCGGTGTTCACGCCCATGTTGATGAAGGCCTGCACGCCGATCCACAGGCCGATGCCCTTGGCGACCAGGCCGGCGAAAGTGCGCTCGAGCTTGATCGACTGCCGGCCGATCTCGAAGGCGCGCCGCGTGAACCAGAAGAACAGCACGACCACGGTGAGCACGCCGACCAGGCCGAGTTCCTCGCCGATCACCGCGAGCAGGAAGTCGGTATGCGCCTCGGGCAGGTAGTGCAGCTTCTCGACCGATGCGCCGAGCCCGACGCCGAACAGCTCGCCGCGGCCGAAGGCGATCAGCGAATGCGACAGCTGGTAGCCCTTGCCCAGCGCGTTGGCCGCGTCGAAGGGATCGAGATACGCGAAGATGCGCTCGCGCCGCCACGGCGACAGCCAGATCAGGAGCGAGAAGGTCGTCGCCGCGATGACGACGAGCGAGGCGAACAGCCGGCCGTTCACGCCGCCGAGGAAGAGCAGCCCCATCGCGACCGCGGCGATGACGATGAAGGCACCCAGGTCAGGCTCGAGCAGCAGCAGCAGCCCGACCAGCGCGACGGCCGCGCCCATCGGCAGGAAGCCCTTGCGCACGCTCTGCATCGAGTCCTGCTTGCGCACCGTGAAGTCGGCCACATACAGCACGACGAAGAGCTTCATCAGCTCCGAAGGCTGCAGGTTCAGCACGTACAGCGACAGCCAGCGGCGCGCCCCGTACACCTCCTTGCCGACGCCCGGGATCAGCACCACGACGAGCAGCACGAGCCCGAGCAGGAACAGCCATTTCGCCGATTCGTGCAGGCGCGCGACCGGAACCGAGAACGCGGCGAGCGCGGCGACGCCGCCGACGGCGAGCGCGAAGCCGTGCCGCACGAGGAAATACGTCGACGAGTAGCTCGAGAAGCGATTCGAGTCGGGCAGCGCGATCGACGCCGAGTACACCATCACCAGGCCGAGCAGCAGCAGCGCACCGACCACCCACAGCAGCGCGTGGTCGATGCTGTGCGCCGCACGCGACGGCGCCGCGCGCATCGCGCGCCGTCGCTCGAAGCGCAGCGCGCCGGCGGCAGCGGCGGCGCCGTGCCCGACGCGCAGGCGACCGGGAAGACGCAGGCTCAGCACGGCGACTCCCCGGCGCGGTCGTGCGCTGCTTCGCCGGCGGCGCCTCCTGTCGTTTCGCCCGCGGCGGCCTCCGAGGGATCGAGCGCGCGCACCGCCTGCACGAAGCAGCGGCCGCGGTGCTCGTAGTTGCGGAACATGTCGAGGCTCGCGCAGGCCGGCGACAGCAGCACCGCCTCGCCTTCGCGCGCGTCGTCGCGCGCACGCCGCACCGCTTCCTCGAGCGAGTCGCAGCGCACGATCGGCACTCCGCTCGCGGCGAGCGCCTGCTGCAGCCGGGGAGCGTCGACGCCGATCAGGTATGCCGACGCCGCATGCGCGCGCACCGGTTCGACGAGCGCGGAGAAGTCCTGGCCCTTGCCGTCGCCGCCGGCGATCAGCCGGCAGCGCTTGCCGAGCCCGCGCAGCGCGGCCACGGTGGCACCGACGTTCGTTCCCTTGCTGTCGTCGTAGTACTCGACGCCGTCGAGGGTCGCCACCAGCTGGCAGCGATGCGGCTCGCCGGCGTACGAGCGCAGGCCGTGCAGCATCTTCGCCATCGGCACGCCGATCGCATCGCACAGCGCGAGCGCCGCCAGCGCGTTCAGGTGGTTGTGCGTGCCGCGGATGCGCAACGCGTCGGCCGGCATCAGGCGCCGCACGTGGAAACCCGCCGGCACGCGGCGACGGCGCGACGATGCGCCGGCGGAGGGGTCTTCCTCCGGTTGCGCATGCGCGAGCCAGTCGATGCCGTGCTCGCGCACGATGCCGAAATCGCCGGCGCCGGCGGGCGCGTCGGCGCCGAAGGAGACCAGCTTCAGCGCGGGGCCGGGCGCGGAAGGCGCCGCGCGCGCGTCGCCGCGATCGAACACGGCGAGCTTCGCGTGCGCGTAGATGCGCTGCTTCGCTTCGACGTAGCTGCGCATCGACGCGTGCCAGTCGAGGTGGTCCTCGTCGACGTTGACGATCGCGGCGGCGTCGGGCGCGAGGCTGCGCGCGAGCGCGAGCTGGAAGCTCGACAGCTCGAGCACCCAGACGGCCGGCAGGCGGTCGGCGTCGAGCGCCTCGCGCAATGCGTCGAGCATCGGCGGGCGGATGTTGCCCGCGCTGGCGACGTCCACGCCCGCCTCGCGGCACAGATGCGCGGCGAGCGCGGTCGTCGTCGTCTTTCCGTTGGTTCCGGTGATCGCGATCAGCTTCGGCGCGTAGCCGTTCTCGCGCAGGTCGGCGAGCGCCTGCGCGAACAGCTCGAGTTCGCCCGCCACCGCAACGCCGCGCGCGAGCGCGCGCGCATGGAACTGCGCCGGGTCGCCCTGCTCGATCGACAGCCCCGGGCTCCAGGCGACGAGGTCGACGCCGTCGAGCCAGGCGTCGGACCACGGCGCGCCGTCGACGTAGCGCAGATCGGCGATCGAATCGCGCAACGCCGGCCACGCGGGCAAGCCGGTGCCGTCGGCGCTGCGGGTGTCGGCCACGCGCACGCGCGCGCCCTGGCGCGCGAGCCAGCGCGCCATCGCCGCGCCCGAGTCGCCCAGCCCGAGCACGAGCGCAGTGCGGCCTGCGACGTCGAAAAGCCCGGGTTGCGGCAGCGTGCTTCCGCTCATCAGCGCAGCTTCAGCGTCGACAGGCCGAACAGCACCAGCATCATCGTGACGATCCAGAAACGCACGACGACCTGGCTCTCCTTGATGCCGCCCACCTCGAAATGGTGGTGCAGCGGCGCCATCCGCAGGATGCGGCGTCCCTCGCCGTAGCGGCGCTTCGTGTACTTGAAGTACCCGACCTGCAGCATCACCGACAGCGTCTCGGCGACGAAGACGCCGCCCATGATGAACAGCACGATCTCCTGGCGGACGATCACCGCCACCGTGCCGAGCGCGGCGCCGAGCGCGAGCGCGCCCACGTCGCCCATGAACACCTGCGCGGGGTACGCGTTGTACCAGAGGAAGCCCAGGCCCGCGCCGGCGATCGCCGCGCAGAAGACGGTGAGTTCGCCGGCGCCGGGAATGTGCGGGATCAGCAGGTACTTAGCGAACACCGCGTTGCCGGTCACGTAGGCGAACAGGCCGAGCGCCGAACCCACCATCACCGCCGGCAGGATCGCCAGGCCGTCGGCGCCGTCGGTGAGGTTCACCGCGTTGCTCGAGCCGACGATGACGAACCAGGTGAGGACGATGAAGCCGTAGACGCCCAGCGGATACGCGACGTTCTTGAAGAAGGGAACGATCAGGTCGGCGCGCGCCGGCAGGTCGGTGAAGCCGTGCGAGACCCAGTCGGCGAACAGCGCGAAGGCATCCGCGTTCGACTGCGCCGGAACCGAGAACGCGAGATAGACCGAAGCGACGATGCCGATCAGCGATTGCCAGAAGATCTTCTGCTTCGCCGACATCCCGCGCGGATCGCGGTGCACGATCTTGCGGTAGTCGTCGATCCAGCCGATCCAGCCGAAGCCGAGCGTGACGATCAGCACGATCCAGACGAAGCGGTTCGACAGATCGGCCCACAGCAGCGTCGCCGCCGCCACCGAGATCAGAATCAGCGCGCCGCCCATGGTCGGCGTGCCGGATTTCGTCAGGTGCGTGCGCGGACCGTCGCTGCGCACCGCCTGCCCGATCTTCATGCCGACGAGCCTGCGGATCAGCGACGGACCGAAGAGCAGCCCGATGGCCAGCGCCGTGAGCGCGGCGAGCACCGCGCGCAGCGTGATGTAGCCGAACACGGCGAAGGAACGCGTGTCCTTCGCCAGCCATTGGGTGAGTTCGAGCAGCATCGTCAGGCCGCCACCGGCGCCTGCGCGAGCGCAGCGACCACGCGCTCCATCCGCATGAAGCGCGAACCCTTGACGAGCACGGTCGCGCCCTCGCCGGCCAGCGCCGCAACACCCGCGACCAGCGAATCGACGTCGTCGTGGTGCACGGCGCCCGCGCCGAAGGCCTCCACCGCCGCCGCGCTGGCCGCGCCGATCGCGAGCAGGCGTTCAATGCCGCGCTCGCGCGCATAGGCGCCGACCTCGCGGTGGAACTCGGGGCCGCGCTCGCCGACCTCGCCCATGTCGCCGAGCACGAGCACGCGCAAGCCCGCGCAGCGCGCCAGCACGTCGATCGCCGCGCGCACGGAATCGGGGTTCGCGTTGTACGTGTCGTCGATCAGCGCCGCTCCGGCGGCGGCGCGGCGGCGCACGAGGCGCCCCGGCGGCGGGGCGAACCGCTCGAGGCCGCTGGCGATGGTCGCGGCATCGATGCCCAGCGCATGCGCGCAGGCGGCGGCGGCCAGCGCGTTGCGCACGTTGTGCAGCCCCTCGACCGGCAGCCGCACCGTCGCGCGCGCCCCGCCGACCTTCATCTCGAACCGCGCGGACTCGGCGTTCGGGGCCGCGGCGACCTCGAAGCGCTGCAGGTCGTCATCGAGGCCGAATTCGATCCGCCGCCGCGACCCGGCAAGCGCTCGCCACAGCGGTGCCTGCGGATCGTCGGCCGGAAAGACCGCGACGCCCTCTCCGGACAATGCGGCGATCGACGCGCCGTTCTCGCGTGCAGAGCCTTCGGTGCCATCGAGGAACTCCTGGTGTTCGCGTTGCGCGTTGTTCACCAGCGCGACGTCGGGCCGCGCGACCTGCGCCAGCCAGGCGATCTCGCCGGGATGGTTGGTGCCCAGCTCGATCGCCGCCGCGCGGTGCTGCCTGCGCAGCCGCAGCAGCGTCAGCGGAACGCCGACGTCGTTGTTCAGGTTGGCCTGCGTGGCCAGGCGCGCGTCCGCGCCGAAGGCCTGCGCGAGCACAGCCGAGAGCATCTCCTTGACCGTCGTCTTGCCGTTCGCGCCGGCGACGGTGACCACGCGCACCGGCAGGCGGGAGCGCCAGCCGCGCGCGATCTCGCCGAGCGCGCGACGCGTGTCCGCCACGCGGATGGCCGGCGTGCGGATTCCCTCGACCCACCGATCGAAGAACACCGCCGCTGCTCCCCGCTCCTGCGCGGCGGGGATGAACGCGTGCGCGTCGAAGCGTTCGCCGCGCAGCGCGACGAACAGCTCGCCCGGGGCGATCGAGCGCGTATCGGTGCACACGCCGCTCACGCGTACCGACGGCTCGCCGTACAGGCATGCGCCGGAGAGCCAGCCGAAGGCCTCGCGCAGCTCAAGCATCGTCGTCCGCCTGCGGCAGGCCGAGCAGGCGGCGCGCGACCGCCAGATCGGAGAACGGCAGCCGCTCGGCGCCGATTTCCTGCCAGGTCTCGTGCCCCTTGCCGGCGATCAGGACGACGTCGTCGGGCGACGCCGCCTCCAGCGCCTTGCGGATCGCCTGCTCGCGATCGAGCTCGGTGAGCCGCGGCTCGCGCATGAAGCCGGCACGGATGTCGGAGACGATGCGAAAGGGCGTCTCGCTGCGCGGGTTGTCGCTGGTCACGACCACATGATCGGCATAGCGCTCGACGACCATCCCCATCATCGGGCGCTTGCCCGGATCGCGGTCGCCGCCGGCGCCGAACACGCACCACAGCGCGCCGCGCCGCGCCTCCGCGAGCGGGCGCAGCGCGTGCAGCACGTTCATCAGCGCGTCGGGCGTGTGCGCGTAGTCGACGACGACGAGCGGACGCCCGTCGGCGACGATGCGCTGCATGCGGCCGGGAATCGGCCGCAGCGCCTCGAGCCGCCGCATCGCCTCGTCGAAAGGCATGCCGTGCATCAGCCAGACGCCGGCAGCCGCCAGCGCGTTGACGACGTTGAACTGGCCGATCGTCTGCAGCCGGATCTCGGCACGTCCGTAGTCGCCGCCGATCGACACCTGCGAGCCGCTCGCGTGCTCGACGATGCGATACGCCGACAGCTTCTTCTTCGCGCGCCAGCCGTGCTCGCCGGGCAGATGGCCGAAGGCGAGCGATGCGATCGACGACGGCAACGGATCGAGCACTTTGGGCGCGACCGGATCGTCGCCGTTGACCAGCGCATGGCGCAGCCCCGGCCACGAGAAGAGCCGCAGCTTCGCCGCCAGGTACGCTTCTTCGCTTCCGTGGTAGTCGAGGTGGTCGCGCGTGAAGTTGGTCAGCACCGCGGTCTCGATCGGCAGTCCGTTCAGCCGCCCCTGGTCGATGCCGATCGAAGACGCCTCCATCGCCACCAGTTCCGCGCCGGCATCGGCGAAGGAAGCGAGCATGCGTTGCAGGCCCACGGCATCGGGCGTGGTCAACCCGAAAGCTTCCAGCCGCGGCGAACCTTCGGGGTCGACGATGCCGCTGCCCAGCGTGCCGATCACCGCGCAGCGCCGGCCGGCGGCGGAAAAGCCGCTCGCCATCCATTGCGTGGACGTCGTCTTGCCGTTCGTTCCGGTGACCGCGACGACGCGCAGCCGCCGACCCGGAAGCCCGTAGTACCGCGCGGCGATCGGCCCGGCCTGTTCGCGCAGGCCGTCTACCGCGCGCATCGCCGGCACGGACGACGCGTCGTCGTCGCGCAGGCCGAAGGCCTCGGCGCCGCTTGCCTCGTACAGCACGGCAGCCGCGCCGGCCGCGCGCGCCGCATCGACGAAGCGGCGTCCGTCGCTGTGCGCCCCGGGCCAGGCGAGGAAGGCGTCGCCCGGGCGCAGCGCACGGCTGTCGGAGACGAGCGCCGCCCCCGGCGCCAGCGCCGATCGCAGCCAGTCGCCGAGCGGTGCGGCACGTTCGGCCTCGTCGTCCGCGACAGCGTTGCCGGTCACAGCGCCGCCCCCGCATCGTGCCCGGCAGCCGAGGTCGGCACTTCCAGCTTCACGACGGTGGAATCCGGCGGCACGCGCAGCGTGCGCAGCGTGTCGCCGGCGATACGCGCGAACACCGGCGCGGCGACGGTTCCGCCGTAATACTTGCCGGCGGTCGGCTCGTCGATCATCACCGCGACGATCACGCGCGGATCCGACACCGGCGCGAAGCCGACGAAGGAGGCGATGTACTTGTTCACGTACTGCCGGCCGTCGCGCTTGTGCGCGGTGCCGGTCTTGCCGGCCACCCGGTAGCCGGAGATCTGCGCCTGCGGCGCGGTGCCGCCGGGGCCTGCTGCCAGCTCGAGCATGTGCCGCACCGCGCGCGCGGTAGCGGGCGTGACGATGCGCTCGCCGCCGACCGCGTCGTCGTGCTTGAACATCGACACCGGCAGCAGTTCGCCGTCGGTGGCGAACACCGTGTAGGCGCGCGCGAGCTGCAGCAGCGAAACCGACAGGCCGTAGCCGTAGGACATCGTCGCCTGCTCGATCGGCTTCCAGCTGCGATACGGCCGCAGCCGGCCGGCGACCGCGCCCGGAAAGCCGATGCGCGGCGCCTGCCCGAGGCCCACGGACGAGAACATCTCCCACATGCGCTCGGCCGGCATCGCCAGCGCCATCTTCGCGGTGCCGACGTTCGACGACTTCTGCACGATCTGCTCGATCGTCAGCAGGCCGTGCGGATGCGCATCGCCGATCGTCGCGCTGCCGATCTTCAGTCGGCCGGGAGCGGTCTGGATCACCGTATCGGGACGCACCTGGCCCAGCTCGAGCGCGAGCGCCGCGGTGAACGGCTTCATCGTCGAACCCGGCTCGAAGGTGTCGGTGATCGCGCGGTTGCGCAGCTGCGCGCCGGTGAGCTGACCGCGCTCGTTCGGGTTGTAGGTCGGCCAGTTGGCCAGCGCGAGGATCTCGCCGGTGTGCACGTCCAGCACGACCGCGGCGCCGGCCTTCGCCTTGTGTTCGTGGACCGCGTCGCGCAGCGCATCGAAGGCGAGGAACTGGATCGTGCTGTCGATCGACAGTGCGAGATCGCGACCGTTGTGCGGCTCGCGCACCGCCTCGACGTTCTCCACCACGCGGCCGTAGCGGTCGCGGATCACGCGCCGGCTGCCCGGCTTGCCGGCGAGATCGGGGTTCTTCGCCAGCTCGACGCCTTCCTGGCCGATGTCCTCGACGTTGGTGAAGCCGACCACGTGCGCGATCGTCTCGCCCTGCGGGTAGTGGCGCTTGTACTCGCGCTGCTGGTGGATGCCGGCGATGCGCAGCGCCGCGACGCGTTCGGCGACGTCGGCGTCGACCTGGCGCTTCAGGTAGACGAAGCTGCGATCGGCCGCCTGGGCGAGCCGTCCGCGCAGCTCGCGCTCGCTGGTGCCGAGCAGCTTCGCCAGCTCGGCGAACTGCTGCGGCGTGGCCTCGACCTGTTCGGGGATCGCCCACACCGCGCGCGCCGGCAGGCTCGACGCGAGCACGACGCCGTTGCGGTCGAAGATCTTGCCGCGCGAGGCCGGCAGTTCGATCGTGCGGCCGTAGCGCAGCTCTCCCTGCTGCTGCAGGTACCCCTGCGAGAACACCTGCAGCCAGACGGTGCGCGCGGCGAGCGCCACGAAGGCCACCGCGACGAACAGCATCACGAGCTGCGAGCGATATGCCGGCAGCCGCACCTGCAGCAGCGGGTTCGACGCGATCGGCACGTTGCGGCGGGTCCTGCGCGCCATCAGCGGGCTCCCGCGGCTTCGGCCGGCGCGGTGGAGCCGAGGCGCACGACGCGCTCGACCGGATCGACGACCAGGTGCAGCGTGCGCTGCGGCGAGATCGACTCCATCGACAGCTCGCGGCGCGCCTTGGTGTCGATGCGCGAAGCCTTGGCCAGCACGGTCTGCTCGATCTGCAGCTGGTCCCACTGCACCTCGAGGCGCGAGGCCTGTGCGTGCGCGCGCTCGACGTCGCCGAAGAGCTTGCGCGCGCGATCCTGCGAGGTGACGAGGCCGAGCGCACAGACCACCAGCAGGAAGACGAGCACGAGGTTGAGCCGGAGCATGGCCTCAGATCCTTTCGGCCACGCGCATCACCGCGGAACGGGCGCGCGGGTTGTCGGGACGGCGCCTGCGCGGCCGACGCGCGTCGCGCGCGGCGGCGTCCGGCGCAGCCGGACCGGCCGGCGATCCGCCCGCCGCCTCGGAAGCGAGCCTGCGCGCGAGCGCGCGCAGGCGCGGAGCACGCGAGACGACCGAAGCGCCGGTGACCGGATCGCGCGCCGCGTCGCGCCCCGATTCCCCGGCAATGAACTGCTTGACCATCCGGTCTTCCAGCGAATGAAAACTGATGACGACGAGGCGCCCGCCTCGCTTCAGGCGCCCGACGGCCCGGTCCAGCGCTACCGGGAGTTCTTCGAGTTCCTGATTGACGTGAATCCGTAGAGCCTGAAACGTGCGTGTGGCCGGGTCCTTGCCCATCGGCGCCCGCCCGCGGCGGCGGACGACAGCGGCGACGAGCGCGGCAAGCTCTCCGGTCGTGCGCAACGCGTCGGCCCCGAGTTCGCTGCGGCGAGCAACAATCGCCTTTGCAATCGGAACAGCAAGCCGTTCTTCCCCATAGTCGCTCACCACCTTCGCGATTTCGTCTTCGCTCGCCTCGAGCAGCCACTGGCGAGCCGGGATTCCGCGCGTCGGATCCATCCGCATGTCGAGCGGGCCGCTGGCGCGAAAGCTGAAGCCGCGCGCCGGGTCGTCCAGCTGCGGCGAGGAAACGCCGAGATCGAACACGACGCCGTCGACGAGCGCGATGCCGTGCGCATCGAGCGCCGCATCGAGCGCGGAGAAGCGGGCATGCTCGATCGCGAAGCGCGAGTCGGTCCATGCCCGGCCGACGGCGACGGCCTCGGGGTCGCGATCGAGCGCGAGCAGCCGGCCATCGGACCCCAGGCGCGCGAGGATCGCCGCGCTGTGCCCGCCGCGGCCGAAGGTGCAGTCGAGGTAGCAGCCGTCGCGACGGATCGCGAGCGCGTCGACTGCCTCGTCGAGGAAGACCGTCTCGTGACCGAGTCCTGACTGCACGCGTTCGCGCCGTTCACGGTGTTCGTGGTTCAGAAATTGAAGTTCGCGATCGCTTCGGGCATGCCTGCCTCGATCGTTTCGCGTTCCTTCGCCGCCAGCAGCGCGCTGTCCCAGATCTCGAAGTGGCTGCCCATGCCGAGCATCATCACTTCGCGAGTCAGAGAGGCGGCGGTACGCAATTCGGGCGAAATGAGGATGCGGCCCGTGCCGTCCATGTCGACGTCGAGCGCGTTGCCGAGAAAGATGCGCGTCCAGTTGCGCGCGCCGATCGGCATCGAGGCGAGCCGTTCGCGGTGCGTCTCCCACACCGGCCGGGGAAAGAGCAGCAGGCAGCCGTCGGGATGGCGCGTCAGTGTGAGTTTGCCCTCACATTGCTCGGAAAGCGCATCCCGGTGACGCGTCGGGACCGTCATCCGGCCCTTCGCATCGAGCAGCAGCGCAGAGCTTCCCTGGAACATGCGGTTTCCGACCCAACCTCGCGTGGGACGAAAACCGGCTTTTCAGCCGCTCTCTTCCCACAAAAACCCACTTATTTGCACCTGGCGCCACTCTACGGAAAAGCGAACGCCAAGGCAAGCCGGCGGAATCGGCATTTTTCTTGTCGCAACAGGGACTTAGGCGCGGGAGTTCAAGCGCGGGATGATCGGACAATCGCTGCGGAATCAGCGCGTTGAAGCTTACTTGCAACGTAAAACATGAAGAGCAGGCCGAGACCGGCGCCTATCGGACAGGAGCGGCCCGTTTCTTCAGCCGATACGCCAGCTGCGGCCGGGTGATGCCGAGCGCGCGCGCGGCCGAGCTCAAATTGCCGCCGGCCTTCGCCACCGCCGCGTCGATCAGCAGCGACTCGACCTCGTCGAGCCCCACGTGGCGCTGCGCGACGTGGTCGAGGAAAGCGCTGACGGCATCCTCGTCGGGTCGCAGCATGCGGCCGTCCGGCCCGAGCCCGGCGGTGCGACGACCCCGGGCGACCGCGGTGATCGACGGAAAGAGATCGTCCAGGTCGATGTGCGCGCCCTGCGCGGCGAGGATGACGCCGCGCTCGATGACGTTCTCGAGTTCGCGGACATTGCCCGGCCACGCGTACTGGCGAAGCGCGTGCAGCGCACGGTCGGTGACGCCCAGCACGTGCTTGCCGTGCCGCGCGCAGCTGCGATCGACGAAGTGCCGTACCAGCCCGGGAATGTCCTCGGGGCGCTCGCGCAGCGGCGGAACGACGACCGGATAGACGTTCAGCCGGTAGTACAGGTCGCGGCGGAATGTGCCCTGCGCGACGGCGCGTTCGAGATCGACGTTCGTTGCCGCCACCACGCGGACGTCGACCTTGCGCGTGCGCAGGTCGCCGACCCGCTCGAACTCGCCTTCCTGCAATACGCGAAGCAGCTTGGCCTGCGCCTGGGCCGGCAGCTCGCCCACCTCGTCGAGGAACAGCGTGCCGCCGTGCGCGCGCTCGAAGCGGCCCGGGCGCGACTGATGCGCGCCGGTGAAAGCGCCCTTCTCCACGCCGAAGAGCTCCGATTCGATCAGCGGCTCGGGCAGCGCGGCGCAGTTCACCGCCACGAAGGGCGCCTGTGCGCGGGTGCTCGCCGCGTGCAGCGCGCGCGCGAACATCTCCTTGCCGACGCCCGTCTCGCCGAGCAGCAGCACGGTGACCTGGCTCGGCGCCGCCTTGCGAACGAGCTCCCAGGCGCGAACGACGGCCGGCGCGCGGCCGACGATCTCCTCGCTTGCCGTATCGCGATCGAGCGAGCGGCGCAGGCTGCGCACCTCGGCCTGCAGCCGCAGGATCGCCTCGGCGATCGAATCGGGCTCGAGCAGCCGGATCTGCTCGGCCGCATCGGGCCACTCGTCGGCCGTGCGCCCGACGATGTGGCAGCACGCCGCGCCGGCGGCGCGGCAGGTCGTCTCGCGAAACAGCACGAGCCGGCCCATCAGCGTCGTCGAGTAGCCCGAGGCGTAGCCGACCTGCATCCAGCACGCCGGCTCGTCGGCGATGCCATAGAGATGGCAGTGCACGTCGGCCTCGTACGAGCTCTCCCAGGTGAACTCGCCGTCGAAGACGCCGCGCGCGATGTCCATCGTCATCGCATCCGCGCGCGCGTGGACGATGCCTTCGAGCGTGTGCAGCATCGGTCCCATGCCGAGCAGCTCGGTGTCGGAGGCCTGCGGATACAGCTCGCGCGCCCAGGCCGCGTCGCGTGCGCCGGAGGCGAAGCCGATCCTCGTCAGCACGCCGCGTGCGCGGACGATGCCGAGCGAGTCGATCAGCTCCTTGCGCAGCGCCTCGATCGAAGCCCCGTGCATCAGCAGCATGCGCTGTTCGCCGAGCCAGATGTGACCGGACTCGAGCGAGAAGCGCAGGCGCGAAGCGAGCTCGCTCAGCCGCTGCTGGAACTGCGTGGGGTCGGACATCTGCTGCACGGACATGGCGCTGTCACTGTAGCGCAGCGCCTGCCCGGTGGCGTGCGGTGCACGCCAGCCCTGCGCCGCGTTGATCCGGCTCGCGGCGGCATCGATCCGACCCGCAGGAACCGCTTCGATCCGGTATGCAGCCGCGTTGATCAATTGATCGAAGCGGCGGCGAATTGATCATTTGATCGATGTCCGCCGCCGCGCTCCGGCTGCGGCGCTTCGTTCGCCGCCCTCTGAAGCCGCGGCGGAATCCGTTCCGGCATGGAACTTGCGAACCTGGTAGCGGACAACCCGGAGGAGAACCATGCACAACGCAAACCGCCGCCACCGCACGGCGGGGCGGCTCGCCGCCCTCGCTCTTGCGGCGATCGCTTCCAGCGCCCTCGCCGACAGCAGCGGCAAATGGCAGAGCGGCCAGGAGGCCTACGCGAAGGTCTGCGCCTACTGTCACGAGGCCAACGTGGGCCCGGTGATCAAGGGACGCAACCTCGAAGTGGACTACGTGCGGCACATGGTGCGCTACGGCAACCGCGCGATGCCCAGCTTCCGTCCCACCGAGATCGACGACGAGACGCTGACGCAGATCGCGCGGCTGGTCTCGGGCAGGCAGGTGCAGTGATGGACCGGCGCCGTTTCCTCGAAACCGTGGCGGTCGCCGGCGCACTCGCCGGCGCGCCCTTCGTCGCGCGTGCGGCACTCGTGCCGCCGGCGGCGGATGCAGCGCAGCGCGTGCTGCCCGCGGCTACGCCGGTTCGTATCGTGCATCGCGCCGATCTTGCGCCGTGTGTGGCGGCCGCGGAGAGCCTGCAGCGCGCACTGAGCACCGCACTGAGCACCGCAGGCCTCGCTCCTGCCTCGATCGCTGTCGATGCCGCAGCCTTCGCCCGCTTCGCCGACATCGATTCGATCGTCGCCGGGTCTACCGGCGCGCGCCTCGTCGCGCTGCTCGACGACTCGGGCGCCGTGCTGCTGCAGCAGGTCGCCGCCGCGCGCGGAGGCGTCTGCCTCGAGGAGGCGCAGCTTCGCTTCGACGGCGAGTTCGTGCGCCACTGCGCGCGGCGCGCCGGCGAGGGCGCGGCCCGCATGTGGTCGGAGCCGCTCGCCGGCTGGCCGCAGCGCCTGGCCCGCCGCCACGCCGAAGGGCTCTCGGGCACAGGCGCACAACCGCTCGCCGCGGGCGACGCGATCGCACCGCATCGACCGGGGGCCGCGGGCATCGTTTCGCTCGTGATCGCGCTCTGAATGCACAGCACACAACGGAGACAATGCAGATGAGTTCCAACGGCACGCCCCTGCCCCAGGGCAGCACCGCAACGACCTTCGCCAGGGTGCTCGACGAGCTGCGCTCGATCGTCGGCCGCGAGCACGTGGTCGCCGAGGCCGAGCGCCTGGCCTCGTACAACAAGATCATGCTTCCCGTGCCCGACGAGCAGCACGCGCCGTCGGCGGCGATCACGCCGGCCGACGTGGAGCAGGTGCAGGCGATCATGAAGGTACTGAGCCGGTACAAGCTGCCGGTCTACCCGATCTCCACCGGGAAGAACCTCGGCTACGGTTCGGCTGCGCCGGTCCGGCGCGGACAGATCGTGATGGACCTCCGGCGGATGAACCGGATCCTTTCGGTCGACGCAGACCTGTGCACCGCGCTGGTCGAGCCCGGCGTCACCTACCAGCAGCTCTACGACTATCTGCAGGAGAACAAGCTGCCGCTGTGGTTCTCGTGCCCGGCGCCGTCGGCGATCGCCGGACCGCTGGGCAACACGGTCGACCGGGGCGTGGGCTAGACGGCGTACGGCGAGCACTTGCTGTTCTCGAGCGGCATGGAGGTCGTGCTCGCCGACGGCCAGGTGCTTCGCACCGGCATGGGCTCGATGCCGGGCTCGAACACCTGGCAGGTGTTCAAGTGGGGCTACGGCCCGACGCTGGACGGGCTGTTCACGCAGTCGAACTACGGCATCGTCACCAAGCTCGGCATGTGGCTGATGCCCGCGCCGCCCGATTTCCGGCCGTTCTGCATCCAGTACCCGAACGAGACCGACATCACGAAGATCGTCGACGCATTGCGGCCGCTTCGCATCGCGATGGTGATCCCGAACGCCGTCGTGATCGCGCACACGCTGTGGGAGGCGCCGTGCACGCCGGTGCAGCGCGCGCAGTACCACACGGGCCCGGGCGCGATCAGCGACGAAGCGGTCGAGCGCATCCGCAGGGACCACCGCATCGGCGCATGGAACGTCTACGCGGCGCTGTACGGCACGAAGGAAACGAACGACGCGAACTGGAAGATCATCGAGGCGGTCGCGGCGGCGAGCGGCGGACGGATCGTGCCCGCCGAGGAAACGAAAGGAAGCAAGGCGGTCGAATACCGCTTCGACCTGATGAAGGGCAAGCCGAACCTCGGCGAGTTCGGCCTGTACAACTGGCGCGGCGGCGGCGGTTCGATGTGGTTCGCGCCGGTGTCGCAGGCGAAGGGCAGCGAGACGCTCAAGCAGATGCGAATGGCGAAGTCGATCCTCGCGAAATACGGCTTCGACTACGTCGGTGAATTCATCGTCGGCTGGCGCGACATGCATCACGTGATCGACCTGCTCTACGACCGCACCGATCCGGCGGAGATGCAGAAGGCCTATGCCTGCTACGACGAGCTGCTGCACGCCTTCGCGCAGGAGGGCTACGGCGTGTACCGCGCGAGCACCGCCTTTGCCGAGAAGGTCGCCGCCACCTACGGGCCGGTGAAGCGCGACGTCGAGCGGCGGCTGAAGCGGGCGCTCGACCCGGAGAACCTGATCGCGCCGGGGCGTTGCGGGATCGGGCTGTAGCCTGGGTGGCGAGAATGCGCTGCGCAGAAAGGGGAGCGGGTCTGTAGGCCGGATTCTGTGCGCCGGCGAACCGACGCGACGGTCATTCGTCTGGGCGGCCGGTTGCCCGGCCGCTCGAGCCATCCACCCGCACGCTCGGACGGGCCGTCCTGTGCGAGCCGCGAGGCTCGCGCGCGTGCCTATTCGATGTTGCTCCGGATGGGGTTTGGCGTGCCACGCGTGTCGCCACGCGCGCGGTGAGCTCTTACCTCGCCTTTTCACCCTTGCCGTCGGCGCTCTGGCGAGCGCCGCTTGGGCGGTGTGCTTTCTGTTCCACTTTCCGTCGCCTTGGGCCTCGCGGCTTGCTGCGCCTGGCCGTTAGCCAGCATCCTGCCCTGTGGAGTCCGGACCTTCCTCCGCCGCTTGCGCGGCGGCGACCGTCCGACCCGCTCCGCCGGACATTCTACCGGCGGCGCCACACGGCGTCAGGCGACCAGCTTCCACTGCAGCGTTTCACCCGCGGCCAGCGGGACGATCGAATCGGCGCCGAACGGCAGCGACTCGGGCACTGTCCAGCGTTCGCGGCGCAACTCGATGCGCTCGGTATTGCGAGCCAGCCGGTAGAAATCGGCCCCGTGAAAGCTCGCGAAAGCTTCGAGCCGCTCGAGCGCGCCGGCTGCCTCGAACACCGTCGCGTACGACTCGATCGCGTGCGGCGCCGTATAGCAGCCGGCACAGCCGCATGCGTGCTCCTTCAGGCGTGCGGCGTGCGGCGCACTGTCGGTGCCGAGGAAGAAGCGCGGGTTGCCGCCGGTGGCCGCTTCGACGAGCGCGCGGCGGTGCGTCTCGCGCTTGAGCACCGGCAGGCAGTAGCGGTGCGGACGCAGCCCGCCGGCGAAGATCGCATTGCGGTCGTACTGCAGGTGCTGCGGCGTGATCGTCGCGCCGATGTCGCCCTCGGCGTGCTCGACGTACTGCACCGCCTCGCGCGTCGTCACGTGCTCGAAGACGACGCGCAGCGCCGGGAAGTCGCGTCGCAGCGGAATCAGCACGCGGTCGATGAAGACGGCCTCGCGATCGAACACGTCGACCTCGGGGTCGGTCACCTCGCCGTGCACGAGCAGCGGCATCCCCGCGGCCTGCATCGCGTCGAGCGCCGGCCAGGTGCGGCGCAGGTCGGTGACGCCGGCGTCGGAGTTCGTCGTCGCGCCGGCCGGGTAGAGCTTCACCGCGTGCACGCAGTCGCTGTCGCGCGCGCGCCGGATTTCGTCGGCCGACGTGCGATCGGTCAGGTACAGCGTCATCAGCGGCTCGAAGCGCGCATCCGGCGGCAGCGCATCGAGGATGCGCCGGCGATACGCGAGCGCGTCCTCGACCGTCGCTACCGGCGGACGAAGATTCGGCATCACGATCGCGCGCGCGAACTGCGCGGCGCTCGCGCCGACGACGGCACGCAGCGCATCGCCGTCGCGCAGATGCAGATGCCAGTCGTCGGGGCGCGTCAACTGCAGCGTGGTTCGCTGTGTCGTCCCCGGTGTAGTCCTCAGTGTCGTTGTCTGGTTCGCGTTCATGCCTGCGCCTCGCGCGCGTCGCTGCGCAACAGCAGCAGTGCGCGGTAGTCGTTGACGTTGGTGCGCGTCGGCCCGGTGACGACCAGATCGCCGAGTGCGCCGAAGAAGCCTCCGGCGTCGTTGTCGTCGAGCCGGGCTCGCGCATCGAGACCCGCCGCAGCGCAGCGCGCGAGCGTGTCGGGCGCGAGCAGCGCACCGGCGTTCTCGCCGAAGCCGTCGATGCCGTCGGTGTCGGCAGCGATCGCCCAGGCGTCGTCGATCCCGCGCAATTCGAGCGCGAGCGCGAGCAGGAACTCGGTGCAGCGCCCGCCGGTGCCGCCGCCGCGAATCGTCACCGTGCACTCGCCGCCCGAAAGCAGCGCGACCGGACGTGCGAAAGGCTGCCCGTGGCGGACGACCTCGCGCGCGATCGCGCCGATCACCTGCGCGACGTCACGCGCCTCGCCGGTGATCGTGTCGCCGAGGATTACCGGACGCACGCCCGCGCGCTCGAACACGGCGGCCGCGGCCTCGAGGCTCGCGTGCGGGGTGGCGACGATCCGCGAATCGACCCGATCGAAGGCGTCGTCGCCCGGCTTCGGCGTCTCGGAAACCTCGCCGCGCGCTCCTCTTTGCAGCCACGCGCTCACGCTGGCCGGCGCATCGACGCGCCAGCGTTCGAGCACGGCGATCGCATCGGCGTAGCGGCTCGGATCGGGCGAGCACGGACCGCTGGCGATCGAGCTGGGATCGTCGCCGGCGACGTCGGAGATCATTCGCAGCAGCACGCGCGCGCGCGTGGCCTGTGCCAGCCGCCCGCCCTGGATGCGCGACAGGTGCTTGCGCACGACGTTGATGTCCTGGATCGGCGCGCCGCTGGCGAGCAGCGCGCGCGTGACCTTCTTCAGGTCGTCGATCGGCACGTCCTCGACCGGCAGGCTGAGCAGGCTCGAGCCTCCGCCCGACAGCAGCGCGACGAGCAGATCGTTCTCGCCGAGTTCGCCGACCAGCCCGAGCATGCGCCGCGCCGCCCTCTCTCCCGCCTCGTCGGGAAACGGGTGGCCGGCTTCGACGACCTCGATGCGCCGGCACGGCAGGCCGTGCGCGTAGCGCGTGACGACCAGGCCGTCGAGCGGGGCGTCGGAGGGCCAGTGCCGCTCGACGGCCATCGCCATGCTCGCCGCTGCCTTGCCCGCGCCGACGACGCGCGTGCGTGCGAAGCGGCCGATCTCTTCGGCGGACGGCAAGGCCGCGTCGAGCACGCGCAGCGGATCGGCCGCGGCGACCGCCGCCTCGAAGCTGTCGAGCAGCAGGCGGCGCGCGTCGAGCATCATGCGAGCGCTTCGGCCACGGCGCGTCCGACGTCGACGGTCTTCGCATCGCCGCCCATGTCGGGCGTGCGCGGCCCGTTCGCGGTGACGCGCTCGATGGCGGCGACGATCGCATCGTGCGCGTCGCGATGACCGAGGTGGTCGAGCATCATCGCGCCGCACCAGATCTGTCCGATCGGATTCGCGATGCCGCGGCCGGCGATGTCGGGCGCCGAGCCGTGCACCGGCTCGAACAGCGACGGGAAGCGCCGCTCGGGATCGATGTTCGCCGACGGCGCGATGCCGATCGTGCCGGCGCAGGCGGGGCCGAGATCGGACAGGATGTCGCCGAACAGATTGCTCGCGACGACGACGTCGAAGCGGTCGGGATTGCGCACGAAATGCGCGGTGAGGATGTCGATGTGGTACTGCTCGACGACGACCTCGGGATACTGCTCGCGCATCGCGGCGACACGTTCGTCCCAGTAGGGCATCGACACGTAGATGCCGTTGGATTTCGTCGCCGATGCGAGCCTGCGCCGCGGCCGGCTGCGCGCCAGCTCGAAGGCGAAGCGCAGCACGCGATCGACGCCGATGCGCGTGAAGATCGACTCCTGCAGCACGAACTCGCGCTCGGTGCCCTCGAACATGCGTCCGCCCACCGACGAATACTCGCCTTCGGTGTTCTCGCGCACGACGTAGAAGTCGATGTCTCCGGGGCCGCGGCCGGCCAGCGGAGAAGCCACGCCGGGCATCAGCCGCACCGGACGCAGGTTGATGTACTGGTCGAACTCGCGGCGGATGCGCAGCAGCGAGCCCCACAGCGAGACGTGATCGGGAACCGTCGCGGGCCAGCCGACCGCGCCGTAGAAGATCGCATCGTGCCCGCCGATCTGCGCCTTCCAGTCCTCGGGCATCATCCGGCCGTGCTGCGCGTAGTAGTCGCAACTGGCGAAGTCGAAATGATCGAAGCGCAGCCCGATGTCGAAGCGCTTCGCGGCCGCCTCGAGCACGCGAAGGCCCTCGGGGACCACTTCCTTGCCGATCCCGTCGCCGGGAAGCACTGCGATGCGATGAACCGACATGCGGGACTCCTTCGCGAGGCGGGCGCTGCGTCGCGCTGTGTCGTTCCTCCCGGCGGTGAAGCCGCTCGACGCTGCGCGAGCCGAACCGTAAATCTTCGCACAAAGGCTCGCGCGCTCCGCCGCGTAGCCGGGCCCGCGTGCCCGGCCGGGCAGCCCGCTTGCGTCAACGACGCCATGCAATCGCGCGTTGAAGAGGACATGCCGAACCCCGCATCGCGGCGCGCGCCGCAACCGCCCGCTCACGCGCGCTTCGTGCGCGTCGTGTTCCCGCTCGCGCTCGTTGCGCTCGCCGGCGCCGGCTGCGCCGCCACCGACGAAGTCCGCTACGGCAACGTCGTGGCCACGCCGGGCGCCTACGATCCGTCCCCCTACGCCGTGCGCCAGCCGCTGAGCCTGGGCGAGATCGTCGCCGCGCTGCGCTCCGGCCGCTCGTCGCACGATATTGCCGACGACATCGACGAAGACGGCCTGCTCGCGCCCGCCACCAGCGCGGACATCGACCTGCTGCTGCAATCGGGCGCCGATGCCGAACTGATCGACGCCGTTCGCGAGGCCTCGGCGATGGCGGGCCGAGGTCCGGCTTCGCCGCCGGTCACCGTCGTCCCGCCGGGCACGGTCTCTCCGCCGGTCATCGTCACGCCGCCGCCGCTCTATCCGGGCTACGGCTGGTATCCCTACGCCCCCTACGTGCCGTTCAGCTTCGGCCTCTGGTACCAGGACACCCCGCGCTACCGGCCGCCGCACTATCGGCCCGATTACCCGGGGCCCGATCGCTGGCGTCCCCGCGACGATCGGCGCGGCGGTTCGCGCCCGCCGCCGCCGAACTGGCAGACTCCACGCATGTCGCCCACTCCGCCGGGCGGCGCGCCCGGGGCCGGCAGCTCGATCCGACCCGGCGGTTCTCCGGCCGGTTCCCCGCGCGTCTCGCCCGGCGGATCGCCGCGCGTCTCGCCGGGAGGCACGGGCGGGCCGGCTCCCGGCGCGGTGCGCGATCGGCGCAGCGTGGATTGAGCGCCCGGCCCCTGCCGCGCCGCTACCGCAGCGGCGCCATCGCCGCCTCGTCGTCCGCCTGCTGCATCGACCACAGCCGCGCATATTCGCCGCCGGCGCGCAGCAGCGACTCGTGGCTGCCGCGCTCGACGATCCGCCCGCCCGCCATCACGAGGATCTGCTCGGCGTCGACGATGGTCGACAGTCGATGCGCGATGACCAGCGTCGTGCGATCGAGCGCCGCGCGGCGCAACGCGTCCTGGATCGCCTGCTCGTTGCGGCTGTCGAGCGCCGAGGTCGCCTCGTCGAGGATCAGGATCGGCGGATCCTTCAACATCGTGCGCGCGATCGCCACACGCTGCTTCTCGCCGCCGGAGAGTTTCAGCCCCCGCTCGCCGACGTTGGTGTCGTAGCCCTGCGGCAGCGAAGCTACGAAAGCGTGCAGCTGCGCCGCCTTCGCCGCGGCCTCGATCTCGTCCTGCGCAGCGCCGGGCCGGCCGTAGCCGATGTTGTAGCGGATCGTCTCGTTGAACAGCACGGTGTCCTGCGGAACGATGCCGATCGCCGCGCGCAGGCTCTTCTGCGTGACCTCCCGCAGGTCCTGCCCGTCGATCGTCACGCGCCCGGCGTTCACCTCGTAGAAGCGGAACAGCAGCCGCGCCAGCGTCGACTTGCCGGCGCCGCTGGCGCCGACCACCGCGGTCGTCGTGCCCGGCTCCATCGTGAAATCGACGTCGCGCAGGATCGGCCGGCTCGCGTCGTAGGCGAAATGCACGTGCTCGAAGCGGATGCGCGGCGCCGAATCGGCGTCGAGCGCGAGCGGCCGGGCGTCGGGCGCGTCGGCGATCTCGCGCTGTTCGCCGAGCAGCCCGAACATGCGCTCGATGTCGATCAGCGCCTGCCGGATCTCGCGGTAGAGCACGCCGAGGAAGTTCAGCGGCACGTACAGCTGGATCATGAATGCGTTGACGAGGACGAGGTCGCCGAGCGTCATCGTGCCGCCGACCACCCCGACCGTCGCCCGCCAGACGAGCAGCGTGACGGCGCAGGCGACGATCAGGCTCTGGCCGAGGTTCAGCACCGACAGCGAGGTCTGCGAGCGGATCGCAGCGCGCATGCGCGCGAGCAGGTTCGCGTCGTAGCGCCGCGCCTCGAACTCCTCGTTGCCGAAGTACTTCACCGTCTCGAAGTTGATCAGCGCGTCGATCGCCTTCGTGTTCGCCCGCGAGTCCTCCTCGTTCACCTGGCGCCGGAACTGCGTGCGCCACTCGGTGACGCGCACCGTGTAGATCACGTACAGCGCGATCGCGCCGAGCGCGATCGACGCGAAGGACGCGTCGTAGTGCAGCACGAGATAGCCGATCACCAGCGCGATCTCGACCAACGTCGGCAGGATGCTGTAGAGCGTGTACGAGATCAGGCTCGATACACCCCCCGCACCGCGCTCGATGTCGCGCGACATCCCGCCCATCTGGCGTTCGAGGTGAAAGCGCAGCGACAGCGAGAACAGGTGGCGGAACACCTGCAGCGTGATCGTGCGCGACGCGTCCTGCGTGACGCGCGCGAAGATCACTTCGCGCAGTTCGGTGAACAGCGTCACGCCGATGCGCAGCAGGCCGTAGGCGACGAGCAGCGCCACCGGCACGACGAGCGCGACGCGCGCGTCGCCCGGCTGCAGGTCGAGCGCGTCGACGATGCGCTTGAGGATCAGCGGCACGCCGATGTTGGCCACCTTCGCCGACACCAGGCAGACGAGCGCGAGCAGCACGCGCCAGCGGTAGGCCCACAGGTACGGCAGCAGGCGCGCGAGCGTGCGCCAGTCGCCGCGCGGCGCGGCAGCGCCGGGCGCGGGCGGCGGATCGAGAACGGTGGCGGAACGTCGCATCGCGGAACAACGGAACGAAACCGCTATTCTCGGGCATCCGACCGACGGAGATCGACGTGGAACATCCGCAGACCCCGCTGCCGACCGATCGCATTCCCGATCTGCGCGTGATGCCGATGCCGGCCGACGCCAACGCGCACGGCGACGTTTTCGGCGGCTGGATCATGTCGCAGGTGGACATCGCGGGAGCCGTGCTGGCGATGCGACGGGCGAACGGCCGCGTCGCCACCGTCGCCGTCAACTCGTTCCTGTTCCGGCACCCGGTGTTCGTCGGCGACCTGCTCAGCTTCTATGCCGACATCGTGCGCGTAGGGCGCACGTCGATCACCGTGTTCGTCGAGGTCTACGCGCAGCGCAACCGGCTCGAGGACGAATGCGTGAAGGTGACCGAGGCCACGCTCACCTACGTGGCGACGGACGAGCAGCGAAGGCCGCGGGTGGTGCCGGAGGTGGGGCGGGGGTGAGGCGTCCGCCTGCTGCGCGGCTGACGTGCCATTGCCGCCCGCGCTCACGCCAGTTCCGGCCGCGCACCGCCTGTTGCGTTCTGGCCCGTGGAACGCATTCCACGGCGAGAAACGCTACTTTCCGTAGCGGGCGCCGCAGAGCCTACACCCCGACCTTCGAGAAATCCGCCGGCCGCTTCTCCAGGAATGCGCTGAAAGCCTCGCGCGCAGCCGGCTCTCCCAGCATCCGCGCAAAGTAGCGGCCTTCCTCGATCATCTGCTCGCGCACCGCGCCAGTAAACGAACGCTTCATCAGCGCCTTCGTCGCCAGCAGCGACGACAGCGGACGCGACGCCAGCTTCGCCGCCTGCGCGAGCGCAAAGCCTTCGACCTCACCGGCGGGCAGCACGCGGTTGACGATGCCGATCTCCCTGGCCTCGGCCGCGCCGAAAGGCTCTCCCAGCAGCAGCTTCTCCGCCGCACGCTGATAGCCGACAACCGCCGGCAGCAGCAGGCTCGACGCCGCCTCCGGGCACAGGCCCAGGTGCACGAAAGGCAGCGACAGCGTCGCGTTCTCGCCCGCATAGACGAGGTCGCAATGCAGCAGCATCGTCGTGCCGACGCCGATCGCCGGACCGCAGACCGAAGCGACGAGCGGCTTGGGGAACGACGCGATCGCGCGCAGGAAGCGGAACACCGGCGCGTCGTCCTTCGTCGGCGGCTCGTTCAGGAAGTCGGACAGGTCGTTGCCCGCGGTGAAGGCGTTCTCGCTGCCGGTGGCGACGACGACGCGCACCGCGGTGTCCTCCGCCGCCCGCACGAGCGCGTCGGCGAGCGCGCCGTACATCGCCGCGGTGATCGCGTTCTTGCGTTCGGGACGCGCGAAGCGCAGCACGCGCACGGAATCGAGATTTTCGATGACGATGTTCAAGTTCGTTCTCCAGCGAATCGAGGCGACGGGCGTTGCCCGCCTGTGTATCCGACGCGTCTGCTCGATAACTATTCCCAGGATTCGTCGGGGTCCAGGTGCCGCGCCGGTTCCATGGCATCGTGCAGCACGCGCGCGACAGCGACGATGTCGCCTTCGATGCGGTAGATCAGGAAGTGCCGAGGACGCCGCACGATACCCGCAATCGGGCGGGCGCGCCCGCGGCTCAGGCGCAAATGCCACGAGCGCACCCCGTCGCCCAACTCGGCACGCACTACGTTGCCGGGTCGATCCGGCTGCGTGGCTACATCGCGAAGTGCGGTGACGATCAATTTCTCGTAGCGCTTGCGCGCTGCAGCGCCGAAGTGCTCGTGGGTCCAGGCCAGAATGGCGATGAGATCGTGCTGCGCGGCGACGGACAGTCGATACCGCCTCATCGATTTCCGGCGGTCACCCGTTCGGCGGCCTGCTGGCCAAGTTGTGCAATGAAGTCTTCGAGCTGTTCATCGCCGACATCCACATAGCGGCCAGCATCGATGTCGTCCCATCCGCTGTCGGCGGCATCGCGCAGCGCGGCGATCCGTGCCGCTTCCCTGCGCTCGCGCTGCTCGACCAGACGCAATCCCTCGCGCAGGACTTCGCTGGCGTTCTGGTAGCGCCCGGTCTCTACCAACTCTTCGACGAACTCGTGTTGATGCTCGGTGAGCACCACGTTGCGCGTAGGCATCGTCGCCGTCCTCCTTGTCGAGCAGTATGCCCAAGATAGCATCGATTGGCATTTAATGCCAATCGATGACAAGGACACTCACGCCAAAGCCGGCCGCTACACCCGCTCGAAGATCCCCGCGGCGCCCATCCCGGTGCCCACGCACATCGTCACCATCCCATACTTCAGCTTGCGCCGGCGCAGGCCGTGCACGACGGTGGCCGAACGGATCGCGCCGGTCGCTCCGAGCGGATGGCCGAGCGCGATCGCGCCGCCCAGCGGGTTCACGCGCGCCGGGTCCAGACCCAGTTCGCGAATGACCGCGAGCGATTGCGCCGCGAAGGCCTCGTTCAGCTCGATCCAGCCCAGGTCGTCGATCGACAGGCCCGCCGTCTTCAGCGCCGCCGGAATCGCCTCCTTCGGCCCGATGCCCATGATCGCCGGAGGAACCCCGCGCACCGAGAACGACACGAAGCGCGCCAGCGGCGTCAGCGAGAAGCGCTTCAACGCGCTTTCGGAAACCAGGATCAGCGCGCCGGAGCCGTCGGAAGTCTGCGAGCTGTTGCCGGCGGTGACGCTGCCCATGCCGGTGGGCTTGCCATCGACGCCGCGCGGCGAGGCGAACACCGGGCGCAGCTTCGCGAGCGCCTCGATCGAGGTATCGGCGCGCGGGCCTTCGTCCTGCGCGACGGTGCGCGCGCGCAGCTCCAGCTCGCCGCTGTCGAGATGCGCGATTCGCTCGATGATCTCGATCGGACTGATCTCGTCGGCGAACTCGCCCGCCTGCTGCGCGGCGATCGCCCTGCGATGCGATTCGAGCGCGAACGCATCCTGGTCCTCGCGCGAGACCTTCCACTGCTGCGCGACCTTCTCGGCGGTGAGCCCCATGCCGTAGGCGATGCCGACGTCCTCGTCGCGCAGGAACACGCGCGGGTTGATCGACGGACGGTTGCCCATCATCGGCACCATGCTCATCGACTCGGTGCCGGCGGCGATCATCACCTCGGCCTCGCCGACGCGGATGCGGTCGGCGGCGATCGCCACGGCGGTCAGGCCCGACGCGCAGAAGCGGTTCACCGTGACGCCGCCGACCGTGTCGGGCAGTCCGGCGAGCAGCGCGCTCGTGCGCGCGACGTTCAAGCCCTGCTGCGCTTCGGGAATCGCGCAGCCGGCGATGACGTCTTCGATCGCGGCCGGGTCGAGCGAAGGCACCTGCGCCAGCGCCGAGCGCAGCGAATGCACGAGCAGGTCGTCGGGTCGCGTGTGGCGGAACACGCCCTTCGGGGCCTTGCCGATCGGCGCGCGCGTGGCGGCGACTACGAAAACGTCCTGGATCTGCTTGCTCATCGAGTGCTCCTCGAATTCATCGATGCCGGAAGCGCGTGCTTCCTGCTTCATTCATCGTCGTGCGCGGCTTCAGTTCCGCACCGGCTTACCCGTCTGCATCATCCCCATCACGCGCTCCTGCGTCTTCGGATGGTTCAGCAGCGACAGGAACGCGCGGCGCTCCAGGCCGAGGATCCATTCCTCGTCGACGATCGTTCCCTCGTCGACGTCGCCGCCGCACATCGCCTCGGCGATCAGCCGCGCGAGGTGGTAATCGTGCGCGCTGGCGAAGCCGCCGTCGCGCAGGTTCGCCAGCTGCGCCTCGATCGTCGCCAGCACCGAGCGGCCGGCGACGGCGAACTTCGCGCGGCGCGGCGCGCGGTAGCCCGCCTCGCTCATCGCGAGCGCTTCGTTCAACGCGACGTACAGCAGCTCGTAGCGGTTGAAGACGACGACGTCGGAGTCGAGCAGCCAGCCGGTGGCCTGCGCCTCGAGCGCCGACTTCGCCACCTCGGCCATCGCGGCGGCCGTGAAGTACTTCTTCAGGAAGTGCAGCGAATAGGCCTCGGGCGCGGCCTGCTGCTCCTCGGCCGCGCGGCGCGCGCCGTAGGTGAGGCCGCCGGCGCCCGGCACCAACCCGACGCCGACCTCGACGAGGCCGATGTAGCTCTCGAGATGCGCGACACGGCGCGCGCAATAGAGCAGCAGCTCGCAGCCGCCGCCCAGCGCCATGCCGGAGACGGCTGCCACCGTCGGCACCTGCGCGTAGCGCAGCCGCAGCATCGCTTCCTGCAGCCTGCGCTCGAGCGGCTCCACCGCCTTCGCTCCGCCGCTCATGAACACCGGCAGCATCGCCTGCAGGTCGGCGCCCACCGAGAACGGCTCGTCGGGCGACCAGACAACCAGCCCCCGATACTTCGTCTCGGCCAGCTCGACGCCGCGCATCAGCCCTTCGATGACGTCGGGGCCGATCGCGTGCATCTTCGAGCGGATCGACGCGATCAGCACTTCGCGATACGGGTCGCGATCGAGCGTCCACAGCCGGATCGAGTCGTTCTCGTACACGGTCGTTCCGGCCGCGCGCGGGTCGGGCGCGTTCTCGCCCGCCACCGATGCACGGAAGATCTGCCGCGCATATACCGGCTGCTCCGAGCGCGGCACGAAGGCGTCGCGCGCCGGCGAGTACGAACCTTCGGGCTGGTGCACGCCGCCGCGCTCGGCGACCTTGCCGGCGAACACCCATGCCGGAAGCGGCACCTTCGCCAGCGCCTTGCCCGCGTCGATGTCCTCGCGGATCCACTCGGCCACCTTCGTCCAGCCGGCCTGCTGCCAGACCTCGAAGGGGCCCTGCTCCATGCCGAAGCCGAAGCGCATCGCGAGGTCGACGTCGCGCGCGTTGTCGGCGATCTCCTCGAGCTTGGCCGCCGCGTAGTGGAAGCCGTCGCGCAGCAGCGACCAGACGAACTGCGCCTGCGGGTTCTTCGACTCGCGCAGCAGCGCGAGCCGCTCGCCCCAGGTCTTCTTCTTCAGCATGCGCACGACGGTCTCGTCGGCCTTCGCGCCCGAGGCGACGTAGTCGCCGCTCGCCGCATCGAAGCGCAGGATCTTCCCGCCGTCCTTGCGGTAGAAGCCCGCGCCCGACTTCTGGCCGAGCGCGCCGCGCCCGATCAGCGTCGAGAACACGGCCGGCGTCTCGTACAGCGGATGGAAGGGGTCGTCGCGCAG
Source organism: uncultured Burkholderiales bacterium (assembly GCA_937903095.1). Classification (GTDB taxonomy): domain Bacteria; phylum Pseudomonadota; class Gammaproteobacteria; order Burkholderiales; family Burkholderiaceae_E; genus Zeimonas. The sequence goes on from CALCZN010000160.1 coordinate 36,626, forward strand.
GTTGTCCTGCATCGTCTTCATCACGTGCCCGACGGTGTCCAGGCCGACCACATCCGCCGTGCGGAAGGTGCCCGACTTCGCGCGGCCGAGCTTCGAGCCGGTGAGGTCGTCGACCACGTCGAAGCCAAGGCCGAAGCGCTCGGCCTCGCGCACCGTGGCGAGGATGCCGAAGATGCCGATCCGGTTGGCGATGAAGTTCGGCGTGTCCTTCGCGCGAATGCAGCCCTTGCCGAGCGTCGTCGTGAGAAAGGATTCGAGCTGGTCGACCACCGCGGGCGCGGTGTCGCGCGTCGGAATCAGCTCGACCAGGTGCATGTAGCGCGGCGGATTGAAGAAGTGCACGCCGCAGAAGCGCGCGCGCAGTTCCGCCGGCAGCCCCTCGGCAAGCCGGCCGATCGACAGCCCGGAGGTGTTCGTCGCGAGAATCGCGTGCGGCGCGATCGCGGGCGCTACCTTCGAATACAGGTCGTGCTTCCAGTCGAACCGCTCGGCGATCGCCTCGATGACGAGATCGCAGTCGCGCAGCCGCTCGAGGTCGTCCTCGTAGTTGGCGACCGCTATTTCCGAGGCGAGATCGGTGCGCGCCAGCGGCGCCGGATTGAGCTTCTTCAGCGCCTCGACGGCCTTGGCCGCGATGCCGTTCTTCGGGCCTTCCTTCGCGGGCAGGTCGTAGAGCACGACCGCGACTTTCGCGTTCACCAGATGCGCGGCGATCTGCGCACCCATGACGCCGGCGCCGAGCACCGCTGCCTTCCTGACGATGAACTTGTCCACTTGCTGTCCTCGTTGCGGGTTTGCTGCGAGTGGCGCGCGCTTCAGCGCTCGCGCACCCAGGTCTGCGTGCGGCCGAACAGCGGCGCGCCGATGAAGCCGCGCACCTCGAGGTGCTCGCCGCCGTCGATGACGCGCATCCGGCTGCGATAGACCTTGCCGTTGTTCGGATCGAGGATGCGCCCGCCTTCGTACAGGCCGGGCTCGTCGCTGCTGGCGCGCATGCCGTCGATGATCTGCATGCCCTGCATCGGCTGGTCCTTGCGCTCGTCGGTGCACAGTTCGCACACGCCGTCGGTCTTCTCGGTGAGGATCTTCTCGATGCGGCCGTAGTAGACGCCGTCGCGCTCGGTGATGCGCACGAGCGCCTTCGGCTTCTTCGTCTCGTCGTCGATGTTGCGCCACAGTCCGACCGGCGAGCGCGCGTCGACCGACGATTGCGCCTGCGCCTGCGCCTGCGCCTGCCCCTGCGCCTGCCCCTGCGCCTGCCCCTGCGCCTGCGCCTGCGCCTGCGCGTGCGCCGCCGGAGCCCAAGCGCCGACCGCGCCGCCGAAGGCCGCGACGGCGAGCATGCGCGCGAAGGGCGTCGCGCGGGAAGCGCGCAGCGGCGCGCGCAAGAGTGCGGAAACCGTCGTCATTGCCTTCGCCCTCCTCAGAACCAGTCGACTTCGACGTTCATCAGCGGCGCCGCGCCGGCGCGCGCGCTGCGGATCAGACCCGCCGTCTCGGGAAGCAGCCTGGCGAAATAGAAGCGCGCGGTGGCGAGCTTGGCGCGATAGAACGGGTCGCCGGAATCGGCCCGATCGAGCGCGACGCGCGCCATGCGCGCCCAGAACCAGCCGAGCACGAGGTGGCCGATCACGCGCAGGTAATCGACGGCCGCCGCGCCCGCCTCGTCGGCGTTGCCGAAGGCCTTCATGCCGATCTCCATCGTCAGCTTCTCGACCTTCTGGCGCAGCTCCGACAGCGGATTCACGAACTCGGCCATTTCCTCGTCGGTACCGTGCTCCTCGACGAAGGCGTCGACCAGCGCGCCGAACCTGCGCAGCTTCGCGCCGTTGTCGAGCAGCACCTTGCGACCGAGCAGGTCGAGCGACTGGATCGTGTTCGTGCCCTCGTAGATCATGTTGATTCGCGCGTCGCGCACGTACTGCTCCATCCCCCATTCGCGGATGTAGCCGTGCCCGCCGTAGACCTGCAGCGCGAGGTTCGTCGATGCGAATCCGTTGTCGGTGAGGAAGGCCTTGACCACCGGCGTGAGCAGCGCGAGCAGTTCCTCGGCGGCGGCGCGCTCGTCCTCGTCCGGGTGCGCGGTGGCGATGTCCGCCTGCAGTCCGAGCCAGAAGGCGAAGGCGCGCGAGCCTTCGGCCCAGGCCTTCTGCGTGAGCAGCATGCGGCGCACGTCGGGGTGGACGATGATCGGGTCGGCCGGCTTGTCGGGCGCCTTCGCTCCGGTGAGCGAGCGCATCTGCAGCCGCTCCCTGGCGTAGTCGAGCGAGTTCTGGTAGGCGACCTCCATCAGGCCGAGCGACTGCATGCCCACGCCGATGCGCGCCGCGTTCATCATCACGAACATCGCCTGCAGGCCCTTGTTCGGCTCGCCGACCAGCGTACCGACGGCGCCGTCGAAGTCCAGCGCGCAGGTGGCGTTGCCGTGAATGCCCATCTTCTCCTCAATGCGCGCGCAGCGCACCGCGTTGCGCGCGCCGAGCGAGCCGTCGGCGTTCGGCATGAACTTCGGCACGATGAAGAGCGAGATGCCGCGCGTGCCCGACGGCGCATCGGGCAGCCGCGCGAGCACCAGGTGCACGATGTTCTCGGCCCAGTCGTGCTCGCCCGACGAGATGAAGATCTTGTTGCCGGTGATGCGGTAGGTGCCGTCCGACTGCGGCTCGGCCTTCGTGCGCAGGATGCCCAGGTCGGTGCCGCACTGCGGCTCGGTCAGGCACATCGTCGCCATCCATTCGCCGGAGACGATCTTCGGCAGGTACAGCGACTTCTGCTCGGGCGTGCCGTGCGCTCGCAGGGCGTCGTACGCGCCGTGCGTCAGGCCCGGGTACATCGCCCACGCCTGGTTGCCCGAGTTCATCATTTCCTGGAACGCGATGCCGACCGTCATCGGCAATCCCTGCCCGCCGTACTCGGGGTCGCAGGTGAGCGTGGGCCAGCCGCCGGCCTTGAACTGCTCCCAGGCGTCGCGAAAACCGGCCGGCGTGGTCACCGCGCCGTCGTTCCAGTGGCAGCCCTCCTCGTCGCCGGAGCGGTTCAACGGAAACAGCACTTCGGAACAGAACTTGCCACCTTCCTCGAGTACCTGGTCGATCAGCTCGCGACCGGTATCGGCGTAGGGAGGCAGGGTTTTCAGCGTCGATTCGGCGTCGAGCAGCTCGTGCATCACGAACTGCATGTCGCGCAGCGGCGGGGTGTAGCGGGCCATGGCGTCAACTCCTGAGGGGTGTTTTGCGCTAATCGAGCGCGACCGAACGTTCGTACTTTTCAGGGGCGGAAACGGGGGAGCGCGGCGAGTAGGCCGCGATCACGCGATCGAAGGCGCGACGCGCGCGCGTCACCGCGTCGGCGCTATTGAGCAGCCGCGCATCGTGGTGAACGACGAGGACGATGCCGTAGATCGCGAAGAGGAGATCCTGCGGATCGACGTCGCGCACCAGGTGCCCGGCGTCGATCGCCTGCTCGATCGCGCGCGTGCACTCGCGCTGCCATGAGCGGATCATCGCGACCAGTTCGTCGCGCACGTGCCCGCTGCGATCGTCGTATTCGGTGGCCGCCGAGATCCACACGCAGCCGCTCTCGGCCTCGGCGGCGGTGTGCGCGAGCCAGCGCTCGAAGATCGCGCGCAGGCGAGGCAGTCCGCGCTGCGCGCCGAGCGCGGGCAGCAGCACGTCGTCGACGAAACGGCGCTCGTAGGTCTTCAGCACCGCGATCTGCAGATCCTCGCGCGAGCCGAAGTGCGCGAAGACGCCGCTCTTGGACATGCGCATGCGCGCGGCGAGCGCGCCGATGGTCAGCCCCTCGAGCCCGTCGCGCGCGGCAAGCTCCAGCGCCGCGTCGACGATCGCGGCACGCGTCAGTTCGCCCTTCCTCGGCTTGCGCGTCGGCTTCGGGGACGGACCAGGCTCGGCGGGGAGGATGCTCATCGTGGGATTTTGCGAACGACCGTTCGGAAACGATCGACTATACCCGATTTCCGGACCATGCCGCGATAGCCCCGCTTCGAAAACGGGAAACCGGTCTCT
>CALCZN010000161.1:0-3134 GCA_937903095.1 uncultured Burkholderiales bacterium
GCGGGAAGGAGGCGCCTCCCGTCTGGGACCGTGGCGACTTTCATCCAATGAACGCGCGGGCGAGGCGCTCAGCGAGGAGACGGCGGAGGCGTTGGGGGAGAGGCCGCAGGCGGGTTGAAAGGCGCGGGCGATTCCTCTTCATGGTAGGATCGACGGTAGGAATAATGGTAATACAGCCGGTCTTTACGCAGATGTCCGAACCTCGCGAGAAACTCTCCATCTCCCTGCCCGAGTCTACGGTGCTGTTTGTCGAGCAATACCGGAAGAGCTACTCGATCGGCACACGCTCCGAGGTGATCGACATCGCCGTGCGCTCGTTGTTCGAGCGCGAACTCGAGCGGGCCTATGCCGAAGCAGCAAGCGAGGAAGAGCAGTTCAGCGCGTTCGAATCGACCAGCGCCGATGGCCTCGAAGACGATTCAGCGTGGTGATATCTGGTTCGCAGTGCTCGATCCGACGATAGGCGGCGAGATCCGAAAGCGGCGGCCGGTCGTCGTCGTGAGCAACGATGCCGGGAATCGCGCTTCCGGCGTCATCACGGTCGTTCCACTGACCTCGAACATCGAGCGCGTCTTTCCGTTCGAGGTGCTGCTCGACGCTACGGTAACGGGATTGGAGCGCGACTCGAAAGCTTGCGCACAGCAGGTTCGGACGATCTCGAAGATGCGGCTGGCCGAACGCCGTGTCGGAGTGGTTCCGCCGGAGCGAATGCGCGCACTCGATGCAGCGCTTCGCCTTCATCTGGCGCTCGGCTGACGCCGAGCGCTCGAGGCCGAGAGACCCCCTTACCGTATCCGGCCCGCCTCGAAAGCTTTCGAGATCCGACGGGCGTTTTCCTCGACCTCACCCGCGCCGGCTTCCTTCGCACCCGCTTCGCCGAACACCGCGGTGATCACCGCCGCGGCGGCCGCGCCCGCACGAGCCACTTCGCCCGCGTTCTCCGCATCGATTCCGCCGATCGCCACCGCATGCAGGCCGACTTCGAGGGCCTGTCGGAACAATTCGAGCGGCGCTCGCACCGCCGCCGGCTTTACACGTGAAGGGAAGACGCTGCCGAACGCACAGTAATCCGCGATCTCCCGCATCGCCAGTGCGCGTTCGAATGAGTCGTAGCACGAGACGCCGATGATCGCCTGATTACCGAGCGCGGCGCGCGCCTCGCCCGGGCCTATGTCGTCGCGCCCAAGGTGGATACCATCGGCGTCCGATTCACGCGCCAGATCGAGAGAGTCGTTGACGATGAAGGCCGCTCCTGCCTCGTGGCAGGCAGCGCGAAGCCGGATCGCCTGCCGCAGGCGTTGCGCTGCATCGAGCGTCTTGTTCCGGTATTGAACCGTCGTCGCGCCGCCCCGTATCGCGGCACGGACCGCATCCTCGAGCCGGTCGTCGTCGAGCTCCGGCGTCAGCACATACAGGCCGCGCGGCAGCCGCGAATGCCGGTGTAGTAATCCTTCGACAGAGCGTCGCAGGGTAACAAGTTGCTCTCCAATTGTCTGCCAAACCAACTCGTAGTCGAGAAGGTCGTAGCCGTGGATGAGCACATTGCGGAATGCGATGATCCTGCGATAGTCGTCTAACTGCTCGGCAGTTCGCGCGTCGACGGCCGCAAGTCGTTTGACCGCCTCGCCGATGATTTCGAAGTTGCGTTCGACGCCTTGGCGAAGAAGTCGATTGACCTTGTAATCGTCGAGTGTCCGCCCGGCAGTGACTTCACCGATGAACGTCGCGGCGTCGCGGATGTCTTCAAGCAGTTTCGGTGCTTTGCGATGCATACAGCAGTCGCCGTGTCCGGTTGACGGCCTCAATGAAGTACGGGTTACGCAGGGCGCCGAGTGTGACGAGATCGACCTTGCGCCCGAGAATCTCCGTCAAGCTCTCGGAGAGACCAAAATAGCGATCGAATAGATTCGATGCTCCCTGCGCCTCGAATTCCACCAGGAAGTCGACGTCGCTCGAATTCTCGCCGAAGTCGGGCCCGGTCGCCGAACCGAACACCTCCAGGCGGCGAACAGCGAAGCGCTTGCACGCCGCCTCGATCTCTGAGCGGTGTCTTTCGACGAGTTCCATCTTCCGCCTCCTGGTCCGAAGGATACGAGACTGCTGTGGACCCCGCATCCTGCGGCTCTCACTTCAGCATGTCCGCCCCCGGTAACGCGGACGCCTTCCTGTCGAAAGTCCACAGCGGTTGCTCGCCCGCATGCGCCGCCAGTGCGACGTGCACGCAATCCGAGAAATCCGCGCGCCTCTCCTGCCAGAGCAGGAGCGCATATTCGAGCGCCGCTTCCGACTCGAACGACAGCTCGTCGGTCGACAGCAGACTGCAGAACGTTCGCGCGATGTCGGTCTTTGCAAGCTCGTAATTCGACCGAAGAACCCACTCCAGCTCGAGCGCGACCGTGATCGGCACGAAGAGGGCCTCGCCCGCCGCTGCCGCTCGGCGAACCAGCTCGGTAGCCGCGGCAGCCTGCGCGCCATCGTCGCGAACGAGGAAACGAACCAGTACGTTCGTGTCGAGTGCAGGCATCAACGCCACGCATTCATCGCGTCGATCGGCACTCGCTTGTTGCGTGGCGCCCGCAGCGAACCCGCCAGTTCGAGCAGGACCTTGGTCTTCGCCCGAACGACGATCCTGCCGTCGGGCATCGCGTGCCACACGAGCCGGGTGCCGGGCACCGCGCCGATCCGTTCCCGGATGGCCGCGGGCACCGTCGTCTGGCCTTTCGCCGTGATCGTCGATTCACTCATGTCGACACACCTTACGTTCATCGAAATTGTAATGCAAACCGGACTGGCGCAACGCGTCCATCGCAACCCCCTCGCCATTGGTCGGCGCAGCGGCGGCGACGCGCCCGGGCGCCGCTACCATCGCCTCGCTGCCGATCGTCGGCACTCCGGCAACGAGCGTCGCCCCGTGAGCCGGCGCCGCGAGAAAGCCGGGAGGATCGTGATGAGCGACGCGTCGGACGTCCCGTTTCGCACGTGGATCTGCCCGATCTGCGGCCAACGCGGGTACGGCGCGCGCAGGGAGTACGTCGAAATGGGGGAGATCCGACGATGAGCGGCGCAGCGGTGTTGGCAGGCGTGAAGGTCATGGTGATCGACGACAGCAACACGATTCGTCGCAGCGCCGAGAT
>CALCZN010000162.1:0-2773 GCA_937903095.1 uncultured Burkholderiales bacterium
GCACGACGGCGCGCACGTCGGCGCGCGCCTTCAGCTGCACGAGCGCTTCGGAGAGCGCAGCGCGCACCTTCGCGTCGATCGTGTTCACCGGCGGATTGTTCACGCGGATCGCGGCGATGCCGTCGTCGACCTCGATGCGTGCGACCGAATCGCTCATCCCTTTTCTCCTCGCCCGCAGGCGGTTCTGCCACGATGTCCAATCAGTTACAAATCATAACCGACGGACGTAATCCCAACGTAACTCCGACGTAACCGAGCGACCCGCGGGCAGCGGACGCGGGTTTCGGACCCGCCCACCCCTGCGGGGGCTATGCTGATCCGGCTTTCCATCCGCCTGCGCTCATGTCCGGCCTCGACGTCGCCAGCACCGTCGACACCCTCTGGCTGCTCGCCGCCGCCTTCGCGGTCGTCGGCCTCGCCGCGATCCTCGCCGGGCTGGGCGCGCTCGCCCGCCTGCGCCTCGGCCGCTTCGTGCTGAGCAGCCTGCCCGGCGCGCTGCTGCTCGCCGTCGGAGTGGCCTGCGCGGCGCTCGCCGGCGGCCTGCACGGCTATCGCGCGCTGGCGCACGAAGAGACGATCGCGCAGATCACCGTCGAGCCGATCGGCGAGCGGCGCTTCGAAGCGCATTTCCGCTTCGCCGACGGCAGCCAGGCGCGCTACGAGCTGGCCGGCGACGAGATCCAGGTCGACGCGCGCATCCTGAAATGGAAGCCCTTCGCGAACCTGCTGGGGCTGCACACGCTGTGGGCGCTCGATCGCGTCTCGGGCCGGTACCGCTCGATCGAGGACGAACGCAGCCAGCCGCGCACCGTTCATCCGCTGCAGGGCGACCCGCTGGTCGACCTATTCGCGCTGCGTCGCCGCTTCGCCTCGCTCGCCCCGCTGTACGACGCCGAATACGGCTCGGCGAGCTTCGTGCCGGCCGACGCCGCGGCGCGCTACGAGTTGCGCGTCTCGACCACCGGCCTGCTGATCCGGCCGCTGGCCTGAATCCGGCGGCAGAAAGTCACTACTCGCATCGGAAAACGGGACGACCATCGCCATGCTCGCTTACAGTGCGACGATGAAAGAGAACATTGCCTGCTTCCTTCAGCATCGCCGCCGTCGCGCGCGTCGCCCGGTCGCCTCGCCGCTGGCCGCCGCGGCGTTGCTCGCCGTCGTCGCCGCGGCCATAGCCCCGCACGCCGTCGCGCAGGGCCTGCCCGGCGCTCCCACGCCGGTTCCAGGTTCGCTGCTCGACCGGGGCGGCACCAGCCTGCCCGAACCGATCCCCGCGCCGCGTTCGGCGCAGCCGGGTTCGGCGCAGCCGGGCGAGCCCGCCGACAAGCTCGTGAAGCGCATGCACGTCTCGAGCGGCAGCGGCTTCTACGTGGCCAACGACGGCTATCTGGTCACCAACAACCACGTCGTCGAAGGCTGCAAGCGGCTGGCGCGCGGCGACGGCACGCCGCTGGAACTGGTGGCGGCCGACGCGAAGAACGATCTCGCGCTGCTCAAGGGCCCGCCGGTGGTCGACTCGGCGCTGCTGCGCGTCGCGCCCGACGCCCAGCAGGGTGAACCGGTGCTCACCTACGGCTATCCGCTGCAGGGCGTGCTCTCGTCGTCCGGACAGCTCGGCGCCGGCATGGTCTCGGCGCTGGCCGGCCTGCGCGATCAGCCCGGGCATCTGCAGATCGACGTGCCGGTGCAGCCGGGCAACAGCGGCGGCCCGCTGCTCGACCGGCGCGGACTCGTCGTCGGCGTCGTCGTCGCCAAGCTCAATGCGCTGCGCATCGCGCAGATGACGGGCGACATCCCGCAGAACATCAACTTCGCGGTGAAACTCGCGCCGCTGAAGGAGCTGCTCGATGCCAACGGCGTTCGGTACAACGGCGGCAGCGCGCACGCGGCGCCGCTGGAGAACGAGCAGATCGCGGTGCGCGCGCGCTCGTTCACGACGCCGGTGTTTTGTGGGAGGTGAAGGGTGAAGGGGAAAAACCTCGACCTTAGCGAAAGAGCAGCGTCGCGAGGCCGAGGAAGATCAGGAAGCCCATGCTGTCGGTGCTGAAGGTGAGCAGCACCGACGAGCCGAGCGCGGGGTCGCGCCCGAGGCGCTCGAGCGTGAGCGGCACGACGAGCGCGATCAGCGCGCCCACCAGCAGGTTCAGCAGCATCGCCAGCGTCATCGTCATCCCGAGCAGGACGCCGTAGGGCGTGTCGCGATACAGCAGCCACGCGGCCACGCCGGCGATGCCGCCCCAGACGATGCCGTTCAGCGCGGCAACGGCGATCTCCTTGCCGAGCAGCCGTCGCGCATTGCCGGCGTTCACCTGGCCGAGCGCGATCGAGCGGATGATCAGCGTCATCGTCTGGTTGCCCGAGTTGCCCGCGATGCCGGCCACGATCGGCATCAGCGTGGCGAGCGCGACGACGCGCTCGATCGTTCCCTCGAAGGCCTCGATGACGCGCGAAGCGATGAACGCCGTGCACAGGTTCAGCGCGAGCCACAGCCAGCGGTTGCGCGCCGACGCCCAGACGCTCGAGAAGATGTCCTCCTCCTCGCGCAGGCCCGCCTTGGCGAGCATCTCCGACTCCGCCTCCTCGCGGATGAGATCGAGCACCTCGGCCACGGTCACCCGCCCGATCACGCGATTGCTCGGATCGACGACCGGCGCCGAAACGAGGTCGTAGCGCTCGAAAGCCTGGGCGGCGTCGGCCGCGTCGTCGAGCGTCTGCAGCGTGAGCACGTCGCGCTGCATGACGTCCTCGACCTGCACCTAGATCGGAAGAGCAC
>CALCZN010000163.1:0-10019 GCA_937903095.1 uncultured Burkholderiales bacterium
CGCTTCGGGTCGCACACGAGTCCGTTGCCGACGGCATCGGCTGCGGCAGCGAGCGGGATAGCGGGGCGACCGGGCGGGATCTCGGTGGGCGCACCAGCGGGTCGCGCGCTTCCTGCTTGGCGCAGTAGCTCTCCGATGCGGTCCCATGCAATGCGCTGATTTCCGCCGCACGGTACGGTGGGCTTCTGGACGGCTTCGACCTTGGCATGCTCGATGACGCATGATGTGCGCCGCTCATCGGGCTCGGCGTCCGGGTCCGTATCAGCCATCGCGCCTAGATCGACCGATACGAGGCGGAACGTCATCAGCACCTCGCCGTCCTCGGCGTCGCGCACCTTCTCGGCCGTTACCGTGCGTATCTCGCCGTCGCGCTTGACGCTGATCTCCGCGTCGGCTGCGGCCTTCAACGACGAGTGCCCGCGACTACCCTTGCTCTCGTCCTTGCCGCTGTGGTGAACGAAGATGACCGTGCAGTTGAATTCGCATTCGATCCGTTTTGCGGCGGCGATCACCATGCCCATGTCCTGCGACGAGTTCTCGTCACCGCCCGGCATGACGCGGTTCAACGTATCGATGACCACCACGTCGAGCGCGCCGGCCTCGGCAGCAAGCATCCGCATCGACGCGATCAACTCTTCGATGTCGGCGTCGGGGTCGAGCAGGTTGACCGTCGAATCGAGCACGCGCAGACCGGATAGGTCGGCGACCGTCAGCCCGTTGCGCCGCAGGTAAGCGTCGACACGATCGCGCAACTGCCCCTCGGCAGCGATGTAAGCTACGGTCCCTCGCTTGGTGCGCCGGCCCGCCCATTTCAGCCCTCGCACGATCGCGGCGGAAAGGTCGAGCGCGACGAACGTCTTTCCGGAGCCGGACGCGCCCCACAGCACGATCAGCCCGCGCGCCGGAATGACGCGCAGGACGCGCCACGCAACCCCGGGTTTGCGCAGCACCTCCCCGACCGTGGCGAAGCGCAGTCGCGGCGCTGCCACCTCACGAGCCTGCGCGCGCAGGTACTCCGCGACCGCTTCGAGTCCGTCTCGCTGGTGAAGGTCGTTTAGATCGAAGTTGTCCGGCGAGCCCTCGGGCATCGGCACCCACGCGCCGCCCACCAAGCGCGCGATGCGTTCGGCGTCGCGTTCCTTGCCGGCGTCGGCGACGATAATGGTGGTGCTCGGGAACCGCTTGCGCATTTGCCGCGCGATCGTCTCGACGTTGCCGGCACCGAAGCAGACAACCGCCGGGTTGCCCGTTGCTTGATACGCCGACCACGCTTGGCCAATGCCTTCGACGACATACAGCGATTCGCGCGGCGCGCCGCCGACAAGAAAGAACCCGCCCTTGATCGGCGCGCCCGGCGCCGAGCGCTTGTCCCCGGTCGGTGGGATCGCCTGCCAGCTTTGCAGGTTGTCGTCTGCGTCATTGACCGGCACCAGCAGCGCGCCGTCGAGAGGCTGCCCTGCGAGCACCAGCGGGCCACGGTAAACGCGCAGCCCGTCGGCGACTCCCATCTTCCGCTCGATGTACGGATGATCGTTTGTGGCGGGCTCCGAATCACGCCAGACGCGCGCGAAGTCGAAGGACGCGACCTTTGCTTCAGCGGACACACTTTCGGCCCGAGATGATCCGTACGTGCGTCCGTTCCATCCATGCTCGCGTGCGATGGCGAACAACGAGCCCTTCTGCCCGGTACTCGCTCGACCGGCGAGCGATTTAATCGTGGCGGTTGCGGAGCTACGCGAGAAGTTCGGGCCGCGCTCAGACCATTCGAGAACTTCTGCTTGGCTCAGTCCCTCGGCCAATGCGGAACCGACGATCGGCCACCACCGGTCACGATCGGACGGACACGGGATGGCGGCGAGCGCTTCGCGGGCGCGCTGAATGTCGCTCATCGGGTCCTCCGCAGGTACCCGGATGCGGTCCGGTACGCGATGTACCAGCGATGCCACGCCTCGCATTTCGGGCAGCGGATGGCCGTGGCGCGAATCCCGCATTGAATGCAGAATCCGCTGGTGTCGTCGTGCCTTGCGGTGCCCCGGTCGCCTGCCAGCGGCCGGCCCGCGCTCCGATCACGCATGATCGGCTTCCCGTTCGGCTCGCTTCCGCGCGGCGGTGGCTTGCCTAGAGGCGCGAACCTCCCCCGACTTCACACGCTCCATGTACTTCGCGCGTGCGGCAGCCGTCTGCGCGACGGCATCGCGTCGGTCGGCGAGCACGATCTTGCCGGCCGCCACCTTCGCGTCGAATTCGTCAAGTTCGGCAACCAACCAGCGCGGCGAGCGCGGGCCGAAGTAGGTAGGTTGCGGAAACTCCGGCCGCGCGATGGTGCGCTCGGGGTGACCTCGCGCCTTGACTTGGGCTTTAGTCGCCCAACGTTGAACTCCGGTCATCAGAAGCACCCCGTAACGAAGTGCTTCCGATTGTTATGCGGGCTCCCGCCGGCGGGGTCAACAGAATGTGTCGCTAGCCGGCTAGCGACACATTTACTCGCTGCGGAGTCGGTTGCGCAGCGTCTCCGCGTTGATGCTGAACGCGGCTTGCGCGCTCTTCTTCCAACCGCGTTCCTTACCGCGTTTCATGATGTATTCGTCGCGGTACGCGAGCAACGTCTCGCGGGTCACATTGGAGCGCCTGCGCGATGAGATTTCGCGCTGCTTTTCGTTGACTACTTCACGCAATGCCGCCGTCGCATCGCCGCGCATCAATTCCCCGTAGCGATGTTGAAACACATCGGCGAGATACTCGACGAGACTCTTTACGTGCTCCGACTTCGCTATTACCGGGTCGGATTTCGCAGCGTCGAGGATGCTTCCGAAGCGATCAAGCGCCTGCCATTCATCCGACGCCATGACTCCGCCGAGAACGCTTTCGACGAAATGCAGGGCGTCCGTTGCCTCGATGATCCGTTCCAGTTCGTCGGGATCGAGTCGCGCATCCGAGGCGCTCATCCCGCGCTCCGCAACTCGACGATGTTTGCGCCTTCCCATGCATCAATTTGATCGGCCCATGCCTGCATCAGTTCGACACGCGCGCGCCACCGGTCGCCCCGATCGTAGGCGGCGCGCACCGCGTTGGCATCGACATGCGAGAGCGCCCTCTCGACAACGGCCGTGTCATAGCCTGCGTCGTGCGCCCATGTCGAGAACACGCTACGCAGGCCGTGCCCGGTCATCCGACCACGGAGACCCATGCGCTTGATGGTCATCAACATGGTGGATTCGCTCATCGAAGCGTCGCCGCCCTTCACCCCGGGGAACATCCGGTCCCGATCGCCGGTCAGGGTTTGCAGGTCGCGCAGGGTTGCGAGCGCCTGCCGTGATAACGGCACTTCATGCGGCGCAGGCAGCCGGCGACGGTATTTCATGCGATCGGCCGGGACCACCCACTTCTTAGCGTCGAAGTCGATTTCGGCCCATTGCGCTAGACGCAGTTCCGTCGTGCGTAGCGCCGTGAGCATGAGTAACCGAATCGCTAGCCGCGTCTCGGGTTCGCAGCGCGCCAGACGCAGCGCAGAGAGAAAGTTCGGCATTTCGGCCGGCGCAAGCGCGGCGTGGTTCCTCTCGTTGACCGTTGGCATGGTCGTGCGCAGGCCCGCCGTCGGATCGGCGATCGGGTCGTCGGTGCCGGCGTTGAAGTGCTCGACGACCTTCCTGCAATAGAGCACCACATCGCGCGCGTAGGACAGCGCACCTCGGGCGATCACCGCGTCGGTAACTTCACGCACATGCGACTTCCGAAGATCACGCATCGGGATCGACCCGATCGACGCATGGCGCGGCTTGTCCGGTGCCGTGCGGCCCTCGACTAGCTCGTCGAGGATGCGGCGAACGTCGCGTTGATGCGTGGCGCTCCATCCGGGCGATTTCGCCGCGTAGTAGGCATCAGCGGTCGCGCGGAACGTCTCTGCGGCGCGCTGCGCCTCGGCAGCGTCCCGGGCCTCGATCGCGGCAGCCCATTGCTTCGGGTCGATTCCCTTGGCGACCAACCGACGGATAGCGGCGGCATCGGCCCGCGCTTCGCCAAGCGATACCTCCGGGTAACGTCCGATCGTCACCTCGTCGGCGCGGCCGGCGATGCGGTACTTGATGCGCCACGTAGAAATGCCGCTCGGCAGCCGGTGCAGGTACAGCCCGCCGCCGTCGGTTTTCTTCTCGGGCTTCTCCGGAGGCTTCTTGCGCAGGTTGCCGTCGGAAAGCGTGTGGCGGATGCCCGGCTCGATGCCGACGACCGGAACCGGGTTGGCGAGAAGGATCGGGTGGAATGACATGGTGGAATGCTCCCGGGCGGAACGTTTCGTTCCACCACCATTCCACCACAAACGGGGTCAGCAGGAAGTGCAGCGAAGTGCTACGCCGCCCATTTCCGCCATAAGCCATTGATTATTCTGGGAATCGATTTGACAGGGAGTGTTGCGAAACCTGTCGTTGGCGGAGACGGAGGGATTCGAACCCTCGATGCAGTTTTTGGCCGCATGCTCCCTTAGCAGGGGAGTGCCTTCGACCTCTCGGCCACGTCTCCTGGCTTCGAATGAGATAACGCTCGCTCGATGCCGGCTCGGGCGGGATTGTACCGCACGACTTCGTTCCGGCGCTTTCGCGGCGACGGGATGTCCCAGGTCTTCAACGTTCGGGAAGCGCCTTTTCAGCCCTCGAGAATCGCCATCAGGCGCCCCAGGGCATCGTCGATAACCGTCTGCGGCGCGCGTTCGATCTTGCGCGCCTTTCTCGCGACGAGGTCGAGCATTCGGATCTTGTTGACCAGCGCGACGCCATGTGTCCTGCATCCGGTGCCGGAGAGAGTCACGGCGAAGCCGGCATGACGCGAGAAGTCGCCTCCCTGCGTGATGGGCGCAACCAGCACATCTCCCAGGCGGTTGAACTCTCGGGTTGTGAGAACGAGGGCGGGCCGTATGCCTCTCTGCTCATGTCCCATGGTCGGGTCGAGGGGCACCGACACGATGTCTCCGCGCTCGAAGACGGCCATCACCAGACCTCGTTGCCCACCGGACTTGCGGACTCCCACTCGACGAGATCGATCGGCGGCGGTGCCTTGGGATCGCATTGAGCAATCAGGTCGCTCAGGACGTACCTGCGTTTGCGACCCAGCACGATCCCGCCTTCTTCGGTCGTCGACAATGTCATCTGTTGACCCGCCGAAAGGCCAAGGTCTTTCAGGACGGCAGGCGGTAGCACCGCCACCGTGCTGTTTCCGTACTTTCGCAAGACGATCTCCACGGGCACCTTCGTTTGGCAATGTTGAACCATGAACCAGTGTGGGCAACTGATGCCGAATTGTCAAGCATTGTTAAACGGATCGAAGCTGGAGGCGATCTACGACTTCGGATTGCAGCTGATCCTTCGCGAGAGGCAGAAAAGCGAAGGAGGCGGTTCTAAGACGCAAGCGTGGCGGGCAGTGAAAGGAATCGGCAGCCTGCCTCGGGCCGCTCGTCAGCGACCCGCGAATCTCCCGCCGATCCGCGCTCGCGGAACCCTTTTCCAGATCCCCGAAGCCGCAGCGACGCTACGCGAGCCCGCCATCAACACTCCGCGCAGGAAGACGAGCGACGCCGTGCGGCGGACCACTTCCGGACGCAGCTCGATGAACTCGCCGATTCGCGCCGACGACAGGAACTGCATCGCGAACTGGATCGTCACGCAGGGCGTCCCTTCCGCCGCCTGCCATGCGCACAGGCCGAGTGCACGATCGGCGAAGGTCATCAGCATGCCTCCCTGGACGACGCCGAGCAGGTTGGCATGCTTCGGATCCGCGACGAAGCCGTAGCGCATGCCGTCCGCGTCGCGTCGTTCCCAGATCGGGCCGACGTGTTCGATGAAGCCCTCGTCGATGTGGGCCGCCCATCCTTCCCGCGCGGGGTCGATGCAAGGGTGTACGGGTCCGGATCGCATGGCTTCAAGAATGCAGTGCGAACATCGCCTGAAGCGTCTGCAGCGTTGCCTCGAGCGTGGGCGAGCGTAGAGAACCCAGGCGCTTCACGAGCCGGCTTCGATCCAGCGTGCGGATCTGATCGAGGACGATCAGCCCGCGCTTGCCCTGGAAACTGACGGGCACCCGAAACGCGGCGGGGCGCGAGCCCGTGGTCATCGGTGCCACGATGGCCGTTCGCAGGTGCTCGTTCATCTCGTTCGGCGAGATCACGACGCAAGGACGAGTCTTGCGGATTTCGCCGCCGACGGTCGGGTCCAGTTGGGCCAGCCAGATCTCCCCGGTCCTCACCACTCGAGATTCTCGTCGCCTTCGTTGGCGAATTCAGGCCACACCAGCGCATCCTGACCTTCACCGGAAAGACGCCTGGCATCATCGGCCCAGCCTTCGCGCGGATTGCGGCGGATAGGGCGAATCTCGATGACGTCGCCGCGAACCTGCAGCTCTGCTTTTCCTTCCAACCCGACCTGCGCAAGGATCGGCTTGGGAATGAGCACGCCCTGCGAGTTGCCCATCTTGCGGATCGTCACTTCCATGGTCTTCGACAGCACGATTTATGGAAGCACAATGTTATCACGTATCTTCTGTTGTCACGTACTCCCCGCAATTCGCGCGGAACGTCGCTCCTTCCTCGAATCGTTGCGTCTTGCGGGGCGATTCGCCGGGCCCGCCGCGGCGACGCCGGCGAAGCAGAAGTCGAGCATCGCGTCGAGCGGCGCCGGATCGCGGCGCAGGCGGCTGCGAAGCGCCGCGCCCTCCCAGCAGTCGACGAGGCGGTCCGCCATTTCGCGCGGCTCGACGCCGGGCGGAAGGTCGCCGGCGCGTCGCGCCTCCTCGAGACACACGGCCAGCCGCTCGGCGATCTGCGAGAAGCACCACTCGATCTTGTGCCGGAACACCTCGCTCACGCCGGAGAGTTCCTGGCCCAGGCCGCCGAGCAGGCACCCCAGGTAGCCTTCCGCGCGGTACGCCTGCCGCGTCATCTCGAAGAACCGGCGCACGCGCTCCAGGGGCGGGCGCTCGACGTCGCCGAGACAGGCGTCGAGCCCTTCGTGCACGGCGTGCATGTACTGGTCGATCACCTGCAGCGCGAAGTCTTCCTTGTCGCGGAAGTGATGGTAGAAGGACCCCTTCGGGACGCCCGTGGACGCCAACACGGCCTGGATGCCCAGGTCGTTGTAGCCGTGCTGCAGCAGCATGGCCATGCCCGCGTCGAGCAGGCGTTGCTTCGTCGAATGCGTCATCGAGGAGGCCCGGTCTCCCGTGTGCGCGCCGTGAGGGTGCAGCGCGTCAGCCCTGGACTTTCCTGATCATATGGTCGATGACGTGGCTGTGCTCGTCCTGCGGGCTGAACATCACGATCTCCGCATCGGTGTCGACGCGCACATTGTGGCCCGCGGGCCAGTAGAACAGGTCGTTCGCCTGGACCGTCTCCTGTCTCCCGCCGGCGTCGGTCGTCGTGAGACTTCCGCGCAGGACGAAGCCCCAGTGCGGGCACTGGCACAGGTTGCCTTCCAGTCCCACGAACAACGGCGTGGTGTCGACTCCGGCGGCGAGCGTGAAGTATTCACCGCTGATGCCCCCGGATCCGCTCATCTCGCCGAATCCGGTTCGCTGGCGGATGATCGCGCCGGGAATCTGCATGCGCACTTCGATCTGGTCTTTCGCTACTCGCATGATCGGCACTCCTGCAAAAAGCGTGTAACGATCGGGTCGGACGGTGACTAGACCGATCGGTCTAGTCGATGCCGATGCTACGCCGGCTTCCGGGAATGTCAACCATGGAGCGCTTCCGCTCGCGGAATCGCTCCACGAGCAATGGCGCTCGAGTCGAAGCGGGTCAGGGAGCGGGAAAGCGCTCGGGGCGCGGGTCGGGAATGAAGCCCTCGCGGTTGGGCATCTTCACGGCAGCGAGATTGCCGGCGTCGAGCACCTCGTTTTCCTCGATGATCTTCCCCTGCGCGAGGATGTATGCCGTCACCGCGTACACGTCGTCGTTCGACAGCGTGCCGGGGGCGGTCAGCGGCATCGCGCGCTTGATGTAGTCGAACAGCGTCGTCGCGTACGGCCAGTAGCTCTCGACGGTCTTCACCGGCGCGCGCGTCGGGTCGGAGTTCACCAGCGTGCCGCGCCCGCCGACGAGGCGATCGCCCTGGCCGCCCTGCAGCGCATCGCCGTGACAGACGAGGCAGTTCGCCTCGTAGACCGCCTTGCCCCGCGCCGCCGAGCCCGATCCCTGCGGCAGGCCGCGGCCGTCGGGCAGCGGCGAGACGAAGCGCGCGAGTTCGGCCTCGCTCGGCGTCGTGCCGAAGTCGTAGTGGCGTTTGTCCTGTGCGCCGGCGGCGGCCGCGCAGCCGAGCGCGGCGAGCAGCGCGACGAGCCGCAGGCCGTTGCTAGTAGTGGTGGACATTGGACACCTTTCCGTCGGAGGCGACCTTCCAGCTCTGGATGCCGTTCAGGTGGTAGACCGATCCGACCGGCCCGTTCAGCCCGCGTACCGCGACGAGCTGTCCGATCGTCGGCTGCACGTAGCCGGTGTCGTCGGTGCAGCGGCTCTGCAGGATCGCTTCCCTGCCGTCCCACTGCCAGGGCAGCCGGAAGCGCGCGTGGCAGATCGGCAGGACCGGCTGCTGCAGCGTCGCCTCGCGCCACGACCGTCCGCCATCGACCGAGACGTCGACGCGCGTGATCGTGCCGCGTCCCGACCAGGCCAGGCCGGTGATCTCGTGGAAGCCGGCGCCGGGAAGCGTCATCCCGCCCGATGGCGAGGTGATCACCGACTTGGCTTCCATCTCGAAGGTGAACTGGCGCGCCTTGCCGTCGGGGAGCAGGTCGGTGTACTTCGAGGTCTCCTCGCGCGTCATGAAGGCCGAGTCGGCGAGTTGCAGCCGGCGCAGCCACTTGATGTGCATGTTGCCTTCGTAGCCGGGCACGATCAGGCGCAACGGGTAGCCCTGCTCGGGCCGAAGCGCCTCGCCGTTCTGTCCCCAGGCGACGATGCAGTCGCGCATCGCCTTGTCGATCGGGATGCTGCGCGTCATCGCCGCGCCGTCGGCGCCTTCGGCGAGAACCCATCGCGCTTCGGGATTCACGCCGGCTTCGTTCAGCAGCGTCGACAGCGGCACGCCGGTCCATTCGGAGGTCGATGTGAGTCCGTGCGTTTCCTGCACCGTATTCAGCGTCGGCTTCGACCACTCGGTCAGGCCGTTGCCCGAACATTCGATGAAGAGCAGGCGCGACACCGACGGGAAGCGCCGCAGGTCGGGCATCGACCACTTGCGGGCGCGCTGCACCAGGCCGTGCAGGAACAGGAAGTGGCGCGCCGGATCGACGATCGCCGTGCCGGCATGGCTGCGCTCGAAATGCAGGCCCGACGGTGTGACGATCCCCATGCTGTTCTGCAGCGGAGTGAAGGTCCACGACGACAGCGCAGTGGAAGTCTTCCCGTACCGGGTGCGCACCTCGGTCTCGAATTGCGAGCGGGCGCCATAGCTCGTGTCCTCGAGCGGCACGCCCGGCACCTTGCTCGGGTCCTCCGGTACCGGATGCTCGATCGCGCCCGGAGTCGCTGCTGCGCCTTCGCGCAGCCATGCGGCCGATGCCGCCGCACCGGCACCGAGCAGGAAGCGCCGGCGCACGTCGTTCGGACTCGCGGGAGAAGCGCCGTGGCGAAAGGACGTCGGCATCGTCGGTCTCCGGGACGGCTGGGGCGTTCGCCCGCCGCAAACGGCCGGCCCGACAGGGCTGGTACACTGCCGATTCCTTTGGGGAGTAGCCTGCTTCCGCTTCCGGAAGCGCCTGCGTCAACACACTCGGCCGCGCGATGCGCGCCGTGGCGCAGGCAGCGTACAGCGCCTGGCGAGACCATCGGCAACCCGGTGCGACGAAGGTCGGGCAGCGCCGGGCTGTCGCGGTCCGCTGCCCGGCCCGAACCTGCCGGGATGAACTTCGCCTCCACCGCTCTGCTCGCCCTGGCGATGTCCACCGATGCCTTCGCCGCGGCGATCGGCAAGGGCAGCGCCCTGCATGATCCGCGCTGGCGCGAAGCGCTGCGCACGGGACTCATCTTCGGCGCGATC
>CALCZN010000164.1:0-6235 GCA_937903095.1 uncultured Burkholderiales bacterium
CAGTCGCAGATTCGGGCGCAGGTGCAGGTGCCGGTGCAGATGCAGATGCGTCGGGCAACGGCTCGCCGTCCTCCTGCGGCTCACCTTCGCCTTCCGCAGCGCCGGCGAACTCGATGACGCGCTGTCCCAGCGCATCGACCGCGTCGACGGCCTGCCCCGGCTCGAGCAGCGGCGGCAGATCGGCAAGCGAGCGCAAGCCCAGATCGTCGAGGAACTGGCGCGTCGTGCCGAGCAGTTCGGGACGGCCGAGCACGTCCTTGTGCCCGATGACCTCGACCCAGCCGCGCTCCTCGAGCGTACGCACCAGATGCCCGGCAACGGTGACTCCGCGGATCTCCTCGATATCGCCGCGCGTGACCGGCTGCCGGTACGCGATGATCGCCAGCGTCTCGAGCAGCGCGCGCGAATAGCGCGGGGGCTTCTCGGGATTCAGCCGTCCGAGATACGGCGCCATCTGCGATGTGCTCTGGAAGCGCCAGCCCGTGGCGAGCGCGCTGAGCTCCACGCCGCGACCGTTCCATTGCGCGCGCAACTCGTCGAGCAGGCTGCGGATCGTGTCCGCGTCGAGCTCGTCGTCGAACAGCTTTCGCAATTCGGCGATGCTCATCGGCTGCGATGCGCACAGCAGCGCGGCCTCGAGGACAATCTTCGCTTCTTCGGTGTTCATCCGGATACGGGCTGCGTCTGGAGAGCCGCGGCTACACCCGATGGCCCCGGGTTTCGCGCTCCGTTCGTACGGTTCACCGACCCATCGGCCGCGTCCGCGAAAGGAGGAAAGACGCGCAATTGCGCCGGGGAAATCGCGATCGGGTACCCGCCAGGGCGGTGCGGCTCGCAGAAGCGTGTGTAGCGGAATTCGGGGAGCGGAACTCCCGATGATCGGTCCGCCGCGCTTCGGGAGGCAATGGATCAGCGCCTGCTCGAGCTTTCCGTCGATGATACACGAAGGACAGGCGGGGGCGGAACCTCGCGGGAGGATCGGCCATGTACATGCGTCCGGTGCATTCCAGCGCCATCGAGGCGATCGGGTACGACGCGGTCACGAAGCGCCTGCGCATCCGTTTCGCCGGAGGGCGCGAGTACGACTTCTGCGACGTGCCGCAGCGCCTGTACGAGCGGTTCATGGCCGCGCGCTCGTATGGCGACTTCTACAACCTGCACATTCGCGACCGGTATTCGTGCGGGTGAGCGGCATCCGGTGCGCGATGCCTGCGCGGGCGAGTAGCGTTGCGGGCTGTCGAGCTTCCTGCTATAGTGTTTGGCTCTGACGCGGGGTGGAGCAGTCTGGCAGCTCGTCGGGCTCATAACCCGAAGGTCGCAGGTTCAAATCCTGCCCCCGCAACCACCATTACATGAACCGGCCGGCCGCTGCTTGCAGTGCCCGGCCGGTTTCCATCTGGGGCCAGGAGTGCCGGCAGCGCGCGTCCTGAATGCCTTCTCGCCGTCCGCTCGCTCGGCCATCAGCGTGGGCGCTCGAGTTCCAATCGAGGTGCGCGGGAGGGTGCTGGGCTACGCATCGATCCCGATGCCATACAGATATGGTATTTTTGTCTGTATGAAGAAAACTCTCCACATCGATGAGCGCCTCCTCCGTGACGCCAAGGCGGCAGCCGGGGCGAAGACCGACACCGACACGGTGCGACTCGGTCTGGAGGCTCTGGTGCGCCGCGCCGTCTACGAGCGCCTACGAGCATTGCGCGGCTCCGAGCCGCACGCAGCGGACACGCCTCGGCGCCGTGAGGATCCCGTCTCGGCCGACCACTCGGCGGCGTGAGCGTCCTCGTCGACACGTCCGTCTGGATCCGGTTCCTCTCGAACCGGGCGCCCTTTGCTGCGGAGATGGACAGTCTGTTGGCCGACGACGCCGTCGTGGGCCATGAGTTCGTGTACGGCGAGCTGCTCGTGGGCGACCGCGGCGGCCGGCAGAAGCTGCTGAGCAGCTACGAACGGATGGAACAGATCCCGCCCGTGCCTCACAGCGAAGTCGTGGCGTTCATCCGGGCGCGCAGGATCCATGGGCGCGGCATCGGCTGGATCGACGCGCACCTGCTGGCTTCAGCGCTGGTGGCAGGGGTTCGACTCTGGACGGCTGACGGGCCGCTTGCTGCAGTCGCCGACGAACTGGGCATCGCGTATCGCGTCGAAGACTCGGGTTGCGCCTGACGCCGCAGCGAGCGAAAACCCGCTCACCACACGAAATACATCAGGTACCACGTGCCGCCGAAAACGGCCACCGGCACGAGGTAGAGCAGGCTCGCAGTCGTACGACGCGCGAACGCCGCCGGCGAACGCGCGACGATGCGCAGCCCGAGCCAGACCGACCAGAGCACTGCCCCGCCCAGCAGCAGCGCGCGCAGCAGATCGACCCCGGCCGGCAACCATCCTTCGGCGCGCAGTTGTGTCGCCGTCGTCATCGACAATCCGACGAACAGGCCCGCTCCGGCCATCGGCACCAGTCCGAGCGCGAGCGTCTTCCAGTCGAAGCGCGCCGCGCCGGCCACGCGCGCCGCCGCGCGCAGCGCCAGCCAGCTCAGGCCGCCGGCGAGCAGCGCGTAGCCGCCGATGTAGACGAGGATCGCGATGCCGTCGAGCCAGGTGAAGACGTCGCTGGCCTCGGGGTAGTGCGTCAGCAGCCACCAGGGCGCATCGTCGCGCAGCAGCAGGAACGAGTCGTGCTCGACCAGCCATTGCGCGGCCCCCTGGCGCATCGCGACGAACCAGGGGCTCAGCGTCCACTGGAAGGCGCCGGTGGCCAGCCCGAGCATGCCGAACAGGAGCAGGATCGCCGAGCCGTTGCCGATCTGCCGCGGGCCGGCGGAGAGGATCTCGGCGTTCGGCCGGCGCAGCTCGAGCGCGACCGCGTCGCGATGGCCGCTGCAGCGCCCGCACGAGTGGCAATCGGAGGCGCTGGTCATGTGCCGCACGTCGATCAGCGGCGCGCAGTCGATGCGCTCGGCGCGCCCCGGGTGGCGTTTCCACTGCTCCGGATCGACGGCGAAGTGCACCGGCGCGACCTTGGCGAGCAATCCGAACACGCCGCTGACCGGACACAGGTAGCGACACCAGACGCGGTTGTTGCGCCCATAGACGAGGCCGACGGCGACCGCCAGCACGGTCGAGCCGCCGAGGATCAGCAGCGCCGCGCGCGAATACTCGTAGACGCTGATCAGCTGGCCGTAGATCGTCGTGCAGGCGAAGGCGACGAAAGGCCAGCCGCTCCAGCGGATCCAGCGCGGAATGCTGCGCCCCAGGCCGTGCCGGCTGGCGAACTCGGTGAGTGCGCCCTCCGGGCAGAACACGCCGCACCAGGCGCGCCCGACGACGAACATGCTGGCGATGACGAAGGGCCACCAGATGCCCCAGAAAGCGAACTGTGCGAACAGCGCGAGATTCGAGACGATGCGCTCGCCGCTCTTCGGCAGCGGCAGGAACGCCGGAACGACGACGAGCAGCAGGTAGACGCAGACGACGACCCACTGGATGCCGAGGATCACGCGCCGGTGCTGCTGCATCGCGTCGCCCAGGCGCGCGAGCGCGCTGCGTCGACGCCCGGGGCGGCTCGGCGCCGGCCCGAAGGCCGCGCTTCGGCGCGCATCCAGCAACGGCAGCGGCGTCGGGGCGTTCATCGCGAGGCTCCGCGCGCTTCGGCCCCCGAGCCCTTCGCCGGCTGTTCCGGCTGTCCCGGCTGTCCTGCCTGTCCACTACGCGGGGCGGGCGCGATCGGGCCGGCGCTGCGCCGCCAGCCGACGAATACGGCGATCCAGAACAGCGCATAGGCGACGAGCAGCGTGGCCGAGGGCCGCGCGCGATAGCCGAGGAAGTCCGCCGCGACGCGGCCGATGCCGACCCGGTCGTCGAGCAGCGCCGAAGTGTCCCAGACCGGATCGAGCATCGGCGAGAGCCAGTCCATCGCGATCATGCGGTCGATGCCGTTGGCCAGCAGCGAGGCGGCGATCAGCAGCAGCAGGATCTCGCTGACGCGGAACACGACCCGATAGCTGAGGAAGCGCGCGCCGCGCGCGACCAGCCAGGCGGTGGCGGCGGCCAGTACGAAGCCGGCGATCGCGCCGGCCACCGACATCAGGCGACCGCCGCCGGCCTCGAAGCCGATCCCGTAGAGGAAGACGACGGTCTCGGCCCCTTCGCGCGCAACGGCGAGTGCAGCGACGATCGCCAGCCCGAGCCCGCCCGCGGCCCGCGTGGCCTGCTGCTCCAGTTCCTGGCGCATCGCGCGTCCGTGCCGGCGCATCCACAGCACCATCTGCACGATGAGCACCGCGACGAACAGCACCATCGCGATCTGGAAGATCTCGAGCGCCTCACCCTGCAGCTGGCTCTGCACGAGGAAGGTCGCCGCGCCGAGCAGCGCGGCCAGCGCGATACCCGCTGCCACCCCGCCCCACAGCGAGCGGCGCAGCGGTTGCGGCGCGGGCTGGCGCGCGATCCACGCCAGCAGCACGCCGATGACGAGCATGGCCTCCAGGCTCTCGCGCCAGACGACGATCAGCGCGTTCATTCCCGTTGTGGCCTCACTTCGCGATCAGCAGCATCTCCGACGTGTCCGGGTGGAACTCGTCGAAAAAGCGGTAGCTGCCCGGTCGCAGCGGATGGATGACGACGAAGGAACTGGCCCCCGGCGCGAGCACCTTTTCCACGCGCAGGTCGAGATTCTCGAACTCGCAGGGGCCCGGTCCTTCGTTGCGGATGGTCAGCTTGATCTTCACGCCGGCCGGCACCTCGAGCCGCGCCGGCTCGATGCGTCCGTCGCGGACGACGACCGGGTAGGTGGCGGTTTCGGCCGCCCACGCGCCGCCGGCGCCGGCGCCGGCAGCCAGCGCGAGGCCGAATGCGGTGGCAAGCACGATGCGCATCGGTTCAGATGCCCACGCGGGCGCGCAGCCCGACGATCATGCGCGTCGAGCCGCGCGGGTCGCCGCCGGCGTGACGCAGCCATTGCAGATCGGGCGTGATCTCGACCCGGTCGTTGAAGCGATAGCGGTAGTAAAGCTCGGCGATATGCGCGTAGCTGCTCGGCCTGCCCGGGAATCCGGGCACTTCGCCGGCGGCTGCCGCGCGGCGGAACTCGTCGCTGATGCCCAGCCAGCCGACTGCGAATCCGATGCCGTCGGCGGCGCGCCGCCAGACGTCGCCGTCCAGCTCGCTGCCGAGCGTGAGCGCGCGGTCGAAGGAGCCGTGCCCGGTGGTGCGCTGGCCGAAGCGTCCGAACAGCGTCAGATCGTCGGTGACGCGCTGGTCGATCGAGGCGCCCCAGCCGGCATGCAAGGTCTCGTTGTCGTTGAAATCGACGGCGCGCGGATTGCGCCACGCGTAGATCCGGTAGTTGCCGACCAGTCCCTGGAACAGTCGCGGCGAGGCTTCGAGCTGGCCGATCAGGAACGGCCGACCGGGCGAGCCGGAGAAATTCGCTGCGCTGCCCGCGCCGAAGGCGCCTACCGAGGCGCGCCACTTCAGTCCCGCGTCGCTTTCGTCGATGTAGGCGACGCGCACGCCCGGCGAGAAGCCGTATTCGTCGGCGCCGACGTCGCGGCCGGCATCGAGCAGCGGATTGTGGACGAAGGCGTTGTTGGCGAAGCGAACGGTCTCGTCGTCAGCGATCGCGTTCTGGTCGAAGAAGACGAAGGGGTCGATCTTGCCGACGTTGAAGAACAGGTGTCGCCGCGCCTGCGCAGGCAGGCCGTCGTCCCCCAGCGGCACCGAGAGCTGGTACCACGCCTGCGCGAGGATCGCGAAAGACGAATCGGAGTCGGAACCGACGCCTGCGACTTCGAACGCGGTGGAGTTGGTGCTGGCGAACGCGCGGCGCACGCCGATTCCCTCGCCCTGACCGAAGCGCAGGTGCGTGAAGATCGAGCCCTCGGCGCTGCCGAAGGTGCCTCCGGGCAGCGTCACCGACAGGTCGCCGCGGTAGCCCAGGCGCGACTGCGGGGCGCCGGTGTCCGAGCCGCCGGCGCCGACGTGCTGCGCCATAGTGGTGAGGCTTCCCGCCACGGTGATGCCCTCGAGCGCCTCGATCTGCCGCGCCTGCTTCTGCATCGACGAGGTCTGGGCTTCGAGTGCCTTCAGCCGCGTCACCAACTCCGGCTCGGTTTCGCTCAGCCGGTCGGTGGCGAGCGACTGCTCGGTGCGCGCCTGCGCCTCCTCGAGCGCGTGCACGCGCGCCTCGAGCGTGGACGAAGACCGGCGGCCGCCGGCGCCGCCTGCGCCCCACCGCGGC
>CALCZN010000165.1:0-12118 GCA_937903095.1 uncultured Burkholderiales bacterium
AACCCTGGAACAACTCGCTTCACGGCGTTTGACTTCGAAGACGGTTACTCAGAAGATCAGCTTCCCGGTTCCGATCACGACGAGCAGACCGATCAGGAAGATGATCACGATGATCCACAGCAGCGTCTTCATCGCCGGCCTCGAGGAAGCAAAGCACCGCTGGGAGCAAACCGCACGCCTGCCGTTGGTAGGCGCCGAAGCGCGCAACCCGGCCGCTATAATCCCCCGCTCCGATTCCTCCGAGAGGGCGCCAGGCATGAGCGACGACCATCAGTCCTTCATCAGAACTCCGCGTCAACTGATCGCCGTCGTCGTTCTCTCGTTCCTCGTCCCCATCGTCGTCATCACGCTGATCGCCACCTACGTGCAGACGACGACGCGAACCGGCGCGGGCGCCGACGCGATGTCCGCCGAAGCGATCGCCCGGCGGCTGCAGCCGATCGGGCGTCTCGAGGTCGAAGGGGCCGCGGCACCGCAAGGCGGCACCCAGGGTGCCGCTCCGGCAGCCGCCAGTGCGGCCCCTGCTGCGGCTGCGCCCGCTGCCCCTGCCGCCGCTTCGAAGCCGGCGGGCGGCGAGGCCGCGCCCCAGCAGGCCGCGGGCGGCGCCGACGTCGCCGCCGGCGAGAAGATCTACAAGGGCACCTGCGGCGTCTGCCACGAAACCGGCGTTGCCGGCGCGCCGAAGCACGGCGACAAGGCCGCGTGGCAACCGCGCCTCGCCCAGGGCGTGGACGTTCTCGACAAGCACGCGATCGAAGGCATCCGCGCGATGCCTCCACGCGGCGGCAACGGGAAGCTCAGCGACGCCGAAGTGCGCGACGCCGTCGCCTACATGATCGCCGCCGTGCAGTGAGGCTTCGCTGCGGCGAACCGGGCGCCTTCCGGCGCCGGGTTCGCGCTCAGCGCCCCGGCGGCGCGAGTCGGCCGAACACCTTCTCCAGCGTCATTCCGACGGCGACCAGCCGTCGATCGCTGCCGGCCGGCCCGTCGACTTCGAGTCCGACTGGAAGCCGCGTCGTTGCGCCCAGCGCCACCGGCAACGTGATCCCCGGCACGCCCGCATTGCTGCCGGGGTCGGTATTGCGGATGTAGCGGACGAAGTTCTCCAGGCTGCTCGATTCCGGACCGGCGGGCATCGCCACCGCCGGCACCGTCGGAAAGACGATCCCGTCGAGCCGGTGCTGCGCGAAGGTGTCGGCGTAGAGCTTCTGCAAGGCCGGGCGCGCTTCGCGCATCGCCGCCTCGTACACGGGCCGCGCGTCGACCGTGGTTCCGTCCGGCCCCGGCAGCTTGCGCGGCAGCACCAGGTTCTCGTAGGTGCCCTTGACGTCGGGGCTGGCGATCTGCGCGGCGAGCTGCTCGAGCGTGACGCCCGTGGAGTAATGCTTCAGGTAGCCCGCGACGTCGTCGTGCGCCTCGAACAGCGCCAACGGGAAGCCGATCCTGCCGTTCAGCTCCATCAGCTGCGGCATCTCGACGTCGACCAGGGTCACGCCCTCCGCGCGCAGCTTCGCGAGTGCGGCGTCCATCGATGCGCGCGTATCGTCGTCGAGATCCGCGTACAGCGGCGCGACCACGCCGAGGCGCACGCTGCGGGGATCGGCGGGCTGCACCGGCGCATCGCCGCTGATCACGCGATCGAGCAGCTCGACGTCGCGCATCGACACCGCCATCGGCCCGGCCGTGTCGCGCGTGTGCGAGATCGGCGTGATGCCGGACTGCGGATAACGCCCCACCGTGGGCCGCAGCGCCGCGCATCCGTTGAACGCGCACGGAATCCGCACCGATCCGCCGGTGTCGGTGCCGATGCCGGCCGGCGCGATGCGCGCGCCGATCGCGGCGCCGTTGCCGGAAGACGATCCGCCCGCCATCCGCGTGGGATCGTAGGCGTTGCGCACGCCGTACGACTCGCCGGTCTTGAACGCCATGTTGTAGCCGCTGATGCCGAAGGCCAGCTCGTGCATGTTCGTCTTGCCGATGACGATCGCACCCGCGTCGCGCAGCTTGCGCACCACCGGCGCGTCGGCGTTCGGCTCGAAGTCCTTCAGGGCCGGCGTGCCGGCCGTGTTGCGCAATCCGGCGACGTGGATGTTGTCCTTGACGACGATCGGCAGCCCGTCCAGCGGCAGGCACTTGCCGCGCGCGCTGCGCGAAGTGTCGGCCGCGCGTGCCGCGCGCAGCGCGTGCGCCTCGTCGAGCGTGATGAACGCGTTCAGGTCGGGCCGGGCACGCGCGCGCTCGAGGTAGGCCTGCATCAGCGCCTGGCTCGCGAGGCGCCCCTCGCAGATCGCCTGCACCGCGTCGACGGCGGTCAGCTCGTCGATCGGCGGCGGGGGACCCGCTGCCCCCGCAGCCGTGCTCACCGTCGTGCCGCAGGCGAGCACGATGCTGGCCGACAGCGCCGCGCCGAGCGCGCGGACGCGGCGGATCGGGCGCGCGCTCGTTTCGGTTGCCCAGGCGAGATGCGTCATCGAAGCCTCCCGGGAGAATGATCCGATCGCGATCCGATCGGTGCCGGACATTCTCGCGCAACGCGCGCGCAACCGCGATCAGGCGTCGGGATACGAGGCGCAGGAGTCGAGGAAGCGCGCGAGACCCTCGCGCGCGTCGGCGCCGCCCACGGTGGCGACGAAGCGTTCGCGCTCCGCTTCGAGCGCCTGCTCGACCGCGTCGAGATCGCCGGCGAGCAGGCGCTTTCCCTCGCAGACCGTCGTGCGCGGCGCAGCGGCGATGCGCATCGCGATCTCGTGCGCGAGTTCGGAAACGTCTCCGTGCACGGCCAGTTGCGTCACCAGTCCGCAGGCGAGCGCCTCGTCGGCCTGCAGCGCGCGATCGAGCAGCAGGCACGCCGAGGCGCGCCGGCGCCCCACCACCTGCGGCAGCAGCGCCGTCCAGCCGCCGTCCGGCGTGAACCCCGCGCGCGCGTACTGCGGATCGAAGCGGCAGTCGCGCGCGGCGACGACGACGTCGCAGCCGAGCACGAGCCCGATCGCCGCGCCCGCCACCGTTCCGTGCACGGCGCCGACCACCGGCTGCGGCAGGCGCAGCAGCGACACGATCGCCTGGTTCAGCAACCCGGCGTACTCGGCCGAATAGCTCGCCAGCGCCGCGCCCCGCATCTCGCGCGCGAAGCGGCGCAGGTCACCGCCCACCGAGAACGACGCGCCTTCGGCCGCCAGCATCACGACGCGCGTCTCGTCGCGCCGGCCGATCTCCTCGAGCGAGACGCACAGGTCGAGCAGCAGGTCCGGCACGAGCGCGTTGCGCATCGAGGCGCGCGCCAGCGTCACCGTGGACAGCGCGCCGGCATGGACCAGCCGCACCGACGGAGCGGCTGCGCTCATCGCGTCGTTCGCGCGATCGCTCGCGCGCGCAGCCGGCCGACGATGCCGGTCGGGAAGTAGTAGACCGACAGCACGAACAGCAGTCCGAGCCACAGCAGCCAGCGATCGGGCGAGAAGAGCGCCGCGGCGATCGGCACCGGCTCGAGCGCGCCGGAAACGAAGCGCATCAGGTCCTGCAGGTAGCTCTGCGCGAGCACGAAGATCGCGCTGCCGATCACCGCCCCGTACATCGTGCCCATGCCGCCGATCACGACGATCAGCAGGATGTCGAGCATGATCTCGAAGGACAGCGAGGTGTCGGGACCGTTGTAGCGCAGCCAGATCGCGAGCAGCGCGCCGGCCAGCGTGGCGAACAGCGCGCCGAGCACGGTAGACACCGTGCGGAAGACCACCGTGCGGTAGCCGATCGCCTCGGCGCGGAAGTCGTTCTCGCGGATCGCCTGCAGCACGCGTCCGAAGGGCGAGTTGACGATGCGCAGCAGCACGAGGAACAGCGCGAGCACCGAGAAGAACAGCAGGTAGTAGGTGAGGAAGCGTCCGTCGATCGATGCGCCGAGCACGGTGTCCTCGAACAGCTCGAAGGACGGCTGCAGCACCTCGGGCACCTTGAAGCTCAGGCCGTCCTCGCCGCCGGTGAATTCCGACAGCTGCGAGGCAAGCGTCTGGAACGCCGCCGCGACGGCGAGCGTGATCATCGCGAAGAAGATCGCCTTCACGCGCAGGCTGAACAGACCGATCGCGAAGGCGATCAGCGCCGACAGCGCGAGCGCGAGCACGAGGCCGACGGCGATCGCATCCCAGCCCGGCCCCATCCGCGTACTGGCGATCGCCACGCCGTAGGCGCCGATGCCGAAGAACATCGTGTGCGCGAAGGAGACGATGCCGGTGTAGCCGAGCAGCAGGTCGTAGCTCGCCACCAGCAGCACGAAGACGAGCACCTTGGCCGCCACCGACAGCGAGCGCGCGCCGGGGAACACGAAGGGCACGAGCAGCAGCGCGAGCACGATCGCGATCAGGATCGCGGCTGCGAAGCGGCTGCGCGGGTAGTCGCCCGAGAGCAGCGTGCGGATCATCGCGTCGATCGCCTCATCGCCTCAGCTCGCCTCAGCGCCTGGCCACCGGGAACAGGCCCTGCGGTCGCCACAGCAGGATCGCCATCATCAGCAGGATGTTCGAGAACAACGCGACCTTGGGCGCGAGGAAGCCCGTGTAGTTCGCCATCAGCCCTACCAGCAGCGCGCCGACGAAGCAGCCGGTGGTCGAGCCGAGTCCGCCGATGATGATGACGATGAAGATGAGGATGTTCACCTGCGCGCCCATCTGCGGCACGACGCTCTGCTGGTACAGCCCCCACATCACGCCGCCCAGGCCGGCGAGCGCCGAGCCGGCGACGAACACGCCGACGAACAGGCGCCGGATGCGGTAGCCGAGACTCTCGACCATCTCGCGATCCTGCACGCCGGCGCGGATCAGCAGTCCGATCTTCGTGCGCTCGAGCACGAAGAGCAGCGCGACGAACACGGCGAGCCCGACGACGACGGCGAGCAGCCGGTACTTCTCGATCGCCGCGTCGCCCACCAGGTACGCGCCGCGCAGCGCCGCCGGCAGCGGCAGCGGGATCTGCTGCGGGCCCCAGATCACCTTGATGAGCTCCTCGCCGATGATCATCCCGCCCATCGTGATCAGGATCTGCTTCAGGTGATTGCCGTAGACGGGGCGCACGATCAGCCGCTCGAACACGACGCCGATCGCGGCGGCCACCGCCATCGCGGCGAGCATCGCCAGGCCGATCGCACCGAGGTTCGCGGCGAGCGACGCCGACTCGGTCCACGCGCCCAGCGGCGCGAGCACCGACATCGCGACGAAGGCGCCGAAGGCGATGAACACGCCGTGGCCGAAGTTCAGCACGTCCATCAGCCCGAAGACGAGCGTGAGGCCGGAGGCGATGATGAAGACGATCATCCCCATGGCCAGGCCCGCCACCGTCAGCGTGGCCCAGGTCGGCAGGCTACCGACCAGCGGCAGCGCGGCGAGCGCGAGCAGCACGACCAGCGCGTACGGAAGCGAGGCGCGCGACTTCATCGGCGCGCTCCGCGGGGACGGCCGTGCATCCGCTTCATTGGTGCGCACCGAGAGAAAGGCCGAGCAGGCGCTGCTGCAGCGCCTCGTCCGCGGCGAGCGCCGCCATCGCGCCGCGATGCACGATTCGCCCGTCCTCCATCACGGCGACGCTGTCACCGAGCTCGCGCGCGAACGCGAAGTTCTGCTCGACGAGCAGGATCGTCGCGCCCGCGGCCTTCAGTTGGCGGAACGCGTCGAGCATGTTGCGGATGATCGCCGGCGCGAGACCCTTGCTCGGCTCGTCGATCAGGATCAGCTCGCGCGGCTCGACGATCGCGCGCGAGACGGCGAGCATCTGCTTCTGCCCGCCCGAGAGCAGCCCCGCCGGGTGGTCGCGGAACTTCTTCATCGCCGGGAACAGCTCCTCGATCCAGCGCAACCGCCCGGCGTCGATCGCATCGGCATCGCGCGCCCCGCGCGCGGCGAGCAGCAGGTTCTCGCGTACCGTGAGGTCGGAGAAGATGCCCATGTTCTCGGGCACGTAGGCAATGCCCCGGCGCGCGATGTCCGGCGTGGCGCTGCGCGTGATGTCGGCGCCGCCGAAGCGCACGCTGCCGGCGCTTGCGGTCCACAAGCCCATGATCGTGCGCAGCGTGGTCGTCTTCCCGGCGCCGTTGCGGCCGAGCAGCAGCGTCGTCTGCCCGGCGGGAACGTCGAGATCGACGCCGTGCAGGATGTGATAGGCGCCGATGTGCGTGTGCACGCCGGACAGCGAGAGCAGCGGCGCCGTCGAGCCGGCGTTCACGAGGCCACCTCCTCTTCCTGGTCGACTCCCATGCCGAGATAGGCCTGCTGGACCACCGGCGAGGCGATCACCTCGGCCGGCGCGCCGTCGGCGGCGAGGCGGCCGTTGTGCAGCACGATGATGCGGTCGCTCAATTCGCGAACGACGTCCATCTTGTGCTCGACGAGCAGGATGGTCTTCGTCGGATCGCGCCGGATGTCGCGAATGAGGTCGAGGATCACCGGCACCTCGTCGACGCTCATCCCCGCGGTGGGCTCGTCGAACAGGAACACGGCGGGCTCGAGCGCGAGCAGGATCCCGACCTCGAGCTTGCGCTGGTCGCCGTGCGGCAGGCTGCTGGCCGGCGCGTCGCGACGCGCGGTGAGCGCGATGCGCTCGAGGATCGCCTCGGCCTCGGCGATCAGCGCCCGGTGGTCCGACCAGATCGACCACAGGTTCAACCCCATTCCGCGTCGCGCCTGGATCGCCAGGCGCACGTTCTCGAGCACCGTGAGGTTCGGAAAGAGGTTCGTGAGCTGGAATGCGCGCCCCAGCCCGCGCTTCGTGCGCTCGGGCGCGCCGAGCGAGCTGACGTCGTCGCCGCCGATCAGCACGCGGCCGGCGGTGGCCTTGAGCTGGCCCGAGATCAGGTTGAACCAGGTGGTCTTGCCCGCGCCGTTCGGGCCGACGATGGCGGTGAGGGTGCCCGGGCGAAACGCGCACGAAACCGAGTCGACGGCCACATGCCCGCCGAACCGGATCGTGAGCTCCTGCGTTTCGAGGGAGGGGGTCACCCGCGCATCACCGCTTGTTGCGGATCGGGACGTCCATCTCCTCCGGCTTGATCTCCTTCACGAGCTCGGGAATCCCCCATGCGACGTTCGGATCCACCTTGATCCGGAAGTGATACATCGACTGCATCGCCTGGTGGTCTTCCTTGCGGAACGTCATCTTCCCCTTCGGCGTATCGAAGCTCATCCCCTCCATCGTCTTGATGAGGTTCTCCGTCTTCGTGTCGCCGTTGGTCTTCTTCAGCGCCTCCACCACCGCCATCGCCGCCGCCATGCCGCCGGCCGTGAAGAAGTCGGGCGGCAAGCCGAAGCGCTTCTGGTGCTCCTTGACCAGCCAGTCGTTCACCGGGTTCTTCGGGATGTCGTAGTAGTAGTACGTGGCGCCTTCCATGCCGGGGAACTGCTTGTACGCCGCCATCGCCGGCAGGATGTTGCCTCCGGTGGCGATCTCGATGCCGTAGCGCTTCGGATCGAGGTCGGCGATCTTGAACGGGTTGCCCGCGCCCGCCCAGACGATCCAGATGACCTTGCGGCCCGGCTTGTCCTTCAGCGCGTCGAACAACCGCTGCGCGCCGGCGGTGAAGTCGGTGGTGTTGGCCGGCAGGTATTCCTCGTGGACGACCTTCGCCTTCTTCAGCGCGTCCTTGAACGCCTTGACGCCGTCGCGGCCGAAGGCGTAGTCCTGCGCGAGCGTGGCGATCGACGTTCCTTCCTGGTCGAGCGCCACCGCGTTGGAGATCGCGTCCTGCGACGAGTTCCGGCCGGTGCGGAAGATGTAGCGGTTCCACTTGTCGCCGGTGATCGAATCCGCCACGGCCGGCTCGACGAGCAGGATCTTCTTGTATTCCTCGGCCACCGGCAGCAGCGCAAGCGCCACGCCCGACGAGGTCGGACCGATCGCGAGATCGGCCTTGTCGTCGCCGTAGGCGGCCTGCAGCAGCGACTTGCCGACGTCCGGCTTGCCCTGGTCGTCCTTCTCGATGACGACGATCTTGCGGCCGGCCACTTCCATCGAGCCGTTGGTCGCGTACTCGAAGCCCATCAGCAGGCCGGTCTGCGTCTGCTTGCCGTAGGCCTCGAGCGGCCCGGTTTTCGAGTAGACGTGCGCGATCGTCACGTCCTTGGCGACGGCCGCGCCGGCCAGCACCGCACCGGCCACGAGCGGCATCGCGAGACGGCCCGCATGCCGAAGCACCGAAAAGCAGTTCATCACTCCCTCCTCCACAGGTTTGCGATCGCCCGATCGCATCTCCCGCAATCAACGCAACGACCGTGCCATCGCGAGCAGCGACGCCATCCGGTTGATCCGGAAGCGGAAAATTCGCAGACGACTGTTCCGCCAGGACACGTCGTCCGGATTGCGGACAGCAGAAGCGTAGTCGATTCGACCGGAAACCGGACAACTCGGCGACGACCGCTTCATCTGCCCGGAGTCCATACACACGTGGTTTCGACCCCGGCTCCCACCGTCGGGGCCGACACGCACGGCGCCGCGCGAGTACGCTGCTCGCTCGAACCGGAAAGGAGACACGCGATGGCTCAGCGGGTATTGGTGACGGCCGGCGCTTCCGGCATCGGCCGCGAGATCGTGCGCGCCTTTGCCGCCGGCGGCGCAGAAGTGTTCGTCTGCGACATCGACGAGGCGGCGCTCGATGCGCTCGCCAGGGAGCTGCCCGGCATCGCGACGACGCGCTGCGACGTCTCGAAGCGCGCGGAGGTCGAGCGCATGGTGCCGGCGGCGCTGCAGTCGCTCGGCGGCCTCGACGTGCTGGTGAACAACGCGGGCATCGCCGGGCCCACGGTGCCCGTCGAGGAAGTGCCGCCCGAGGAATGGGACCGGGTCGTGCAGGTGAACCTCACGGCTGCCTTCGACGTCACGCGGCTGGCGATCCCGGCGCTGAAGCAGTCGCCGGCCGGCGTCGTCATCGTGATGTCGTCGGCGGCCGGGCGATTCGGTTATCCGAACCGCGTCGCCTACGCGGCGACCAAGTGGGGGCTGATCGGCTTCACGAAGACGCTGGCGATGGAGCTGGGCAGCTTCGGCATCCGCGCGAACGCGATCCTGCCCGGCACGGTCGACGGCGATCGCATCCGGCGGGTGTTCGAGGGCCGGGCGAAGCTCTCCGGACGCAGCGTCGACGAGGTGCGCGATGCGTCGATGCAGAACCAGTCGATCCGCGCGCTGGTCGATCCGCGCGACATCGCCGCGCTCGCCGTGTTCCTCGCTTCGGACGCCGGAAAATCGATCTCGGGGCAGGCGCTGGGAATCGACAACGACATCCAGCGGCTGTAGAGGACGCGGCGCTGCTCGGCCGCTTTCAGCCGCGTTCGAGCACGACCGCTGCGATCGGCGGCAGCGAGGTCGAGATCGTCTGCCAGTGCGCGCCGCCGTCGGTGCTCGCCCACAGCGAGCCGGTCGTCGAACCCATCATCAGCGTGCGTCCGTCGCTGCCCACGTCCAGGCAGTGCCGATAGACGAGGTCGTAGCAGTGCGACTGCGGCAGCCCTTCGCGCAGCACGGCGAAGCTGTGGCCGCCGTCGTCGGTGCGCAGGACGGCGAAGGCCGCGGCTACCGGAACGCGCCGCACATCCGCCACCGCGGGCGCGAACCACGCACGCCGCGGATCGTTCGGATCGGCGGTGACCGCGAAGCCGAACGACGAAACGGGCACGTCCCTGATCTCATGCCAGGTGCGGCCGCCGTCCGTCGAGCGGAAGATGCCGTTGTGGTGCTGGCACCATACAGCGTCGGGCTGCGATGCGCAGGCGGCGAGGCGATGCACGTCCTGCGCGATCGGGTCGTAGGCGCGCTCGGGCGGCATGTATTCGGCGCGCAGGCCCTCGCCGAACAGCGCCCAGCTCGCCCCGCCGTCCTCGCTCGCCCAGACGCCGCCGGTGCTCACGCCGACCAGCATGCGCTGATGCGAAGGATCGTCGTCGCGCGGATCGAGCACGATCGAATGCAGCCCCGGCGCGTCGTAGCCGCCGCCCATCCATTCGCGCCGGCGCGGATCGTTCCACAGCGCCTCGTTCAGCTGCCACGACTGTCCGGCGTCGCGCGAACGGAAGAGCCCGCCCGGCAGCGTGCCGGCCCACACGTCGTCGCCCTTGCCGGCGAGCGTCCAGACCTGCTGCAGCTTCCATTCGAGGTCGGCGCCCGCATCGGGCGGCTGTGGCGGATACACGGGCGTCGCCGCTTCCTGCCAGGTCTCGCCGCGGTTCTCCGAGACGTGCACCTTGACGCCGAAGTGACCGAGGTTGAGCGCGGCGATCATCGGCCGCGCGGGCGCGGCCGGATCGGGGGGCAGCACCGCGGTGACCGGATCGCCGAGAAAGCTCGCCCCTCCGATCCGCCAGCGGTCGTGCGCACGGCGCAGCTCGAACAGTCCCTTGCGGGTCGCGACCCAGGCTCGATCGCTCATCGTCATCCTCCGGAAAGCGACTGGAACACGTGCACCGTGCTGGCGGGCGCGAGCGGCACGTCGAGGTTCTCGCGCACCCGCAGGCGCCGGCCGTCGACGAAGACGGCCACGTGCCGGCGCAGGTGCGACTGGTCGTCGAGCACATAGCCGCGCAGCCGCGGATTCGCGGCGAAGGCCGCTTCGAGCGCCTGCGCGAGCGTCGCCGCGTCGGCGTCGATCTCGGGCGCCTCGGTGAAGCGCGCGAGCTGCTGCGTGAACACTACCCTGGGCATCGGCGTTCGCCGCCGTCGTCGCGTCAACGCGGCGCCGGCCGGGAGATGATCATCCACGCTACGCCGAAACGGTCGGCGAGCATGCCGAAGCGCGACGCGAAGAAGGTCTGCGCGAGCGGCATCTGCACCTGCCCGCCCGCCGACAGCGCGGCGAACAGCCGCTCGGCGTGGGCATCGTCGTCCGCCTGGAGGGTCAGCGCGATTCCGTCGAAGCGCGCGTTTCCGCGGCACTGCCCGTCGGAGGCCATGATCGTCGAGTCGCCGATGCGCACGCTCGCATGCATCACCTTGTCTCCGGTCACGGTGGACGGCATCGACCCGCAGTCGGCGGACGTCGCGCCCGCCTGCGGCGCATCGCGAAAGCGCATCAGATACTCGACCTTCGCGCCGATCGCCTCGGAATAGAACCGAAGCGCCTCCTCGCAGCAGCCTTCGAAGCTCAGGTATGGTTCGACGAGCATGGGGAGTCCTCCTGGTGTCGTGGGCCGTGGGCCGCGGGTCGGCAATCGCACCGCACGCGGCTCGCACGCGCCGGATCCGATCGTGCCTGCTGAATGTGTACACCGTCCACAATACACACACCGGCGCGAGGGAAAACCCGCTGCCTGCCGCATCGGGATGCGTGATGAGCGACGCCCCTCGACGCGTTCGCGAGCGCTCGCGTTGTGTACCCTTGCCGCATGAATCTCGTCCCGCAGCTGCGCGGCACCTATCGTCACGGCGATCTTCGCCGGGCGCTCATCGCCGCCGGCATGGAGCTCGCGCGCAGCGGCGGCCCCGAGGCGGTCGTGCTGCGGGAAACAACGCGCCGCGCGGGCGTCGTGCCCAACGCGGCCTACCGGCATTTCGCCAGTCGCGTCGACCTGCTCGCCGCCGTGCGCTCGGCGGCCATCGCCGCGGCGGCCGTCGCGATGGAGAAGGAGTTTGCGCGCGTGCAGCGGCGCTCGACGGCATCGCGCTCGGCGGACGACGCGGTGCAACTCGCGCGCG
This sequence comes from uncultured Burkholderiales bacterium, assembly GCA_937903095.1. GTDB lineage: Bacteria > Pseudomonadota > Gammaproteobacteria > Burkholderiales > Burkholderiaceae_E > Zeimonas. The sequence continues at coordinate 11,665 of CALCZN010000165.1, forward strand.
CAAGCCTGCGCGCCGTCGGCCTGGGCTACCTGCGCTTCGCCTTCGAGGAGCCGGGCCTCTTTCGTACCGCCTTCGTGTCGGCCGCCGCCGCGGGCGACGCGCCCGAACGGCGCGCACCGGATCCCGAGCGGGCCGGCGCCAGCGGACGCAACCCCTTCCAGCTGCTCGGCGACGCGCTCGATCGCTACGTCGAGTCCGGCCTGCTCGCGCCGCAGCGACGTCCCGGAGCCGAATACCTCGCGTGGTCGGCCGTGCACGGACTGGCGATGCTCGCGCTCGACGGCCCGCTGCGCGGCACGCCGCGCACGAAGCTGCGCGCGCTGGGCGAACGGGTCGTCGAGATGGTCGAACGCGGCTTGTGAACCGGGCCTGCCCCGCAAGACCCGCGACTCCGCCCGGTGGCGGCGCGCGCTGTCGAACGCTCGGGTAGCATCCTCCGCTGCATTGGCAAACG
>CALCZN010000166.1:0-1793 GCA_937903095.1 uncultured Burkholderiales bacterium
GATCGAAAGCTGGCCAGGCATTATGTTGCGTAATTAACGTGTGGCACTACTAGGCGAGCGCTACGAGCGCATCTACGTCGATACGCCGCCCGCCCTGAACTTCTATACGCGCTCGGCGCTGATCGCCGCCGACCGCTGCCTGATTCCGTTCGATTGCGACGATTTCTCGCGGCGCGCGCTCTACGCGCTGCTCGCGAGCGTCGAGGAGATCCGCGCCGACCACAACGATGCGCTCGAAGTGGGCGGCATCGTCGTGAACCAGTTCCAGGCGCGCGCCAGCCTGCCGCAGCGCACCGTGCAGGAACTGGTCGACGAGGGGCTGCCGGTGCTCGAGCCGTATCTGAGCGCGAGCGTGCGGATCCGCGAGTCGCACGAGCAGGCGCGTCCGATGATCCACTTCGAGCCGCGCCACAAGCTCACCGCCGAGTTCCTCGCGCTGCATGAGGCGCTCGAGCGCCGCGAGCGGGCAAGCGCGTCGGGCCGCTCGCGCAGGCGAGGCCGCGCGTAGCCGCGCGCCCCTTCTCCCTTCCCCCTTCTCTTTCTTCCTCAGAAGTCGTCGAGCACGGCCCCGCGGCTCGCGCTGTTCGCCAGCTTGTAGAACTTCGCCAGCACGCCGCGCCGATAACGCGGCGCCGGCTCCTTCCACTCGGCGCGCCGTCGCGCCAGCTCGGCCTCGTCGACGTTCAGCTGCAGCAGCAGCCGGTGCGCGTCGATCGTGATCGAATCGCCTTCGCGCACGAGCCCGATCGGTCCGCCCGCCGCCGCCTCCGGCGCGACGTGCCCGACGACCATTCCCCAGGTGCCGCCCGAGAAGCGTCCGTCGGTGATCAGACCCACCGATTCGCCCAGGCCGGCGCCGATGATCGCCGAGGTCGGCGCGAGCATCTCGGGCATTCCCGGCGCGCCGCGCGGCCCGAGGTAGCGCAGCACCATGACGTCGCCGGCGACGATGCGCCCGTCAAGGATCGCCTGCAATGCGCTCTGCTCGTCGTCGAAGACGCGCGCCGGGCCAGTCATCACCGGGTTCTTCAGCCCGCTGATCTTCGCCACGCAGCCCTCGGGCGACAGGTTTCCCTTCAGGATCGCGAGGTGCCCTTCGCGGTACAGCGCCTTGTCGATCGGGAAGATCACCGGCTGGTCGGCGCGCGGGGTGGACGGCACGTTCGCCAGTTCCTCGGCGAGCGTGCGGCCGGTGATCGTCATGCAGTGCCCGTGCAGCAGGCCGGCGTCGAGCAGGATCTTCAGCACCTGCGGAATGCCGCCGGCGCGGTGCAGGTCGGTGGCGAGATAGCGGCCCGAGGGTTTCAGGTCGCAGAGCACCGGCACGCGCTTGCGCACGCGCTCGAAGTCGTCGATCGTCCATTCGACTTCCGCCGCGTGCGCGATCGCGAGGTAGTGCAGCACGGCGTTGGTCGATCCGCCCACCGCCATGATCAGCGCCACCGCGTTCTCGATCGATTCGCGGGTGACGATGTCGCGCGGCTTCAGGTCGCGCTTGACCGCTTCGATCAGCACGCGCGCCGACTCGGCGGTGGAGTGCAGCTTCTCGGGATCGGGGTTCGCCATCGTCGACGAGCCGAGCAGGCTCATGCCGAGCGCCTCGAAGGACGACGACATCGTGTTGGCCGTGTACATCCCGCCGCACGAGCCGGTGCCCGGGATCGCGTTCTCCTCGATGCCGCGGAAATCCTCCTCGCACATGCAGCCTCGCGAGTACTCGCCCACCGCCTCGAACACCGAGACGATGTTCAGGTCCTGGCCTTTCCAGTGGCCTAGATCGGAAGAGCACACGT
>CALCZN010000167.1:0-8831 GCA_937903095.1 uncultured Burkholderiales bacterium
CGAAGGGACGGAACCCGGGCGTCGAATGCTCGACCCGCGCCTCTTTCATCAGTCATCGCCCCGGATCTCCTGCGAACGTCAAAGGGGGGATCCATGAACTTCGAAGCAAATCGTGCCGCGTCCGTCGTGGCGAACGCGCGTCCGTCCGCGGCGGAACTGACGCTTGGCCCCATCCGCGGCTCGCGCAAGGCCTACGCGTCGCCGGACGGCCGGCCCGACATCCGCGTGCCCTTTCGCGAGGTCGTGTTGTCCGACCCGGACGAGCCGCCGGTGCGGCTCTACGATGCCTCGGGCCCGTACACCGACGCGACTGCGACGATCGACCTCGACACCGGACTGGCGCCGCTGCGCTGCGCGTGGCTCGCGGCGCGCGGCTACGCGGCGATCGACGGACGCCGCCCGCGCCCCGAGGACGACGGGAGCGTGTCCGGGCACCACCGGCTCGCGCCGTGCCCGGCGCAGCGTCCGATCCTGCGCGGCGAGCCGGGTCAGCACGTCACACAATACGAGTTCGCCCGCGCCGGCATCGTCACCGAGGAAATGATCTTCGTCGCACATCGCGAGAACCTCTGCCGCGAGCGGATGCTCGACGAGGCGCAGCAGCGTCTCGCCGACGGCGAGAGTTTCGGCGCCGCGATTCCGCCTTTCGTAACGCCGGAGTTCGTGCGCCGGGAACTGGCCTGCGGGCGTGCCATCCTCCCCGCGAACATCAATCACCCGGAATGCGAGCCGATGGTGATCGGGCGAAACTTCCTCGTGAAGATCAACGCGAATATCGGCAACTCGGCACTCGGTTCCTCGGTCGCCGAGGAGGTCGAGAAGATGGTGTGGGCGATCCGCTGGGGCGCGGATACCGTGATGGACCTCTCGACCGGCCGCAACATCCACGACATCCGCGGCTGGATCCTGCGCAACAGCCCCGTGCCGATCGGCACCGTCCCGATTTACCAGGCGCTCGAGAAGGTAGACGGTGATCCGCTGAAGCTCGATTGGGAAGTGTTCAAGGACACGCTGATCGAGCAGGCCGAGCAGGGCGTCGACTACTTCACCATTCACGCCGGCGTGCGCCTCGCGCACGTCCCGCTTACCGCGCGTCGCGTGACGGGCATCGTGTCGCGCGGCGGCTCGATCATGGCACGCTGGTGCCTGGCAGGACACCGGGAGAGCTTCCTGTACGAGCGCTTCGACGAGATCTGCGACATCCTGCGGCGCTACGACGTTTCGTTCTCGCTCGGCGACGGGTTGCGCCCGGGCTGCATCGCCGACGCCAACGACGCAGCGCAATTCGCCGAGCTCGAAACGCTGGGAGAGCTGACGCGGGTCGCGCACGCCAAAGGCTGCCAAGTAATGATCGAGGGTCCCGGGCACGTGCCGATGCAAAAGATCAAGGTCAACGTGGAGAAGCAGATCCGCGAATGCGGCGAGGCGCCGTTCTACACGCTGGGACCGCTTGCCACCGACATCGCCCCGGGTTACGACCACATCACGAGTGCAATCGGCGCGGCGCAGATCGGCTGGTACGGCACGGCGATGCTCTGCTACGTGACGCCGAAGGAGCACCTCGGCCTGCCGGATCGCAACGACGTTCGCGCCGGCGTCATCGCCTACAGGATTGCCGCGCACGCGGCCGATCTCGCCCGGGGGCACCCGGCAGCGCAACTGCGCGACGACGCGCTGTCGAGAGCGCGATTCGACTTCCGCTGGGAAGATCAGTTCAATCTGGCGCTCGACCCGGACAGGGCGCGCGAATACCACGACGAGACATTGCCGAAGGACGCGCACAAGGTCGCGCATTTCTGCTCGATGTGCGGGCCGAAATTCTGTGCGATGCGAATTTCGCAGGACCTGCGCGCCGAGGCGCAGGCGGGCATGCAGGAAAAGAGCCGGGAGTTCCTCGAAGGAGGGGGCGCGCTGTACGTTCCGGCGGCGCGCTAGCAAAGGCGCGACGAGGGCCTCGCGCCCTCGTCTGCAACCCTCTACTTGATCTTCGTTTCCTTGTACGCCACGTGCTTGCGGGCGACGGGATCGAATTTCTTGATCTCCATCTTCTCGGGCATGTTCCGCTTGTTCTTCGTGGTCGTGTAGAAGTGGCCGGTGCCGGCCGTCGATTCGAGCTTGATCTTGTCGCGCATCGGGTAACCCTCCGATTCGGTGTATGCGGTGGCTCAGTCTCGCCGACGGGCGTCAGGCTTCGCCGCGCGCGCGCAGGTCGGCCAGCACGACGTCGATGCCTTTCTTGTCGATCAGCCGCAGCGCCGCGTTGGTCACGCGCAGGCGGATCCAGCGATTCTCGCTCTCGATCCAGAAGCGGCGGCTCTGCAGGTTCGGCAGGAAGCGGCGCTTCGTCTTGTTGTTCGCGTGCGAGACGTTGTTGCCGACCATCGGCGCCTTGCCGGTGATTTGACAGACTCGAGACATGGCGGGTGTCCGGTATGGAGCAAAGCCGATAATTATAGCAGGTGAAGGGTAAAGAGTGAGGGTGAAGGGTAAAGAGTGAGGGTGAAGGGTAAAGAGTGAAGGGTGAAGGGGAAGTGCATCGACTTCGGCTGTCGCCGCGTTGAATTCCCCTTCACCCTTTACCGCCTTCAAATTTACCCTTCACCGCCTTCAAAGTATCCCCGCCTCCGCAAACGAAAAACACCGTTCCGCGCCGACGATCAGGTGATCGAGCACCGGGATGTCGAGCTGCCCCAGCGCCGACTTCAGCGAGGCGGTCAGCAGCCGGTCGGCGGCGCTCGGTTCGGCGACGCCGGAGGGGTGGTTGTGGGCCACGATGACGCCGGCGCTGTTCAGCTCGAGCGCGCGTCGCAGCACTTCGCGCGGATAGACCGAGGTCTGCGTCAGCGTGCCGCGGAACAGCTCCTCGGCGGCGATCAGCCGGTTCTGGCTGTCGAGGAAGAGTCCGGCGAACACCTCGACTTCGCGGTCGCGCAGCCATGCCGACAGGAACGCGCGCACCGAGCCGGGCGAGGCGAGGGCGTCGCGCTCGCGCAGCGCGGCGCGCAGGTTGCGCCGGCCGAGCTCGAGCGCGGCCTGCAGCATCGCCCAGCTCGCCGGGCCCAGCCCCGACTCGTTCATCGCGACGCCGCCGGGCGCGGCCAGCAGCGGGCGCAATCCGCCGAAGCGGGCCAGCAGTTCGGCGCTGCATTCGACCGCGCTTCTGCCGCGTCGGCCGCTGCGCAGCAGCACTGCCAGCAGTTCGGCGTCGGACAGCTGTGCCGCTCCGCCGGCGAGCAGCCGCTCGCGCGGCCGGTGCTCGGGCGGCCAATCCGTAATCGCCACGTGCCTTCCTCTAGAATGGAGCCGATGAGTTCCGCGAGCCCCGCCCATGGGCCGGTCGTGCAGGCCGGCTCGCATCTGACGCTGCACTACCGGGTCAGTCTCGCCGACGCGGGCACCGACGTCATTAACACTTTCGGCGATCGGCCGGCCACCTTTCAGGTGGGCGTCGGTCAGATGGCCGAGGCGCTCGAACGATGCCTGCTCGGCCTGGCCGAGGGAGAACGCCGCGCTTTCGAGCTGTCGCCCGACGAAGCTTTCGGCGAGCGCAATCCCGATCTCGTGCAGAAGCTGGCGCGCGAGACCTTCGACGCCAACGTCGACGGCGCCGACGACTACCGGGCGGGCGACGTCATCGACATCGCCGGCCCCGACGGCGGACGCATCGCCGGCGTGCTGAAGGAGCTGACCGAGCGCTACGCGCTGTTCGACTTCAATCACCCGCTGGCCGGACACCGCCTGCGCTTCGAAGTCCACATCCTGGGAGTTCTCTGATGACCGACGAAGGGCCGGCGCCGATGCAGGCGATCCTCGCGCAGCCGCGCGGGTTCTGTGCCGGCGTCGATCGGGCGATCGAGATCGTCGAGCGCGCGCTCGAGCGCTTCGGTCCGCCGGTGTACGTGCGGCACGAAATCGTGCACAACGACCACGTCGTGCGGCGCCTGCGCGACATGGGCGCGGTCTTCGTCGAGGAGGTGGACGAGGTACCCGACGGAGCGGTGCTCATCTTCTCGGCGCACGGCGTCTCGCGCGCGGTGCGCCGCCAGGCCGACGGACGCGAGCTGCGCGTGTTCGACGCCACCTGCCCGCTCGTCACGAAGGTGCACATCGAGGTCGCGCGCATGCGGCGCGAGGGCCGCGAGGTGGTCATGATCGGCCATGCCGGCCATCCCGAGGTCGAGGGCACGATGGGGCAGGCCGACGACGGCATCCACCTGGTCGAATCGGTGGGCGACGTCGAGCGCCTGCAGGTCGCCGATCCCGAGCGCGTGGGCTGCGTCACGCAGACCACGCTGTCGGTGGACGACGCGCGCGAGATCGTCGAGGCGCTGAAGAAGCGCTTCCCGTCGATCGTCGAGCCGCGCAAGCAGGACATCTGCTACGCCACGCAGAACCGCCAGGACGCGGTGAAGGCGATGGCGCCGCAGTGCGACCTCGTTCTCGTCATCGGCTCGCCCACCAGCTCGAACAGCAACCGGCTGCGCGAGGTGGCGCAGAAGATGGGCTGCGAGGCGCGGCTGATCGGTTCGGCCGACGAGCTGGATCCGGCCTGGCTCGAGGGCAGGCGCCGGATCGGCGTGACGGCCGGCGCCTCGGCGCCCGAGGTGCTCGTCGCCGACCTGCTGCACCGGCTCGGCACGCTCGGCGTCTCCGCCGTGCGACGCCTCGAAGGCGTGAACGAGTCGATGACCTTCGGGCTGCCCAGGGAACTGCTGGCCCCCGACGAGTGATCCTCGAAATCCGCGACGTCTCGAAGGTCTACGAATCGGGCCTTCGCGCGCTCGATTCGGTCTCGCTCGAAGTTCGCCGCGGCGAGATCTTCGCGCTGCTCGGCCCCAACGGAGCCGGCAAGACGACGCTGATCGGCATCGTCTGCGGGCTCGTCGACGCGTCGCAGGGCGTGGTGCGCGTCGACGGCTACGACAACGTCGCCGACTATCGCCGGACGCGCTCGCGCATCGGCCTCGTTCCGCAGGAACTCACCACCGACGCCTTCGAGACGGTGCGCAACACCGTCTCGTTCAGCCGCGGCCTGTTCGGCAGGCCGCCGGATCCCGCATACATCGAGCGCGTGCTGCGCGACCTGTCGCTGTGGGACCGGCGCGACAGCCGGATAATGACGCTCTCGGGCGGCATGAAGCGCCGCGTGCTGATCGCGAAAGCCCTGTCGCACGAGCCGTCGCTGCTCTTTCTCGACGAGCCCACCGCCGGCGTCGACGTGGAGCTGCGGCAATCGATGTGGTCGCTGGTGCGCCGCCTGCGCGACAACGGCGTCACGGTGATCCTCACGACGCACTACATCGACGAGGCCGAGGAGATGGCCGACCGCGTCGGCGTGCTGCATCGCGGCCGGCTCGTGCTCGTCGAGGAGAAGAACGAGCTGATGCGCAAGCTCGGCAAGAAGCAGCTCGTGCTGCAACTGCGCGATCGGCTCGAACGCGTTCCCGAATCGCTCGCGCAATGGGCGCTCGAGCGCTCGCCGGCCGGCGACGAGCTGGTCTACCACTACGATGCGCGCCGCGACGATACCGGGGTCAGCGCACTGCTTGCCGCGCTCGAGCGGGCCGGCATCGCGCTGCGCGACCTGCGCACGGAGCAGAGCTCGCTCGAGGACATCTTCGTACAGCTCGTGCGGAGCGAGTCGTGAACCCTCGGTTGAACCATCATGCGATCGCCGCCATCTACCGATTCGAGATGGCGCGCATGCGCCGCACGCTGCTGCAGAGCGTCGTCTCGCCGGTCGTCTCCACCTCGCTGTATTTCGTCGTGTTCGGATCGGCGATCGGCTCGCGCATCAGCGACATCGGCGGCGTGAGCTACGGCGCGTTCATCGTGCCGGGGCTGGTGATGCTGTCGCTGCTCACGCAGAGCATCTCGAACGCGTCGGTGGCGATCTATTTCCCGAAGTTCACCGGCACGATCTACGAGCTGCTGTCGGCTCCGGTTTCGCATCTCGAAGTCCTCGTCGGCTACGTCGGTGCGGCGGCAACGAAGTCGATCGGGCTCGGGCTGATCATCCTCGCCACGGCGGCGCTGTTCGTGCCGCTGCAGGTGCAGCACCCGGCGTGGATGCTGCTCTTCCTCGTGCTCACCGCGGTCACCTTCAGCCTGCTCGGCTTCGTCATCGGCATCTGGGCCGACGGCTTCGAGAAGCTGCAGCTGATTCCGCTGCTGATCGTCACGCCGCTCACCTTCCTCGGCGGAACCTTCTATTCGATCGACATGCTGCCGCCGTTCTGGCGAACGGTGACGCTGGCCAATCCGGTCGTGTACCTGGTGAGCGGATTCCGCTGGAGCTTCTACGGTACCGGCGACGTGAGCGTCGCGATCAGCCTCGGCATGACGCTCGCGTTCCTCGTCGTCTTCCTCGCGATCGTCCGCTGGATGCTGAAGACCGGCTACCGGTTGAGAACGTAGGTTTTGGTGCTGGTGCGCAGACTCGAACTGCGGACCTACTGATTACGAATCAGTTGCTCTACCAACTGAGCTACACCAGCACGGAGGCGCAAGGGACGGCAAGCTCCGAAGCGATCGGGCGGCCCCTGCGGCTTTCGAGCGAGAGCCGCGCGCCTGGAAAACGTGAAAGTATAGCAGCGGCGCGATGATGGCGGGCGATAATGTTGCCATGAGCTTCACCGTCACCGTTCTTCCCAGCGGCGTGCGTTTCCTCGTCGAGTACGACGAACCGATTCTCGACGCCGCGCTGCGCCAGGGCGTCGTGCTTCCCTACGGCTGCCGCAACGGCGCCTGCGGGTCGTGCAAATCGCTGGTGCTCGAAGGCGAGATCGCGCAGGGGGCGCATTCGACGAAGGCGCTGTCGCGCGACGAGCAGTCGCGCGGCATGGGGCTGTTGTGCTGCGCGCAGGCGCGCTCCGATCTTTCCGTGCAGGCGCGCGTCGTCTCCGGGCCCGGTCAGATGCCGATCCGCAAGATGCCCTGCCGCATCTCGTCGATCGTACGCGTCGCGCCCGACGTGGCCGTCGTGCGCCTGCAGCTTCCCGCCGGCGAGCGCCTACAGTACCTGGCGGGGCAGTACGTCGAGCTGATCCTGCGCGACGGAACCCGGCGCAGCTATTCGATGGCCAGCGCGCCGCAGGAGGCCGAGCAGCTCGAGCTGCACGTGCGGCACCTGCCGGGCGGGCGCTTCACCGATGCGCTGTTCGGCGCGACGCAGCCTGCGTTGAAGGAGCGCGACATCCTGCGGCTGGAAGGCCCGATGGGAACCTTCTTCCTGCGCGAAGACCGCGCGTGTCCGATCGTGCTGCTCGCCAGCGGAACCGGCTTCGCGCCGATCAAGGCGATCGTCGAGCAGATGCGCGCCCGCGGCATCGAGCGCCAGACCACGCTGTACTGGGGAGGCCGGCGTCCGCGCGACCTCTACAGCAACGAGCTGTGCGAGCGCTGGGCCTGCGAGATGCCGAATCTGCGCTACGTCCCGGTCGTCTCCGATGCGCTGGCGGAAGACGACTGGCAGGGCCGCAGCGGTTTCGTGCATCGCGCCGTCCTCGAAGATTTTCCCGATCTCTCCGCCCATCAGGTCTACGCCTGCGGCGCGCCGGCGATGGTCGAAGCGGCGCGGCGCGATTTCGCCGTGCACGGCCTCGACGAGGGCGAGTTCTACGCGGACGCGTTCACCACGGAGGCCGATCTCGCCGGCGCGACGGCCTGAGCGCGTGGAGCGACAGCGCCCTGCGGGCGCGCGACAGACGCCCTGCGGACGCGCGGCAGGCGTCCGGCGGACGCGCGGCAGGCGTCCGGCGGGCGAAGCGCGTCGAACGGGCAAAAAAAGCCCCGGGTTTTACCGGGGCAGAGCCAGCCTGGAGCACACATTCGGTTCGCGGCTGGAAGAGGAGGCCTGACACGAAGCGCGACGAACGCTCCGTGCAGACAAAGGTAGCGGCTGGCGCCGTCTTGCGCCTCGGCGCCGCGATGAGCGGCGACCCCCGGTGGACCGATGGATCGCGATTGCGCCGGTCGCGGCGTCGTCTCAGCCGCTCGATGCGCGAGCGCGACGCCGCCGGATCCCCGTCGCGCACCGTCCGGCCGCCCACCGCGCACACGCGGCGGGTGCTGATGCACATTCGGGACTCGTTCCGGAGCCGTTTACCGATGCCCTTCGTCTGGATCGGTGTCCTGCTGATCGTCCTGAAGTGGTTCGAGCTGGCGCCTGTCGCGGCCTGGTCGTGGTGGGCGATCCTCGCGCCGCTGGCCATTGCCTTCGCCTGGTTCGAAGTGCTCGAGCCGCTGCTCGGCTTCGACAAGCGCCGCGCCGACGACGAATTCGCCGAGATGCGCCGCCTGAGGATCGAGCGGCAGTTCCCCTATCTGCGCATGCAGACGCGACGCGTGAAGGCCCGCAGCCGGGGCTGAGGACAACGTCTCGCGGTATGCTCCCGCGTCCAACGCGGAGCGCGAGCTTTCATGCGGTACGTCGTCTTCAATCAGAAGGGCGGAGTGGGGAAGTCCACCATCGCCTGCAATCTCGCGGCGATCAGCGCCGCGCAAGGCCGCTCCACCCTGGTCGTCGATCTCGATCCGCAGGCGAACTCCACGCGCTACCTGCTCGGCGCGGCGGCCGACGACGCGCAGCCGGGCGCCGCGGAGCTGTTCGAGCAGTCGCTGAGCTTCGTGCTGCGGCCGCTCGATGCGTCCGCGTTCGTGCGGCCCACGCCGTGGGAGAAGCTCGATCTGATGGCCTCGAGCGCGCGGCTGGAGGAAATCCACGGCAAGCTCGAGTCGCGCTACAAGATCTACAAGCTGCGCGACGCGCTTGCTGCCCTAGTACAGCAACACGTAAATAACGCAACATGAATACAATGCCGACATGTTCA
>CALCZN010000168.1:0-36910 GCA_937903095.1 uncultured Burkholderiales bacterium
TCGGGTAGCATCCTCCGCTGCATTGGCAAACGGGAGAACGCGATGAAAGGATTCATCGGAAACATCGAAGAACTCACCGAAAACAACACCGACTTCCGTCGCGTGCTGTACACGGGCCGCAACCTGCAGCTCGTGCTAATGTCGCTCGAGCCGGGCGAGGAAATCGGTGAGGAAGTCCACGACGACCGCGACCAGTTCTTCCGCGTCGAGGAAGGCAGCGGCGAGATCCTGATCGACGGCGCCGTGCATCCGATCGAGGACGACATCGCGATGATCGTGCCCGCCGGCGCGCGCCACAACGTCCGCAACACGGGCAGCGAGCCGCTGCGGCTGTACACGATCTACGGCCCGCCCGAGCACGTCGACGGCACCGTTCACGAGACGAAGGCCGAGGCGGACGCCTCGCACGAGCACTTCGACGGGAAGACGACGGAGTAGCGCGGGCAGCGCAGGGCGCGAGGACGACCCGCCGCGCCCTGCGCATCGTCGCCTCCGCACGCCGATGGCCGGGATGCGCGCCCGTATAGTCGGAGCGCGCCCGCGCATCGTCGTCTTCGGCGCCTTCGACCGCCACAACCTCGGCGATCTGCTGTTCGCGCACGTCGCCGAGACGCTGCTCGGCCAGACGTGCGAATGCCTCTTCGCCGGGCTGGTGGAGCGCGACCTGCGCGCGCTCGGCGGCCACCGCGTGCGCCCGATCGCGCAGGTCGCGGCCGAGACGCCCGATGCGCTGCTGCACGCCGGCGGCGAGATTCTCGACTGCGACGCCTGGACCGCCGCGGTGATGCTCCTCGAGCCCGACGCCGCGGCTGCGATCGTCGCCCGGCTCGATGCGAAACCCGCCGAGCGGGACGCGTGGGCGCGGCAGCTGCTCGGCGCGGCGCTGCACGTCGCGCCGGCGAGCGTGCCGCGCGCGCCCTACGTGGTGTCGCGTGCGGCGATGCCCAACGTCGGACGCGTCGTGTTCGGCTCGGTAGGCGGCGTGGAACTGGCGCGCCGCGAGCCGGCGCTGCGCGCCGAAGTGCTGGGCGCGCTGCGGCTCGCCGATCGCGTGACGGTCCGCGACGCGTCGACGCAGGAGCACCTTCGCAGCCACAGGATCGACGCGGCGCTCGTACCCGACCCGGTCGTGGCGATCGAAGCGCTGTTCGGCGAGCGGATCCGCTCGCATGCGGCGACTTCGCCGGCGCTTGCGCGCGTGCGCTCGAGCTTGCCGGACGGATGGCTCGCCGTGCAGTTCAGCGCCGACTTCGGCGACGACGCCTCGCTCGCGATGATCGCCGCGCAGCTCGACGCGACGAGCCGCGATACCGGCCTCGGCATCGCGCTCTTTCGCGCGGGCGCAGCGCTCTGGCACGACACGCTCGAGGTGCTGCAGGCGATCGCGGTGCGAATGAACGCGCCCACACTCGTCTTCGAGTCACTCGACGTCTGGGACCTCTGCGCGCTGATCGCCGCGAGCCGCGGCTTCTGCGGCAGCAGCCTGCACGGAGGCATCGTCGCCGCCGCCTTCGGCCTGCCGCGCGTGAACGTCGAGCATCCGTCGAAGGATGCGAGCGCCGCGAAGCAGCGCGCGTACGCCGCGAGCTGGGAGGACGAAACGCAAGCGGGCGTCGTGGCTGTTGACGCGCTCCACGCGGGCCTTCGCGCCGCACTGGCCGTCGATCGCGAGCGGTGCGAACGAGCGGCACATGCGCTCGCCGCGCGCTATCTGCGGGACTTCGAGACGGTTCGGGCAGCGTTGACGGCGCAGTCGTAGCCTGGGACAAGACAAACTCCATCGCACTCGCGCGTCCGGGATACGCTCGAACAGATCGAGCTCTGCGAAAGGCGGCATTTCCATGCACGAAGCGGTTTGCGTAGTCGAGAATGCAGCGTCTTGCAGCGCGGGAAGGAGCAAACGGTGCGCCGTGGTGCGTGTCCAGGTGCGCCTGGCGAGCGTTGCTTCGATCCCCTGCCGGAGTCCCCGTCCATGTCGATGCACCACCATACCGCCGCCACGCGACGGCGCTCGCTCGTCGCGCTGCTGCTGCTCGTCTCCGTTCCGGTCGCTGCACGCACGACGGCGCCCTGGGGCAGCGCACGCGAACTCGAGCGCAGCTACCTACCGTCGAAAGCGGTCTACGACGTGGACGCCGGTGACGGAGCCGCCTTCGCCCGCCTGCTCGATCGCGTGAGCTACCTGAACAAGGTCTACGAGGCCGATCCCTTCGATTCGTCGATCGTGATCGTCGTGCACGGCGAGGCGATCGCGCTGTTCGGCATTCGCGACTTCGATCGCCACCGGCTGCTGATGGAGCGCGCGCACAGCCTCACGCAAAGCGGCCCGATCGAGTTCCGCATCTGCCGCGCCGACGCCGCGATGCGCGGCTACCGCCCCGCGGATCTCCACGGCTTCGCGCGGATGGTGCCGATGGCCGACGCGGAGATCGTGCATCTGCAGAACGAGGGATACGCGTACATGCGCTGAGCGATGACCGCCGGCGCGCTGGGCGACAACGGCCGTCACGCTGAGCGATGACCGCCCATTCGTGAACGAGAAGATGAACGAGAAGCGCGCCGATGAGCGACGCCCCTTCGCGCTCAGGGACGCTGCGCGCTACCGGTTGCCAGCATCGTGCGCGCGAACTCCCGCGTATAGGTACCGAATTCGCGCATCGACGGAACGAGCGCGCGGATCATCGCTTCGCGTGCGGCCGGTGCGGTCTCGCGCAGACGCACCTCGAGGTCGACCCCGCGCGCATCGATGCTGAACTCGAAGTCCGGATCGCTCACGTATCGCGGCGGCAGCGCAGCGGCGACGGCGCTGTCGAGCGCATCGGCCGCCTGCGCCGCCCGTCTCGCCACGATCTCGCGTGGATCGTTCTCGCCGAATCCCGGCGGTGCGACGGAGGCGCCGCCGCCGTTCGCTGCGGACGGCTCGCCCGGATCGCCGCCCCCGAGCGCGCGAAGCAGCCGACCGTCGTTCGCCGGGTCGCGATGCTCGGCGACCGCCGCCGTGCGCTGGAAGTTCTCGAGTGCGAGATGCCGGTTCGACACCAGCGTGACCGCGCGCTTCTTCGCCTGCGACCACCCGGCAATGTCGAGCGCGTTGATCCACAGCATGCGCAAGGTGCTGACGCCGGGCAGCACGCGGGCGTGATAAGGCTGCGTCAGGTCCTGCACGTAGTGCATCGCCCAGCCCGCGAAGCGCCAGCCCCAGTAGTCGTGTCCGGTGCGCAGCGCGTGCAGCGCGAGCGTGCGATACAGGTGGATGCGGTACTCGGGATAGGTGCGCTTCAGGAAGCCGGCGGCCGCATAGACGATCGGCGACTCGTAGTAGAAGCCCATGTGGAACGGCGCCTGCGAGCCGAAGGTGAGCGCGGGATTGCCGAACGGCTGCTTGCCGAAACCATAGACGCGGCCGTACGCGGTGCCGTTGTCTTCCCAGACGCCGATGTCCAGGCCGTAGTCGGGTTCGTCCGACGCGGTCGCAACGACCGCGAGCGGGGGCACCCTTTCGCCTTCGCACAACGCGACGAAGGGCGATTCGCCGCCGGCGTCCTCGCCCTCGTCGTCGGCGAGCGTGCTCACGCGGCTGCGCGCCAGCGCCGGCCGGCCTTCGCCGTCCTCCGGCGAAACGCGCTTGAGGAACAACGCGAGGCGCGCGTCCGGCGCGATGCGGATGGCGGCGACGAAGCGACGGCGCAACTCCTCGGGCGTCTGCGCGCCGGCGGCGACGAAGCGCAGCGCATCGGGACGCGGCGGATAGGCCGGTACGTGCGCGCGCGCCCACGCTTCTTCCGAATCGAGCACCTGCTCCAGCGCAGCCGCCTGCGATGCGAGGAACGCGTCGAGCGGCTCGACCCGCACGGGCGCGGCGCGAGCCAGCTCGGGCACGTCTTTCAGCGCGGCCCAGGTATCGAGGGCGTGGCCGCTCCAGGCGAAGGCGGGAACCGCACAGACGGCGAGCAATGCGGACAGCGCTGCACGGGCGCTTCGCAGCGTACGAAGCGTAACGGTCATCGCTCCCCCTTATCTTGTCGGCGACGGCAACGGCGAATGCAGGATGGTCGGCCCCCGCTGCGGTCGCAGGAGGACGGTACGCACCTCGCCGAAGTCGGGGAATTCCGCGGACAGGAGTTCGCGCGCGAGCGCTTCGTCGTTCGTCACGCTCGTCTCTTCGGTCCGGATGGATCTCATGATCGCTCCGCCGACGAGCAACGAATCGCTCGTGCCGCTCACCTGCAGCGTACCGGCATAGACGAGCCTGGCATCCTGCGGAACGTCGATTCGCCAACGGGGAGCGTTCTTCGTTTCCCGCATGTACGTGAACACGTCCGTGCGCCTGGGCGGATAGATTGCCAGGTAGTGCGTGCCGTGCGGGAGGACGAAATACGTCCAGCCGTTCCTTCGGGATTCCGGCGACAGGAAGCGCAGAAGCGCCAGCCGCTCGGGTTCACCACCGGTCCGGAAGGATCCGACGCCGAAGCTGATGTTGTCGTCCATCAGCAAATGGCTGAACGCTTCATAGGGTTGCCGGTTCTCGATCGTGCATTGCAGCCTCACAAGCACGATCGCCTTCTCGCCGGCGTCGACCGCCGCTCTCTCCTTCGCATCGGGCAGGCCGGTGGAGGCGCAGCCCACGAGATGGCTGACGAACACTGCGACGAGGAGGAGCCTGAAGTCGTGCAGTCGTTGCATCGGTCGTAGCTCCTGCTCCGGCTCGAGCTTCCCGATCACTTCCCGGCCGGCTCGGCGATCCATTCCTCGAGGAAGTCGCCATAGGACTTCTGCGAGGGCCACACCGCTCTCCCGAAACGCTGCACCCGGTCGTGGTCGTCGAATCGAACGAGCAGCATGTAGCGTTTCGGCAGATCCGACACGCCCGCCGCACCGGAGTAGCCGCCGCCCACCGCCCAGATCAGGATTCCCTGCCGCATGACCCAGTTGTAGGCGAACAGCCGAGCCTCTTCCCAGATCACGTCCGGGCTGCCCAGGCGGTCGACGATCTCGCTTTTCTTCGTGACGCCGGGGACGAGGAAATCCAGCTGCTCGTCGGTTACCGGCTTCCCCGCTAGCACCTTGTGTTCCTGCGTGGGAATCGGGAGCACGATGCATCCGGCCTGCAGCACCAGTGCACAGAACGACAAAGGGACGATCATTCGCATGCGCATGAGGAAGCCCGATGCCCACCTTCGATTAGGCGAGGCCGCGTGTGAAGATACGCCAGCGCGGCGACGAATCGGGAGATCCGGAAAGCGCGCCCCGGCTGCAGATCGGAGACTACGATGGGATGGTTCTCGAGAAAACAGGACGACGGCTTCTTCCTCGCGACGATCGCTCCCGCAGACGATGCCGCACGCATCGGACAATACCTCGGCGTGGTCAATGGTGAAGCGATCATCGGAGCGCACATCCTGCGCGACCTGTTCTCGTCGGTGAGGGACATCGTCGGCGGACGCGCCGGCGGCTACGAACGCGCGCTGTCCGGCGCGCGCGACGCGGCGCTCGGCGACATGATCGCCGCTGCGCGGGAGCTCGGCGCAGACGGCGTCGTCGGCATCGACTTCGACTATGAAGTGCTCGGCGAGAACAACGGAATGATGATGGTGTCGGTCAGCGGGACAGCGGTGAAGATGGCGAAGGGATAGAGATCGAGCGGCATCACCTGAACGGCTACTCCGGCGCGTGGCACACGGCTTCCAGGTTGTGGCCGTCCGGCCCGATGACGAAAGCGCCGTAGTAATTGGGGTGGTAGTGCGGCCTCAGGCCGGGTGCGCCGTTGTCCTTGCCACCGGCCGCGAGCGCCGCGCGATGGAAGGCGTCGACTTCGGCGCGAGAGGCCGCCGCGAACGCGATGTGAAGGCGAGCCGGCACTTCTTTCGTCTCGAAGAGCCACAACGACGGCTTGCCGTTGCGTCCCATCCCTACACCGTAGGGACCTTCCATGACGGCGGCCACCCCGAGTGGCCGAAGGGCTTCGAGGAAGAACGCCTTGCTCCGCGCGATATCCGTGACGCCGAAACCTACATGGTCGAACATGGATTCCTCTTCGATGGCGATGATGTCGATACCAGTCCTGCCGTGATCTCCCTGGAAGGTTCGAGCAGGTCGCTCATGAAGACGCGATCTCATCGTAGCCCCTGCCGAGGAACTCCACGAGGCAGAAACCGTTTCCGAAGGGGTCCGCCAGCAGCGCCAGCCTACCCCAGCCGTGGGTCTGCGGATCACTTTCGAGAGTGGCGCCGGCCGACACCGCGCGGGCGACCGCAGCGTCCACGTTTCGAACGACGACGTCCAGATGCACGGGCGTCCAGTGCCGCGCGTAGCTGCGAACCTCGCTCGATGGAGGAATCGGCCTGGTGCCCGCGGCCTTGACCAGCAGGTAGATCGGCGAGGATCCGCCGAGGAGCTCGACCGCGTCGGCGCCGAACCGGCGGCCGGTCCGCAGGTCGAAAGCGCGGGTATAGAAGTCGATCGCGCGAGGCAGATCATCGACATCGATGTTCACGAGCAGTTCGAGCATCGCCTGCCAGCCAAGCCGATCGATGGAGCGCGCCCTTCCCCGCGCTCACACCGGAAGCGAGCCGCGGAAACCTCTCGCCGCATGGTACGGCTGCGCACGAACTCGCCGAAGCGCTGCGGCGCCCGGTACTCTGCATTCAGTCTTTCGGGCGCGAACCTCCAGAAGAGGCCTCCGGCAAGGCAGCGCACGCCGGGCACAGGCAGGCCCTGCCCCGGAACTGCACCGCAATCTCCGACAACGCTCGACGGCTTACCGTGACCCGGGTGCACCAGCACTGCGCTTCTAAGGAGCCAGCCGCCGCAGGCGCGCAATGATTCGCCGCTCCGCAACGCGGGCAGACGTCATTCGGCAACGGTAGCGATGGATCCTCGGGCATGGGCGCTGGAATCAGGACCTGCAGGTTCGCATACAGTCGGCCCAATGGGGCGACTGAAGGTCTCGGCAGGAAGCGCATACGAGACTTTCGTTCCCGCAACGCTGACCACGCCGGTCGACTGCAGTTCCTGTACCAGCGAGGACAACTCTTTCTCACCGAGTTGCTTCAGGAACATCGCGTTGATCGTGCCGGACAGGGTCTTCACGGCGCGCGGCCTGGCCGGGCCCAGTCGCTGCAGCTTTTCCACGATAACGGACAACCTGTCCGCAGGCAATCGCAAGGTCGCCGAGCGAACGATCGGAATATCGGCAATGTCACACGAACGCGCAGCGAAAATCTTCTTCGTTTTCAGATGCTGAATGAGCGGATCGAAGCCGGTGTCCTTCGAGATGATGTGGAAGTACGACGTAGGATCCTGCGCTGCAAGCTGACCTATGTAGAAGGCCACATGAAAATCGAGTGCGTTGGGTCCGTTGCCGGAAATCTTGATGTACTCGGCCTTGCTGCCCATGCGCTGTAATGCCTCTGCAGTCGCGAAACTGACCTTCACCTGGCTGGCACCGACGAACACGATGACCTTGAAGTGCTCCTGGCATAGCACCGAAAGCGCTTCTGGCTGGACGCTCTCGTAGTCGATGAGGACGTAGTTGGTTCGCAAGGCATCACCCCGGGAAATGATGCTTTCGGGACGGACGATCGGCATCCTCACATGCCCGCACCGCCGGAAGAAGCACGCCGATCAGTACGCTTGCGCCATCCATCAGGGCGTGTGCCATCGCGAGCGGGGCCAAGCGGCGAAGGCGCACCGTACACGAGCCAACCGGCTGCATAGGTATTGCCGAGAATGAGCACGAGGCTCGCCGGGATGAGCAGCGTCAGGCGCGCCTGCGGAACCGGGCAAAGAGGACGAAGATCCACATGGCCAGGAACAGGAAGAAGACCGCCACGCCTGCCGCGATGCCCACGGTGGACAGTTCCGGCAGCTGAAGCTCGTTGGCTCGCACCACCAGCCAATGAACCGATCGCTCATGAAGTGGCGATGCGGGCGGAACGACGCAGGACATCGGCAAACACTTCACGATCCACGTTGGCCCCGCTGAGCACTGCCGCAACCCTTTTGTTTCCCAGCTGCCCGCGCTCTCTGGCAATGGCGGCGATAGCCGCGGCACCGGCGCCTTCGGCGCAGTTATGCGTGCATTCGTAGAGGGTTCGCATGGCGTCGGCAATCTCCTCGTCCGTCACCTCCACGATGTGGTGCACGTACTTCCAGATAGCTTCCAGCGCTTCCGGTTGGGGAACCCGGCATGCCACGCCATCGGCCAGCACCGTCGAGGCGGGCGATTCCGTTTGCCGCCTCGATGCAAACGAGAGTGCGTAGGCACGCGCATGCGCCGAAACCACCCCGACGATCTCCGTGTTCGGGCTCAACGCATTGCGCACGGCAATTGCGCCGCAAATGCCGGAGCCGAGGCCGATCGGGACGTACATCCGGTCGAGACCCTGAACGGCGCGAAAAAGCTCCAGCGAGTACGTCGCAACCCCCTGGACCAGCAGGGGATGAAACGACGGGATCATGTGCGCACCGGAGCCTTCAGCCAGGGCGACGGCATGTTCTCTTGCGGACTGGAAATCGTCGCCCTGTTCGATCAGCCTGGCTCCGAGCGCCCTCATGGCGGCGTTCTTCTCCACGCTGTTCCCGACGGGAACGACGATGGTGCTCGAGATTCCATATCGTCTTGCGGCAAAGGCCACGGATTGACCGTGGTTGCCGCGAGTCGCCGCGATCACCTCTCTCGTTCCGTTGCCGCTCGCCAGGTCGGCGAAATACACCAGGCCGCCGCGAATCTTGAAAGCTCCTACGGGCGTGTGGCTCTCGTGCTTCAGCCACACCTCGACGCCGAGCCTCTCCGACAACAACGGCCAGCAGTACTGCGGCGTCGGCGGGAGCACCGCGTAAACATCAGACGCCGAGGATTCGATTTGTCCGATCGTCGGAAGCATGGGATCGATGTCTCCTCAAAGCTCCACCACCCGCAGCCCGAGCAGCCTGGCCGCCGAGCACTGGCGTGCGTCGGCGGAAACAAAGACGTCGGCGACACATACGAGTGCCGCACCGAGGTGGATCGCGTCCATTCCCCGCAGAGGCGCCGCTTCCAGCGCTTCGACCGCCTTCTGGATGACCCGTGGAGAGGAATCGCAGAGCAGCGCGTCTTCGAGATCCAGGAACAGTTCCGACTTCAAGCGCGCGTATTGCGCCTCTTTCAGTCGCCCTTCGCGCAACAGGCGGCGAAAAGCAGAGACGAGTTCCGGTACGGCAATCACCGACATCACCAGCTCGGTGGCACGATCGCACCAGGCGAGCACCTCCACCGTCCCGCTCTCGTTCACGTATCGTTTCGCGAACGCCGACGAGTCGAAGAAGACGCGCACTATTCGCCGCGGTCGTCGAGGATCAGCCTGCTGATCGATTCGCCCGAGATCGCGATCGGGTGCGCCGGCCTGCGTTTCCAGGAAGGCAGATCACGGGCGATCGGATGGATTTCGGCGATCGGCTTGCCGTTGCGAAGCACGCGCACGATCTCGCCCGCTTCCACCAGATCGAAATAATGCTTCGCTCGATTGCGCAGATCGGTGAAGCTCGCGTCCTTCATGTACATGCTCCCCGATTAACATGTACATGTTAACGTACATCGATCCCTCGGGTCGAGGATCGCGTCCTCCTCTGATCGTCCATGCCCGCCACCGCCGCCCCGCCCCTGCGCAACCGCGTCTACGAAGTCCTCACCGGCGACGACGTCGATCGCGTCTGCCTCGACATCCCCGAGGAGAGCTGCCGCGAGCAGCCGCGCAATTTCCTGCTGCACGTTTCCGCGCTGTCGGCGTCGAAAACCGCTGACGGCCTGCTCGACCCGAAGATCGTGCTCGCCTGGCTGGTCGGCGCGGTCGGTGCGCCGGCCTTCATGCTCGGATTGCTCGTGCCGATCCGCGAGGCGGGCGCGCTGCTGCCGCAACTGGTGATCGCCGCTTCGATCCGCTCGATGCCGATCCGCAAGTGGGTGTGGACTATCGGCGCCGCCATGCAGGGCGCCTGCATGATCGGCATCGCGACGGCCGCGCTGCTGCTCGACGGCGCCGCGGCCGGCTGGGCGATCCTCGCTCTGCTCACGGTGCTGTCGCTCGCGCGCAGCGCAGGCTCGATCGCGCACAAGGACGTGCTCGGCAAGACGATTCGCAAGGCGACGCGCGGCACGGTCGCCGGCACCGCGGGAACGCTGTCAGCCGTGCTCGTGCTCGTGTTCGGCGTGCTGCTCGGCACGGGAATCGTCGAGCGCTCGATCGCGACGATCTCCGCGGCGCTGGTCGTCGGCGGCGTGTTGTGGATCGCGGCGGCGCTGCTCTTCGCGTCGCTCGCCGAGGCGCCCGGCGCCACCGAGGGCGGCGGCAACGCGCTCGACGTCGCGCTGCGGCAGTTCGGTCTGCTGGGCGAGGATCCGCAGCTCGTGCGCTTCATCGTCGTGCGCTGCCTGCTGATGGCCACCGCGCTCGCCCCACCTTTCGTCGTCGCGCTGGGCGAACGCAAGTCAGCCGATGCGGGCGCCGGCACGCTCGGTCCCTTCGTCGTCGCGGCTGCGCTGGCGACGATCTCCAGCAGCTACGTCTGGGGACGGTTGTCCGACGTGTCGAGTCGGCGCGTGCTGATCGTGGCCGCGGGCATGGGCGCGGCCTGCCTCGTTCTGGCCGCGGCGATCGGCGCGGGCCTGGGCGAAGCATTAGGCATCGGCGCCGGCTCGATGTTCGCGCTGCCGGCGCTGGTCTTCGTCGCGACGATCGCCGACCAGGGCGTGAAGCTCGGGCGAACGACGCACGTCGTCGACATGGCCGGCACCACCGACCGGGGCGCGTATACCGCGCTGACCAACACGATCGGCGGCATCGCGATGCTCGGCGCCGGCGTCTTCGGTTTCGTCGACCAGCGCTTCGGCGCGGTGACCGTGCTGGTGCTGCTCGCGCTGATGTGCGTGGTCGCGATGCGGCTTGCGGCAGGTCTCGACGAGGTTCAGCAGGTGCAGCCCATCGGGGCTGGGATGCCGCAGCAGAAGTCCTGAAAGATCACTGCGCGCTCACTGCGCCTCGTCGACGGCAAGCTCGGGAAACTGCGCGAGTTTCTGGTAGAGGGTCGCGCGCGCGATGCCCAGGCGCCGCGCCGCGCGCAGCCGGTTGCCGCCGGTCGCCTGCAACGCTTCGCGGATCGCCAGCCGCTCGAGATCGGCCACGCGCTGCGGCAGCGTCAACGCGACCGCGGAGTCCGCAATGGCCGTCTCTGCCGCCGCGCCGCTCGGAGCGGCAGAGGCCGGGAGACCCGGCATCGCGTTCGTGTGTTCCTGTGCGCCGGCAAGCGCGGCGCTTGCGGTCCGCGCGCCGCTCTCACCCGACGCGTCGCTGCTGTCGATCTCCGGCAGCACCGCGCGCAACGCGTCTCTGGTCAACCGCATCCCGTCCCACAGCGAGCACGCGCGCTCGAGCACGTTGCGCAGTTCGCGCACGTTGCCCGGCCACGGCAGGCGCGCGAGCGCCTCGAGCGCGTCGCGATCGATTTCCTTGGGCAGCATCTCGTGCTCGAGCGCGATCTGCTCGAGCAGGTGCTCGCACAGCGGCTCGAGGTCCTCGACGCGCTCGCGCAGCGGCGGCAGGCGGATCGGCAGCACGTTCAGCCGGTAATAGAGATCGGCGCGGAAGCGCCCGTCGGCCACCAGGGTGGCGAGGTCGACGCTGCTGGCGGCGATCACGCGCACGTCCACCCGCTTCATCGTGTTCGAGCCCAGCGGCTCGACCTCGCGTTCCTGCAGCGCGCGCAGCAGCTTCGCCTGCAGCGCGAGCGGCATGTCGCCGATCTCGTCGAGGAAGAGCGTTCCGCCGTCGGCCAGCGCGAACTTGCCGTCGCGGCCGCGCCGGTCGGCGCCGGTGTACGCGCCGGGCGCCACGCCGAAGAACTCCGCCTCGAGCAGCGTCTCGGGAATCGCCGCCACGTTCACCGCGATGAAGGGACCGCGCGCACGCCGCGACGCGGCGTGGATCGCCTGCGCGAGCAGTTCCTTGCCGGTGCCGGTCTCGCCGAGCAGCAGCACGGTGGTGTTCAGCACCGCAGCGCGCCGCGCGCGGCTCTTGACCTCGAGCGCGCGCTCGCTGTTGCCGACGAAGTTCGAGAAGGTGTAGCGCGTGCGCCGCTGGCGCGCGAGCTCCTTGTGCGCCAGCGCCAGCTCGCTCTGCAGGCGGCCGAGCTTGCCGATCAGCGGCTTGAGCGATTCGATCTGGTCGTAGAGGATCAGGCCCACGGCGCCGATCACCGCGCCCGAGTCGTCGCGCAGCGGAAAGCGCGACACGAGGTAGGTGCCCGCCTTGTTCTCGAGAATGTCGAGCAGGATCGGCTTGCCGGTCTCGACCACGTGCCGCATCAGCGTATTCGGCACGATCTCCTCGACCGGGCGGCCGATGATCTGCTCGATCGACGAAAAGCCCAGGCTCGCCATGTTGCGCTGCCAGCGATCGTCGGTCCAGACGACGCGCGACGACGCATCGACGACGAGGATGCCTTCGCACTGAACGGAGAGCTGGTCGAAGAAAGTCTGCGCCGCCATGCGCAGCACGCGCTCGGAATCGTGGAAGGCCTCGAGCGCGCGCACGGTTCGACGGGGCGCTTCAGCGAACGTTGATCACGCGCATGCCCTGCAGCCGGCCATTCGGGCCGTCGAGCACGCGGATCGTCGTCTGCCGTGCGGTGAAGCCTTCGGGCAGCGGCAGCACGCCGTGCAGGTGCTCGTACGAGGCGAGCTGCACGTCCAGCGGATCGAGCGTGATCGTCGCGTTCGCGCCGCTCGCGCGCGCGCCGGAGACGACGAACTGCAGGACGCCGCGGAACGGCTTGGCGGACTTCGTTTCGCGGGTGAGCAGCACGTGGTACGCGAGTCGGCCGTTGTCGTTGGAGAAGCGCGCGGCCCGCACGTCCACCGCACCGTCGCGCGGATCGGGGGGCAGCACGTCCTGGAACAGCACGATGTCCTGCTGCAGCTTCTGCACCTGCTCGCGCGCGCCGCTCAGCTCGGCCGACAGCCGCTTCGTCTCGACCTCGCTCGCCTGCAGCTGCTTCGTCGCGTCGGCGAGCGACGATTGCAGCCTGTCGCGCTCGGCGCCGAGTTCGTCGACGCGCGCCTGCAGGCGCTGCGATTCCTCGGGGCCGAGGCGCGCCGGAAGGTATTCCTCCTGCACGTACAGCAGGCCGCCGGCGCCGATCGCGATGCCCACGAGCAGCAGAACCAACCACCGCGGGATGCCCCACGATCGCCGCTTGCGATACCCGTAGGGTTCGAAGACGACCGGCCCGCCGCGTCGAAACAATGCCATCGCGCGCTGTTTCCTCCCCAGAAGGGGCGAAGAATAACGCGTGAGGGCGTGGCCGGTCCGGAAGCCGGCAGGGGGATCGCCTCCACGTGCCCGGTTCGACCGGCCGCGCACCGGGCCGCGCACCGGGCCGCGCACCGGGCCGCGCACCAGCCCGCGCGCCGGCCGGCGAGCCGTTCGGCGTCAGTTCGCGCGCTTGTCGGCCGCCTTGCGCGCCTGCACGAACACCGGGCCCCACAGCGGATGACCCGCCTCCGCGGGCGTCAACGCGAAGCCGGGATCGATCGCGAGAACGCGATCGAAGGCCTTGCGGCACAGCGTGCGCCGGTTCGTCACGCAGTAGCTGAACGCCAGGTACTTGCCCGCCTCGACGCGCGTGGCGGTGTCCGAGCCGTCGATCTCGGGCGCGTTCAGCGCGCGGATCGCACTGACGAAGTCGCCCGCGTCGTATCGATCCACGCCTTCGGCGAGCTTGCGTTTGCCCGGCTCGCTCGCCGCGGCGGGCGTATCGGCGCTTTCCGGGCTCGCCGAGCCGACGGAACCGGCCCAGTCCTGCACGGTGGTGCAGCCGCCGACGAGCAGCGCGAGCGCAAATGCCGCCGCGGCGGCGAGCAACGGTCGGAATGCCACGGAGGGTTCGTTCGTCATGGGAAGCGATGCGAGACGGTGGTCGGCTGGCCCGCGACGACGTCGACGTCCTTCGTCCACGACGGGCCGGCCGGATTGCGGATCTCGATGCGATGCACGCCGGCATCGAGCGTGAGTTGCTTCAACGGAGGCGTGATGCCGCGCGAGGCACCGTCGACGAAGACCTCGCCCCAGGGCTTGACGGCAAGCCGTACGATCCCGCCCGATGCGCGGGCCACGGTGGTGTTGGCCGGCTCGGCGGCGCGCGCGGGGGCCGGCGCCGGGTCGACGAGGAGCGATAACGCCGACGTCCGCGCCTGCGGAACCGGCGCCGCATCGGCGACGGGCTCCTCGGCGCGGCCCCCGGCGCCCGCCGGGGGGCTCGCGGCGGCGGCGTTCGTCGCGGCGTTCGGCGCGGCGTTCGACACGGCATTCGATGCGACGCCCGAGGCAGGCTGCGGCGCTGAGCCTTCGCCGCCCAGGCCGGCCCAGGCGAAACCGGCGACGAGCGCCGCGGCAACGGCTCCTGCGATCCAGCCGCGCGCGGAGCGCGGCGCGTCGAGATCCGTCTCCGGCTGCTCGATCACCGGCGCCGGTTCGGCGAGGCCGACGGGCTTCGCTCGCGCCGCGGCGCGCGGCGGCGTCACCGGCGGCGCTGCGTCGGTCGTCGCGACCCCGTCCTCGGGCGACGCGGCGAACAACAGCGAGCGGAATTCCCCGACGGTGCGGGGGCGCTGCTCAGGCCGGATCGACAGGCCGCGATCGATCGCCTCGAGGAAGCGCGGGCTGTATCCGGGCGGAGCCAGCGCGGCCAGCGACGGCAGCGAATCGTGCATCACGCGCGAGGCCGAGGCGGGTGGCATCCGGTTGGTCACCGCGTGATGCAGCACCGCGGCCACGGCGTAGATGTCGGTCCACGGACCCTGCCTGCAGGCAGGATCGTCGGCGTACTGCTCGATCGGCGCGTATCCGGGCTTGAGCATGACGGTCAGCGCGCGGTCGCTCTCGCCGATCACCCGGCGGGCCGCTCCGAGATCGAGCAGCAGCGCCTTGCCGTCCGGACGGATCAGGATGTTGTCGGCCGAGACGTCGCGGTGATAGCAGTCCTCGCCGTGCATGTGCTCGAGCGCATCGAGCACGGGCCGGATCACCGACTTCAGCCACGCTTCATCGATCACGTGCGCAGCGTTGGCGAGCACCTGGTCGAGGGTGCGCCCCTCGTAGAACGGCATCACCATGTAGGCGGTGCCGTTCTGCTCCCAGAAATGCAGCACCTCGAGCAGGCCCGGATGACGGAACTGCGCGAGCAGCCGCGCCTCGGCCAGGAAACTGCGGCGGCCCAGCTCGAAGGACTTCGCGTAGCGGCCCGAGACGACGTTCACCGTGCCGTCCACGCGCGCGGCGAGTTGCGCCGGCATGTACTCCTTGATCGCGACGCGCCGCTGCAGCGTGAGATCCTCGGCTTCGTAGACGATGCCGAAGCCGCCCTGGCCGACGACGCGCGTGATCAGGAAATCGCCCAGGCGCTGCCCGGGTGAGAGCGTCGCGGAGTCGCGTGCCGTCGAAGGGCGCGTCGCGACGAGCGTGTCGGCCGGAGGGCTCATGTCGAAGCCAGGGGTTCGCGCATGTCCGTCGGCCCCGCAGCGGATGCACCGACGCGGAGGTCGATCGCAGGCGAGCGCTCGACGCGGTCTTCGACGCCGCCCGGCGCATGCGCTCGCGCCGAAAGCGCCGCGCCCGTGATTTCGCGCGCGGCAACGAGCGGGGCGAGGTTCACCGCATGGCGCAGCCAGTGCTCGATCGGCGCGGGCCGCGCGAGAACGAAGCCCTGCGCGTAATCCATCCGCACGCTCAGCAGGAAGGCGAGCGCCGCCACGTCCTCGACCCACTCGGCCACGCAGGCCATGCCCAGTTCCTCGGTGAGCCGACGGATGCCGCTGACGATGACCTGGTTGCGCGGCTGCGCGTCGATGCCCGGCATGAACTGGCCGTCGATCTTCACCAGCGTGGCGGGCAGCTCGCGCAGGTAGGCGAACGACGAGTAGCCGGCACCGAAATCGTCGAGCGCGATGCGCACGCCGAGCGAACGCATCTTCTCGACGAAGCGTCCCGTGCTGCGCACGTCGAACATCGCGACCGACTCGGTGATCTCCAGGCACACGCGAGGCGCCACGGCGTGGCAGTCGCGCAGCAGCGTATGCGCGTCGGCGAGGAAATGCTCGTCGTTCAGCGAAGTGCCGCTCAGGTTCACGGTAACGAAGTCGATCGCCGCCGCGTGCTCGCGGTTCTCGTCCAGATGCTGCAGCGTCCTTTCGAGCATGTGCCAGTCGATGCGCCGCATCGCGCCATGACGCTCGGCAGCCGCGATCAACCGCCCCGGCGGCAGGAATGCGCCGTGCTCGTCGCGCTCGCGCAGCAGCACCTCGTAGGCCATCGATACGTGCTCGCGGCCGGGACGGCGCAGCGGAACGATCGGCTGCGCGAAGATCGCGATGCGCTCCACCGGCAGGCTCGTGCGCAGGCGCAGTCCCAGCTCCACCTCGGCGCGATAGCGCGCGAGATGCTCGCCGGACGACTGCGCGGCGACGACCCCGCTGTCGTGGCGGCGACTCGCCTCGCGGCAGGTCGCGGTCGCGTAGGCGATCAGTTCGGCCGGACTCATGTCGGCGGCAAGCTCGACCACGCCGGTGCTCGCGTCGATGCGAATGCGCTTGCCGTCGACCTCGTAGGCCTCGGCGGCGATCGCCGATCGTGCAGCCTGCGCGATCAGCCCCGCGCGATCGAGCGGACAGGAGGGCAGCACGACGAGGAACTCGTCGCCGCCCAGCCGGGCGATCGGCGAGCCGGAGGGCACGTTCGCCTCGATGCGTCGCGCCACCTCGGCGACCAGCGCATTGCCCGCCGCGTGGCCGAAGACGTCGTTGACCGCCTTGAAGCGATGCAGGTCCACGTAGAACAGCGAGGCCACCTCGCCTGCCGCGACCCGCTCGGCTACCCGCCGGATCTCGCGCTCGAGCCCATGCAGGTTCAGATGCTGCGTCAGCGAGTCGTGATAGGCCATGTGCTCGAGCGTCTGCGAGAGCAGCGTGCGCTCGGTGACATCGACGAAGCTGATCTCGATGGCATCGGCGGCCAGCAGCGCGTCGACCTCGACGATCCGCTCGTCGCTGTCGATCGCCACGCGCACCTCGCAGCGATGGCGTCCCTGCCCGATGGTCTGCGCGAGCAGTGCGTCCGCCCGCTCCTCACCCAGCAGCGCGCCGAGCGTGTTGACGCGTCCGTGGCGCAACAGGCCCTGGAACAGCCGGCTCGCCAGGTCGTTCCAGCGCTGGATCTGCCCGGCCAGGTCGATCGACAGCAACGCGACCGGCGCCGAGTAATAGACGTGCCGATACTTGCGCGCCGAATCGAGCAGGTTGCGCTGGGTGCGGCTGCGCCGGACGCGCTCGACGTACGCCGATTGCGCGGCAACGGCCACCACGCAGGCCAGCAACGCCAGCGCGCCGATGTGCGCATCGAGCATCGCCACGACGCTGCCCGCGTGCAGCAGCCAGCCGAGCGCGAAGACGAGCAGCGGCAGGTACCGGCCGGGCGCCTTTGCGGCCGCCGGGCCGGCGAGCGCGGCCACGACGAGCGCGGTCGCCAGATACCCTGCCTGCGCAACGCGAACGGGTGCGAAAACGGGTGCCAAAAGTGCGGCAGCCACGATCGCGAAGAGGAAACCGATCGGGAAGCCGATCGCCGGCGACAGGCGCAATGCGCGCCGCAGCCGCGCGGCGCTCGGCTCGCGCTCGACGAATGCGAGCACGACCTCGATGCCGACGACCGAGAAGGCGAGCCAGAGCGCGCCCCCGAGCACGGCGCCGAACGGCGCCGCGACCGGTTCCGCGACGGCCCCGGACAGGACCTGCGGGGCGGCGCACGACACCCACAAGACGAGCCATCCCGCCAGGCATAGGCTCTGGCGCGTGCGCTGCGTCCAGGAACGGAGCAGCAAGCGCGCGAGAAGCGTCCTCCCTATCACAGGAAATGCCAGCATTGCTCCGGCGAATGCCTTCTTTTCCGCGAGCCGCGCGAGCCGCGCGAGCTGCGCGGCGCCTGGCGGCGAATCCTTCGCGAGCATCGCGCGCCGGCAGCCGGCGCACGGGAGGCGGCGGACGATCGGGCGGCGGATCGGGATGCGCGGCGTTTCGCGCTGTCGCATGCGCCGCAGCGGCGGCGCCCGATCGCTCAGCCGCCGGCCGGCGCCGGGCGGCCGAGCAATGCGCGCAGGTTGGCCAATCGGGCCTTGCCCATCTCCTGGCTGACGCTCTGCGTCGAAGACGGCGAGGTCTCGAGCTGCATCTCGGCGAGAAAGCGCGAAGGCAGTTGCGCGAGGTGCTCGCGGCCGCGCTTGCGCTTGCGGCACCAGGTGAGCGTGAGGCTGCGCTGCGCGCGCGTGACCGCGACGTACATCAGTCGTCGCTCTTCCTCGATGCGCTGCGACTGCGCACCGGCGTGAGAAATGTCACGCCCGGCCGTCGCAACGCCGTCGTGCGCGCCGGCTGCGTCGTCTTCCGCCTCGGCTGCCGGAGACGAAGCGTCGCCGCGATGCGGCAGCAGGCCTTCCTCGCAGCCGACGACGAAGACGTGGGCGAACTCGAGCCCCTTGGCGGCGTGGATCGTCGTCAATCGCACGGCGTCGAGATCGGCGTCGCGCCGGTCGAGCTGCGAGAGCAGCGCGACGGTCTGCGCGAGCTTCACGAGCGTCGCGCCGTCCTCTTCAGCGCGCTTCTTCATCCAGTCGACGAAATCGCAGACGTTCTGCCAGCGTACCGCCGCAGCCTTGTCGTCGCATGTCGCGAACAAGTGCGACCGGTATTCGATGGCCGCCAGCAGATCGTCGAGCACCTGCGCCGCAGGCTCCTTCGCGGCTCGCCAGGCGATGCGATTGACGAACTCGCCGAACTCGCGCAGCGGCTCTAGCTGGCGCGCCGCGATGCGCGACTCGAAGCCGGTTTCGAAGAGCGCCGCGAACATCGACACGTTGCGCTCGCCGGCCCAGGCGCCGAGCGCCTGCAGGCTGGCGGCGCCGACGCCGCGTTTCGGCGTCGTCACGGCACGGATGAAGGCCGGATCGTCGTCGTCGTTGGCGAGCAGGCGCAGGTACGCGAGCAGGTCGCGGATCTCCGCGCGCTCGAAGAACGACTGCCCGCCGGAGAGAACGTACGGAATCTTCTCCTTGCGCAGCGCCTGCTCGAAGACGCGCGCCTGGTGATTGCCGCGATACAGGATCGCGTAGTCGGAGAACTTCGCGCGGCGCTCGAAGCGGTGCGCCTGCAGGCGCATCACCACCGATTCGGCTTCGGCCTCGTCGTCTTCGCAGGGAACGACCTGCACCGGATCGCCGGGGCCGAGTTCGGACCACAGCTTCTTCTCGTGCAGCTTCGGGTTGTGCTCGATCAGCCGGTTCGCCGCGCGCAGGATGTTCAGGCTCGAACGATAGTTCTGCTCGAGCTTGACGACCTTCAGCGAAGGAAAGTCGGCCGCCAGACGGTTCAGGTTCTCCAGCGTGGCGCCGCGCCATCCGTAGATCGACTGATCGTCGTCGCCCACGGCGGTGAACGCCGCGCGCGGGCCGGCGAGCAGCTTCAGCAACTCGTACTGGCACGCGTTCGTGTCCTGGTACTCGTCGACCAGCAGATAGCGCAGCGACTCGCGCCAGGCCTGCGCTGCCTCCGGATGCTCGCGCAGCAGCCGCACCGGCAGCCGGATCAGGTCGTCGAAGTCCACCGCCTGGTAGGCGCCGAGCGTGGCGGCGTAGTCGCGATAGGCGCGCGCGATCGCGTGCTCGTTCGAATCCTTCGCCGACGCGGCCGCCTCGTCAGGGTCGACCAGCGCGTTCTTCCACAGCGAGATCCGGTGTTGCGCCGCGCGCGTCGCCTTGCGGTCGACCGCGCCGATTGCCTGCTGCACGATGCCGGCCGCGTCGTCGGAATCGAGGATCGAGAAGTTGCGTTTCAGCCCGAGCGCCGCGCCGTCCCGACGCAGCATCTGCACGCCGAGCGAGTGGAAGGTCGCCACCAGCGGGCGCTGTCCTTCGGGCAGACGCAGCGCCTTGCCGAGACGCTCGGCCATCTCCTGCGCGGCCTTGTTGGTGAAGGTGATCGCGGCGATCGCGCCGGGACGGAAGCCCGCGTCGACCAGATGCACGATCTTCTGCGTGATGACGCGCGTCTTGCCGCTGCCGGCGCCAGCGATGACCAGGCAAGGACCGTCGAGATAGCGGATCGCCTCGCGCTGGGCGGGGTTCAACTGCGCGGACATCGGGGAGGCGGGGGAGACCGGGCACTGCGAAGGGGAGCGATTCTAGCAACGCCTCCGATCGTCCGGCGCCTGGCTTCGCAGCGATCGCACCTTCTCACTTTCATGAAATGCCAAGTGAAAAGTGATATTCAGAGCTTTCCAGAACCCCGTAGCACAGCCAACAATGGAACGATCTACCGGCTTCCTGTCGCCGACACGCCTTCACAGGACGATCGCGCACTTCAGCATGCTGGCGACCTGGATGAGAGCACGTCCGTGCCATGTGACATCCATACCGGCGGAATACCGTCGGTCGCAAGCTCATTCCTATAATCCGGAGGAGATCGAATGACGAATCGCCGTGCATTTCTCGAATCCATTGCCGCAACTTCCCTCGGACTGGCAGGCTTTCCGGTGTCGGTCCGCGCCGGCCAACCCATCAAGATCGGTACGATACTTCCGTTGTCCGGTCCTATGGCGGGGGTCGGCAGGCCGAGCGAGATGGGCGCGAGGCTCTCGCTGAAAGTCATGGGCAGGGAATTCGGGATAGCAACCGAATTTCTCGTGATCGACAGCGAAGGCAACCCCGGCCGAGCTCTGCCCAAAGTGCTGGCCGTGATGCAGCGCGAGGGCGTCAAACTGTTCTCGGGATCGGTTCTCTCTTCGGTCGGATTGGCTCTTTCGTCACAGGTCGCGACTTCCGGCGGAATTTTCGTCACCGGGGTCGGCGCCGATGAAATAACCGGCAGCCAGTGCCGCCGATCGACTTTTCGCTGGACCGTTCCGAGTTACGGTGCGATACAAGAGACGATCCGGCCGCTCATCGAAATGTTTCCAGGCGCCAAGCGGTGGTACACGATCACCCCGAAGTACGTGTTCGGCGAAGCGTTGCTCAAACGCGCGGTCGACCTCTTCGAAGCCCGCGGCATCGAACATGTCGGCAACAGCTACCATTCGCTGGCCGAAACCGAGTTTTCCGGCTACGTGGCAAACGCGGCCGCAGCCAAACCGGACGTACTGGTGCTTCTGAATTTCGGCCCACAGGCAACGAACACATTGCGCCAGGCGGCCGACTTCGGATTGAAGTCGAAGATGAAAATCCTGATGGCATGGGACGCCGGACTCGAGCAATACCAGGAAATCGGCAGCGACGTGCTCGAAGACGTCTACACTGGCACGCAGTATTACCACGACATCGACAGCCCCGGAAATCGGCGGATCGTCAAGTTGTTCGAAGATGAATACAGGCGCATTCCGAGTTATTCGATGTTGAACGTCTACATGTGCAACGAACTATTGATGCGCGGCATCAAGGCGGCCGGCTCGGCGGAACCGGCGGCGATGATCCCGGCGCTCGAAGGGATGAGTTACGAGGGCCCGACCGGCACCGAGGAGATACAGGCGTTCGATCATCAATGCGTCAAGAACTATTATCTGGCGCGAGGAAAGGCGAAGACGAAAAAACGCGACGAGAACGATTTTGTCGAGATCGTGAGTTTCGGCAAGTCATTCCTGCCGGCCGCCGACACGGGGTGCAAGTTCACCTGACGTAAGTATTCGACCGGATCAGGCCGCCGTGAACATTTACATCCTGCAACTGCTCAACGGCCTCGGCAACGGCATGATCTATTTCCTGATCGCGATCGGACTGTCGGTCGTGTTCGGAATCATGCATTTCCTGAACATAGCGCACGGCGTCCTCTACCTCCTGGGAGCCTACCTCTGCTATGCCATCGTGGACGCCACCGGATCGTTCTGGTTGGCGCTGATCGTCGCTCCCGCGGCAATCGCCGCGCTGGTCTGGTTCGCCCATCCGGCGCTGCGGCGCCTGCAGGCGTTGAGCATCAATTTCCAGATCCTGTCGACACTGGGGATCGCGCTGATCGTGCAGGAACTGGTTGTTCTGTATTGGGGAGAAATCGGCAAGCACGTCGCTACGCCATCGGCGCTGCAGGGCGCCGTACAGATGGGGATCATTGCCTATCCGAAGTATCGACTCTTCGTCATCGGAGTGGCGGGCGCGTTGGCGTTGGTGCTCTGGGTGTTGCTCGAGAAGACGCGCTTCGGCGCCGTGCTCCGGGCCGGGACCGAATCGCAGGACATGACCTCGCTGCTGGGCATCGACGTCCAGATCGTGTTCGCCTTCACTTTCGCGCTGGGTGCCTGGCTGGCCGCCGTCGCCGGCGTGCTCGCCGCCCCGATTCGGGGAGTCGAGCCGTTCATGGGAAACGAGGCCTTGATGATTGCCTTCGTGGTGGTAGTGATCGGCGGCATCGGTAGTTTCAGCGGGGCCTTGGTCGCCGCGTTGCTGATCGGCGTCGTGCAAAGCCTCATGACCGCGTTGTGGTCCAGCGGAGCGAACATCATGATCTACGTTGCCATGACTGCGGTGATTCTGCTGATGCCGCGCGGCTTGATGGGAAGGGCCTGACGGTGGCACTGCGTTCCTCCGCCGCCGGCGCTGCAGCGCTGATCGTCCTTTCAGCGCTTCTCGCTCTGGCACTGCCTTCGATTTCGCTCGCAACCGAATGCCTCGTGTTCGCCATCGCCGCGCTGGCCGGCAATTTCCTCCTGGGAAGCGTCGGTCTGCTCTCTTTCGGGCAGGCGGTCTTCTTCGGTCTTTCGTCCTATGCCGCGGGCTTGACCATGGTGCATGCAGGCACGGGAAGTCTGGCGGCGATTATCGTCGGGGTGCTCGTGGCCGCCGCGGCGGGACTGCTCGTCGGAGCAGTGTCGGTGCTGCGCCGTGGTGTGTACTTCATCATGTTGACGCTTGCGCTGGGGCAGATGTTCTTCTTCATCACCTACGCCGCGTCGGACCTGACCGGCGGCGACAATGGTCTGCAGAACGTGCCGCGAAATCCGCTTTCGATCGGAGGCGTGACCCTGGTTTCGCTCGACGACCCGTTGCGGATGTACCTGCTCGTCGTCACCGCGCTCGTGATCTGCTATCTGGTACTCGTCCGGATCGTCCAATCGCCGTTCGGGGCGGTGCTCGCCGCGATTCGCGAGAACGAAGACCGTGCCATTTCGATCGGCTACGACTCGAGAGCCTACAAGCTGGCTGCGTTCGTTGTTTCTTCGACGATCGCCGGCGTCGGCGGCGCGCTTTATGCGCTGTTCCTGCGTTTCGTTCCGCTGTCCAACATCGATTTCTCCATGAACGAGCGCCTGCTGATCATGGCGATCCTGGGTGGAACGGGATCGCTGTTCGGAGGCGTTCTCGGCGGCGTGGGTTTCACGTTGCTGGCAAGCGTGCTGTCCGGCTTCTGGGCGCACTGGATGCTTCTCCTCGGCGCGACCCTCGTCGTCGTCTCGATCTGGATGCGAGGCGGTCTCTGGTCGGGCGTCGAACGAGCGCTCCAGGTCGTCACGTCGAACGCCGCATCAGAGGAAGTCGCCCGTGTCGAAAAACAGGGCACCTGAATCGCCGCTCGAAGTCAGGGGATTGAGCGTGCGCTTCGGCGGATTCAGCGCCTTGCGCAACGTCAACTTCGCTGTACCCCCGGGGGGAGTTCATGCCTTCATCGGGCCGAACGGGGCCGGCAAAACGACGTTATTCAATTGCATCAGCGGCTTGCGGGCGCCAACGGAAGGCCAGGTACTGCTCGACGGGTGCGACATCACGAAACTGCCGCCGCATCGGCGCGCGCGTGCAGGACTCGGACGCTCGTTCCAGGTTACGAACCTGTTTGCCGCGCTGACCGTCGACGAAAACGTGAGGTTGAGCGCGCAGGCACATGCCGGGCGATCGGCGTTCTCCCTGTTTCGAAGTCGCGAGAGTCTGAAAGAGGTGAAGGAACGGACAAGTGCGGCATTGGCGGAGCTCGGCCTGATCGACAGCAGAACGCGTCGTGCAGGCGATCTGTCGCACGGTCGACAACGTCGACTCGAAATCGCGATGGCCCTCGTCGGGAATCCATCCGTGCTGCTGCTGGACGAACCGACCTCGGGCATGGGAGTCGACGATCTGCCCGAAATGACCGAACTCATCGCCAAGGTAGGCGAGAAGCGCACAGTGGTGCTGATCGAGCACAACATCTCGTTGATCATGTCGATCAGCAGGACGATCACGGTGCTGCATCTGGGCGAAGTCCTGCTGCAGGGCGAGCCGGGGACGGTAGCGAAGGATCCCCGCGTGAAGGCAGCCTATCTCGGAAGCGAAGGCTGATGCTGAAGGTCGACGACCTGCATGCGTTCTACGGAAAGGCGCATATCCTGCAGGGAATATCGCTCGAGGTGCAGGAAGGGGAGATCGTCACGCTGCTCGGGCGAAACGGAGCCGGCAAGACGACCACGCTTTCATGCATCGCCGGTCTGCTGCGAAACAAGAAAGGCCAGATCGTCCTGCGCGGCAAGTGCCTGCAGGACGAGCCGTCGTTTCGGGTCAATCGAGCCGGCGTCTCCTTCGTTCCGGAGCACAGAGGGATTTTCCGGCTGCTGTCGGTGGAGGAGAACTTGGCCATCGCGATCCGCAAGGGCTCGCGATGGAGCTTGCCGGACGTCTACCGCATGTTCCCGCGATTGGCCGAACGCAGACGCAACAGTGGTAGCGAATTGTCGGGCGGCGAGCAGCAGATGCTGTCGATCGCGCGGGCGTTGCTCAACGCACCCGATCTCCTGTTGCTGGACGAACCCGCCGAAGGCCTCGCACCGGTAATCGTCGATGTGCTGCGGGATGTTGTCGAACAAGTACGGGCACGCGGCGTGGCGGTGCTGCTCGTGGAGCAGAACCTGCGCTTCTGCATGGCGCTGGCGGATCGCCATTACATCATCGAACAGGGGCGTATTGCCTGGCAGGGCAACGCCGAGCAGTTTGCCGGGGCTCAGGACGTGCAGGATCGGTTTTTGGCGCTCGGTGGATCGAGCGGCAAGGCGCTTGCCGCGGGAAAGGAGTCCCCATGAACGAGAACGAGTTCTGGAGGTGGAGTGCCGTCGAACTGGCCCAGGCAATCCGCAGCCGTGAAGTCTCCAGCCGAGAGGTGGTCGAAAGTTGCCTGGGTCGCCTCGATTCGGTCAACCCGCAGCTGAACGCCGTGGTCGACTCGATGGCCGAGGAAGCGCGCGCATCGGCAGACGCGGCGGACAAGGCATTGTCTGCCGGCGGATCGACAGGACCTTTGCACGGCGTCCCGGTTACCGTAAAGATCAACGTCGATTTCCAGGGCAGGCCTACTACCAACGGAGTCGTTGCATATCGATCCATCATCGCCATGGGCGATAGTCCAGTGGTCGCGAACCTGCGCAGGGCTGGTGCGATTTTCATCGGGAGGACCAACACGCCCGCTTTCTCGATGCGATGGTTTACCGACAACGACGCGCACGGCCGGACGCTCAACCCCTGGAACGCGGCCATCACGCCAGGCGGTTCCAGCGGGGGAGCCGCGAGCGCCGTTGCCGCCGGCATCGGGCCGATCGCTCACGGAAACGATCAGGGCGGCTCCATCCGCTACCCGGCATACGCGTGCGGAGTAACAGGATTACGGCCCTCGCTGGGACGGGTGCCCGCGTTCAATCCCAGCGCCACCAGCGAGCGCTCGCTGGTAGGACAGCTCACTTCAGTGCAAGGTCCGCTGGCGCGGCATGTCTCCGATCTACGTCTGGCATTGCGAGCGATGGCCGCTCGTGATTGGCGCGATCCATGGTGGACACCCGCAGCGCAGATGGATCGAAACAGCGGAACACGCCGTGCGGCGCTGTTCGTCGAGCAGCCTGGCATTCCGGCGGATCCTGCGGTTGTGCAGGCTCTTCGACAGGCAGCGGCCTGGCTTGCAGACTGCGGCTATGAGGTCGAAGAAGCGGCGCCTCCGCGATTTGTCGAGGCTGCACAACTTTGGCGGGCGCTCACGATGAACGACTGCCGTCTGCACACGCAGGATGCAATCGAGAAGTTCGGCGATGTTGCGATACGGAACGCCGTGCGCGGCATGAACGACGCCTCACCGATACTCGATCTGGCGGGCTTCGCCTCCGCACTGGCCACGCGCTCGACCCTGCTGCGCGAGTGGATGAGTTTCTTCGAGCAGTTCGAATTGCTGCTGATGCCGGTCTCCTGGGAACGACCTTTCCCGATCGATCTCGATCAGGGCGGCGATAGCACCATGCGCCGGATACTCGATGCGCAAAGCCCGTTGTTGGCACCGGCGATTCTTGGCCTGCCGGCGCTTTCCGTCCCCACGGGTCTCGTCGACGATGTCCCGATGGGCGTCCAACTGGTCAGCGGGCGATTCTGCGAGGAGGCATGCCTCACGGCGGGCGAGATTCTCGAAGCGCGGGCGTCGCGCACGTCACCGATCGATCCTCGCTGATCGTCGCCGACATCACGCGCTTCTCATCCCGGCACGCGAGATGCACGCTTCTGTCCTTTCCCCGAGAGCACGGCTTCCCCTCACGGTCATCGGCGGCTTCCTCGGTGCGGGCAAAACAACGTTGTTGAACCGACTCCTGCAGCAGTCGCGCGGACGACGGCATGCCGTGCTCGTCAACGATTTCGGGTCGATCAACGTCGACGCAGCACTCATCGCCGAGAAAAGCGGGGACGCCATTGCACTGACCAACGGGTGTGCGTGTTGCTCGATCGGCGGGGATCTGACGGCGGCCCTGATCCGCGTACTCGAGGCGCCGCTGCCCTTCGACGAGATCTTCATCGAAGCCAGCGGCGTTTCCGATCCGTGGAAGATCGCACAGGTTGCGTTGGCGGATTCCGCGCTCGGTCTGAATGGCGTAATCGTCCTGGTCGATGCCAGCGCTTGCCTGCTGCACGCCGCCGACCCGCTGCTCGCCGACTCGCTGGAGCGTCAATTGCGATCCGCCGACATCATCGTCGTCAACAAGATCGACCAGGTCGAAGCCGCCGAGCGGGAACGCGTGCACCAGTGGCTTGCCACCTTCACGAACAGGACGCCGTGCTTCGAGGCAACTCATGCGGATGTTCCGATCGAACTGATCAGCGGTGGCGCCCTGTCGGAAATCGATGATCGTGATGAACCATCCGGCGCGCACGATCACGCGAACGGTTTCTCCACCTGGTCCGGCAGGCCCGAGCGCGTTTTCCCGGCTTCGGAACTGCGGGCCTTCCTGCGCGACATGCCGACCGGCGTATTGCGCCTCAAGGGCTTCATTCGTACCGACGAACACGGATGGGCCGAGTTGCAGTTCTCCGGTCGACACGGGTCGCTGCGACGAGCCATCACGGAACCGGCGACCGGACCTGCCGTCGTGGCGATAGGCTTGACGGATCAGCTACCGAGACAGCTACTGGAGGCAGTCTTCGGAGTCGCCGCCTGATTCGTGAACCTCGGCGTCGCGGAAAATCCACTGCGGCACCGACGTTGACTTCAGGAGGCGGCGGAACCGGGCCTCTCGAGCACTTGCCCGCCGAGAACCGTTCCGGCGACGCGAAGATCTTTCAAGGCTTCGGGATCGACAGCGAGCGGATCGTCGTCGAGCACGCAGAAGTCGGCGAACTTTCGCACTTCGATCGAGCCGATACGATCGTCGAGACCCAGCGTGAATGCAGCGCCAAGCGTGATCGCGCGCAAAGCGTCTTCCACGCTGATGCATTCGTTTGCGCCCAGAACGCGTCCCGACGACGTTCGGCGGTTGACCGCGCACCACGCCGTGAATATCGGCCCCAGCGGCGTGACGGGTGCATCCGAATGAATCGCCAGCGGCACGCCATGTGCCAGGGCGGTAGCGCAGGCGTCGATCCGTTCCGCACGGTCGGGACCCATCGTCAACGTGTAATGCACGTCGCCCCAGTAATAGATGTGATTGGCGAAGAGGTTGGCACAAACGCCGAGCTTCGCCATACGCCGGAACTGTGCTGCATCCGCCATCTGGCAGTGCTGCAGCGTATGCCGATGATCGGGGCGCGGGCTCGCAGCAAGCGCCTCCGCGATCCCATCGAGCGCGAGTTCGATCGCCTCGTCCCCGTTGGTATGGATGTGCAGCTGCAAGCCCATCGAATGGTAGAAAGCAATCGCCGCCTTCAATTCCGACGGAGGCTGGTTCCAGATTCCGTTCTCATGTCCGTTGAAGTAGCCCGGCCAGCGCATCCGGGCCGTAAGGCTCTGGATCGCCCCGTCGGTGATGATCTTGACCGCACCGAAATGCAGCTTCTCGGTGTTCATCGCCGCACAGCGCTTTACGTGCGCCGCACCCGCCTCCCGGGTCGTCGGATTGTCGAGAGCACTGAAAGCAGGAACGAGCCGTACGGGGAAATCGGGCCGCGCGGTAACTTCCCGCAGCAACCGGACGTTGTCCTCCGACAGGTCGTTCACGAGATCCGTGGCGGTTGTCACGCCTGCCAGTTGCGCGATCCGGCCGAACATCAGAAGACCCTCCTCCGATGCGGCGGTGATACGAAAGATCTTCTCGATCAGACGCAGGACCGGAAACATCGCGGCGAATTCGCGCAGCTCGCCCGCGGGCCGGCCATCTTCAAACCGGACGACCCCGTCGACCTCTGTATCGTTCGTGATCTGCGCCGCGGATAGCGCCGCCGAGTTCACGTTCATCACGTGAAAACTTGCGTGCAGGATGATTACCGACCGCGTCATCGACACCCGATCCAGGTGTTCGATCGTCATCCGGTCGTTGCCGAAATAGATCGGATCGAACCCCCACGCGAACAATGGCTCGACCGGATCGGCCATCCGGGCATCGGCTTCGCGCAATCGCGCGACGACCTCGTCGAAATTGCGACATCCGGGCCAGACCTTGCCGTCGGGAGCGGTACGCGGGTGCATGCCGACGAAAGGAAATCGCCAGAGGCCACCGGCGACGAGATGGGAGTGGCCCTCCACCAGTCCTGGCATCAGTACCTTGTCGGCGAACCGGGTATCGAGATCGAAGTCGCCCCAGGCACGCATCCGATCCAGCGAGCCCACCGCGAGAATGCGACCGTCACGCACCGCGACATGTGTCGCGACCGGTTGTGCCGGATTCATCGTGATGATCCTGCGGGCGGCAAAGACCGTAGTGTGTTTCACTCGTGTACCTCGAAATCGTCTTCGACTTCCGTTTCGCCCGGCGCCTATCGGGCTACCGGCATCGTGAACTCGGCGCCCTTGTCGATGCTCTCGGGCCAGCGCTGCATGATGGATTTCTGCCTGGTATGGAAACGGACGCCCTCCTCCCCGTAGGCGTGCATGTCTCCGAAGAGACTCGATTTCCAGCCGCCGAAGCCATGCCAGGCCATCGGTACCGGGATCGGCACATTGATGCCCACCATGCCCACCTCGATGCGACGGGCGAATTCGCGTGCGACATGGCCGTCGCGTGTGAAACACGACACGCCGTTGCCGAACTCGTGCGCGTTGACCAACGAGACGGCCTCGGCGAAGTCCTGCACCCGGACGCACGAAAGCACCGGCCCGAAGATTTCCTCGCGATAGATGCGCATGTCGGGAGTGACACGATCGAAGAGCGTGCCCCCGATGAAGAACCCCTCGTCGTGGCCGGACACCCGGAACGGCGCGCCGCTGACGGGGTCGACGCGACCATCGACGAGCAGCTCGGCACCGCTCTCCACACCCTCGCGGATGTATTCGTGAATCCGCTCCAGCGCCTGGCGCGTCACGACCGGGCCCATCTCGGCATCGGTGTCCATGCCGTTGGCAACCTTCAGGGCGCGTGTACGCTCGATCAGGCGCGGCATCAGCCGATCGGCGCTATCGCCGACGAAGACCGCGACCGAGATTGCCATGCATCGTTCGCCGGCCGAGCCGTAGGCCGCGCCGATCAGCGCGTCGAGCGCCTGATCCATGTCCGCATCGGGCATCACGACCATGTGGTTCTTGGCACCGCCGAGAGCCTGCACCCGCTTGCCTGCCTGTGCGCCGCGCTGATAGACGTGCCGCGCGATCGGCGTCGAGCCGACGAAGCTGATTGCCCGGACGTCCGGATGATCGAGCAGTGCGTCTACCGCCTGCCGGTCGCCCTGCACGACGTTGAACACGCCATCCGGCAGACCGGCGCGCGTGAGCAACTCCGCCATCAACAGCGAGGCGGAAGGATCGCGCTCGCTGGGCTTGAGCACGAAGCTGTTTCCGCAGGCGATGGCGACCGGGAACATCCAGCACGGAACCATGCACGGAAAATTGAAGGGCGTGATACCCGCAACCACCCCGAGTGGCTGCCTCATCGTCCAGTTGTCCATGCCCGATGAGACCTGATCAGTGTAGTCGCCCTTGAGCAGCTGCGGTATGCCGCAGGCGAACTCGACGACGTCGATCCCGCGCATGACCTCGCCCCGCGCGTCGTCGAACACCTTGCCGTGTTCGGCGGTGATCCGCGCTGCGAGCTCGTCCCGATGCTGCTCGAGCAGCGCGAGGAACCGGTTCAATACCCGCGCGCGCCGAATCGGCGGCGTGTCGGCCCACGCGGGCTGCGCGGCTTTCGCGTCGGCGACGGCTGCGTCGACCTCGTCCGCGGAGGCGAGGGCTACGTGACGCATCACTGCGCCGATGGCAGGGTCGTAAACCTCGGCATGTCGTCCACTCGTCCCCGTCACAAGTCTGCCGCCGATCCAGTGGCCGACGTTCGTGTTCATTCCTGCGACACGCTGCCCCGGAGTGTTGCTCATGTTCACGCCCCCAGCCACGAGATCATGCGGCCGCACGCTTCAGCCGACCTGGTTGAGCGCCTCGCCGATCGTGTCTACCAGACGGTCGATCTCGGCACGCGTGGCGACGAACGGCGGCGCTATCTGGAGCGTGTCGCCCGACCAACGGACGTAGACGCCGCGCTCCCAGCATTTCATCGCCGCCTCGAAGGGCCGTCGCGCCGGCTCGCCCGGCAGCGCTGCGATGCTCAGTCCACAGGCCAACCCGATATTGCGGATATCGGTGACGTGTCGTGCCGTCTTCAGTTGGTGTACGGCCGTTTCGAAGTGCGGCGACATTGCCCGTACCCGTTCGATCGCGTTTTCGCGGACCAACAGGTCCAATGCCGCCAGCCCCGCCGCACACGCGGCCGGATGGGCCGAATAGGTGTACCCGTGCGGGAACTCCACGGCATAGGCCGGACCCCCCGCATCCATGAATGCGTCGTGGATCATGGACGTGCACACGACCGCACCCAGCGGTTGCGCGCCGTTGGTCACCTGCTTGGCGAGATTCATGATGTCCGGCGTTACGCCGAATGCGTCGGCACCGGTCATGGCGCCGATGCGGCCGAAGGCCGAGATCACTTCGTCGAATATCAGCAGGATGTCGTGCCTGGTACAGATCTCGCGGATCCGTTGCAGGTAGCCCAGCGGCGGCACCACCACACCGGCCGACCCTGAGAAGGGTTCGACGATAACGGCAGCGATGTTGGATGCATCGTGCAGTTCGATCAGGTCGAGCAGGACGTCTGCCCGTTCGGCGCCGTGCTCGGGCACGCCCCTGGAAAAGGCATTCTCCGGCAGCAGGGTATGCGGCAGGTGGTCGGCCTCGACCGCCTGCCCGAAGACCTTGCGGTTGCCGACCATGCCGCCCACCGAGATGCCGCCGAAATTCACGCCGTGGTATCCCTTCTCGCGGCCGATCAGGCGCGTCTTGCCGGCCTGCCCTTTTGCGCGCCAATAGGCACGCGCCATCTTCAGCGAAGTGTCGGCGGCTTCAGATCCGGAGTTGGTGAAGAAGACATGATCGAGGCCCTCCGGAAGCAGGTCGCGGATCCGGTTGGCCAGCTCGAATGAGAGTGGCTGACCGAACTGGAATCCCGGCGCGTAATCCAGCGTAGCGAGCTGACGAGATACCGCCTGCGTAATCTCGTCGCGTCCGTGTCCCAGGCCGCTGCACCACAATCCGGATAGTCCGTCGAAGATCTGTCGTCCCGAAGAGTCGGTGTAGTAACAACCCTTCGCGGCGACGAGCATTCGGGGATCGGACCTGAATTGCCGGTTCGCGGAATGCGGCATCCAGTGAGCGGCAAGCCATTCGGCGTCGGTACGCACCGTACTATCGAGGTGAGTCGTCTCCGACAGATTCATGTCGCTCTCCGAGTGGGATACAGGACGAAACGAAGTATGTCGGCCCCTGTTATTCTTAGAAAGAGCTAATGGTCACAGTTCATTTGCCGCTTCATGAAAGAAAAGAGCCGGCCGGCCATGGGGCCGTTGAGCGACATGGACCTTCGCCTGCTGCGCGTCTTCCGTGCCGTGGTCGATTGCGGCGGCATGGCTGCAGCCGAACTGGAGTTGAACATCGGCGTGTCGACGATCAGCAGGCATATCAAGGATCTCGAGACTCGATTGGGCCTGACTCTGTGTCGCCGGGGGCGAGCTGGTTTCCTGCTGACGCCGGAGGGCGAACTGATCTATTCAGAGACGCTGCGTCTGCTGGCCTCCACCAATGCCTTTCGAACGCGCGTCGACGAGATCCACCAGCGCATGCGCGGCCAGTTGGACTTCGCCGTGTTCGACAAGACGGCAACGAACCCCAAAGCGCGGATCGGGGAGGCGATCGCGACATTTCACGATCGAGCGCCCGAAGTCGCCCTGAACCTTCACGTGGGAACGATCAACGC
This sequence comes from uncultured Burkholderiales bacterium, assembly GCA_937903095.1. Taxonomy (GTDB): domain Bacteria; phylum Pseudomonadota; class Gammaproteobacteria; order Burkholderiales; family Burkholderiaceae_E; genus Zeimonas. The sequence continues at coordinate 32,709 of CALCZN010000168.1, forward strand.
GATCGAGAGCGGCGTGGTCGACGGCCGTTTCCAGGTCGGCATTCTTCCCGCGCATCCGCGCGCCGACAGGCTCTACGGCCATGATCTCTTCGACGAGCAGATGCTTCTGTATTGCGGCTCCACGCATCCGTTGTTCGATGCGCATCACGAGGGACTCGACTGGGCAGACATCGGGAGCGAGGCGCTCGCGGGCCTCGGTTACCAATCCCCGAACATGCGGATCAGCCAGCAGATGAGATTGCAGCGGCAGGCCACCGGGTTCGACCAGGAATCGATCGCGACCCTGATCCTCTCTGGCAGGTATCTGGGCTTCCTGCCGGACCATTACGCCGAGAGTTTCGTACGTGACGGACGGATGCGGGCGATCCGACCCGATCGTTTCCGCTACGCCTGCACTTTCGTGAGCGTGCTGCGCCGCTCGCCGGAGGCATCGCGCGTGGCGCGCGCATTCGAACAATGCCTGTTTGCGGCTCACGGCGTTTCCGTCGGCGGGCATCCTGCGCCGCGGTTGAACTCGTCCGACCTGGCGATCGAGGGCGGATAGACAGCGAACCGCCAGGGCGGACGCTATGTTGCATAGGCGGGTCGGAGCGCTACTTCGCGCAGACCGGGCCGTCGCTCTGCTGCACGAGGAACGCGATGAGATCCGCCCGTTCCTTCGGGTCCTTCACGCCCGCGTAGCCCATCGTCGTGCCCGGCACCGCCTTCATCGGATCGGCGAGAAAGCGATCGAGCGTCTTCGCGTTCCACACGATGCCCGATCGCTTCATCGCGTCGGAATAGTCGAAACCGGGCACGCTGCCGGCCTTGCGGCCGATCAGGCCGCAATGGCGCGGCCCGGTGCGGTCGTAGGCGAGTGCATGGCATGCCTCGCAGCGCGTGTAGATCTTCGCGCCCGCTGCGGCATCGCCCACCGGTGCGGGCGCGGCAGCAAGCACCGGCGCAGCAGCAAGCACCGGCGCGGCAGCAAGCACCGACGCGGCAGCAAGCACCGACGCGGCAACGAAGACCGACGCGCACGCAACGCGCCGAAGCGACCGGGACGCGCTGTGGAGCGCAGCGTTTACTGCCGTGAAATGCGTTCCACGGGCGCAAACGCTCGCTTTCGCAGCGTTGCCGGGTTGCGACGGCATTTGCGGGACCATCGCCGGGGATCGTTCAGGCGACGAAGGCCGCGGGCACCGGCGCTTCGCCCAGCGCATTGCGCAGCACCGCCCAGTGCATCGCTTCGTCGCCGAGAATGCTCGCCGCGGCCTTCGACAGATCGCGATCGTCGAACAGCGGAACGGCGCCGAGATACGCGCTGACGGCCCCCTTCTCGAGTCCGGCAGCGAAGCGCAGCACGTCGGCCTGCGTCTTCAACTGATCGGTGGGAAAGGTGTATTGCGACTTCGCCGCCACCGGCTTGCCGCCCAGCTTCGAGACGGTGGAAGCGAGCAGATCGGCATGCGCCTTGTGCTGGCCCTGGAAGGTGAGCGCCAGCTCTCGCACGGGCTTCTCGAGCAGGCCGCTGTCGACGCCGACCTGATATGCGGCGATCGCTTCCAGCTCCGCGCCGAGCGCCGTGTTCAGGATCCGCGCGTCCTGCGCGGCATGCGAAGGCTTGCCGGCGGCGAGCGCCGGCCGGCCGGCGAGCATCGCGACCGCGCTGGCCGACAGCAGCAGCCCCGAGCGGCCGATCCAGGCGCGTCGGTTGATCGGTTCGAGGAAACTCGAAGGGACGGGATAGGACATGGCGATTCTCCAAGGGAGTTGTGCGGGAACGCGCGTCGTTGCGGGAACGAGCGCCGCTTCGGGAACGCGCGTGCTTCGGCAGCGCGCGTGGCTTCGGGAGCGCGCGTCGGTTCAGGAAGCGGGACGATCGAACGCGCGCTGCCGGCCGAGCCGCTCGAAGACGCCGGCGACGATCCGTTCACAACGTTCGCCGGCGAAAGAGAACGCGTCGGCGAGCGCGACATCCACCTCGCGCGCCAGCGCCTCGCGCAGCATCGAGCGCGCGCGGAAGTGCCGCGTGCGGACCGTCGCCTCGGGAATGCCGAGCACGGCCGCCACTTCGTCGACGCTCATCTCCTCGACGGCGCGCAGCACGAACACCGAGCGGAACGCCTCGGGCAGCTCGTCGATGTGCGCTTCGAGCACGCGACGCAGCTCGCCGCGCTCGGCGAGCCGATCGGGCCGTTCGGATTCGGGCAGTTGCATGTTCGGTTCCCCGGCGAAGGTGGCGCTGTCGACCGTCGTGTCGAGCGGAATCACTTCCGCCCGGCGGGCGGCGCTGCGCAGGCATCCGAGCGCCTCGTTGACCGCGATCCGCACGAGCCAGGTTGCCAGCCGCGACTCGCCGCGGAACTCGTGCAGGGCGCGGTAGGCCTGCACCCACGCTTCCTGCACGGCGTCCTCGGCTTCGGCCTCGTTCTTCAGGATGCTGCGCACCGTGCGATAGAGCAGCTGGTTGTGCCGCTGCATCAGCGTGCGGAACGCCTGGTGGTCGCCGGCGATGACCTGGCCGACGAGATCGACGTCGGCGAGCACCGGCATCGGACGCGGCTCCTCGAGCACGTACAGGTTCATCGGCGGCTCTCCCTGGCTGGCGTCGGATTTCGACGCGTTCGGGCATTGGATGATGGCAGGGGCGCAAACGTTCCCGTCGCGCCGTGGCGTCGAGCACGGCCTGCTGCCCTCGCCGCCCTCGCTGCCACCGCCTCCCGCGCAGTGCCGCGCGCCGCGCGCCCCGCTACCCGCGCGCCAGCGCCCGCTGCGCCGCCTCCTGGATCGCCTCGCCCAGCGTCGGGTGGGCGTGGATCGTCCCGGCGATGTCCTCGAGCCGCGCGCCCACTTCGAGCGCCAGCCCGAAGGCCGCCGACAGCTCCGAAACGCCGGCGCCGACCGCCTGCATCGAGAGGATCAGGTGATTGTCGGCGCGCGCGACGATGCGCACGAAGCCCGACTCCGCCTGCAGCGTCAGCGCGCGGCCGTTGGCGGTGAACGGCACCATGCCGATGCGCAGCTCGGCGTGCGCGCGCCGCGCTTCCTCGAGTCCGGGTCCGACCGCGACGATCTCGGGGTCGGTGAAGCAGATCGCGGGAATCGCGAGCGGCTCGAACACGCGCTTGCGGCCGGCGACGGCGTCGGCGACCACCTCGCCCTGCATCATCGCGCGATGCGCGAGCATCGGCTCGCCGGTGACGTCGCCGATCGCGTAGACGCCGCGCATCGACGTGCGGCAGCGATCGTCGATGCGGAGGTACGGCCCGTCGCGATCGAGATCCAGCTCTTCGAGCGCGAAGCCGTCGGTGGCCGGCCGACGGCCGACGGCGACCAGGATGCGGTCGGCGGGCAGGCGCTCGGCGCCCGCGCCCGTCTCGATCGTGAGCTGGCCGTCGGCGGACGCGCCCTTGACCGTCGCGCCGAGCCGCAGCTGCACGCCCAGCGCCGCGAGCCGCTGCGCGACCGGACGAGTGAGTTCGGCGTCGTACTGCGGCAGGATGCGCGGTGCGAGATCGACCATCGTCACCTGCGAGCCGAGCTTCGCGAAGGCCGTTCCCAGCTCGACGCCGATATAGCCTGCACCGACGACGACCAAACGCGCCGGAAGCTCGCGCATCGACAGCAGCTCGGTGGACGAGACGACGTTGCCACCGAAGGGCAGCATCGGCAGCTCGACCGGACGCGAACCGGTCGCCACCACCACGTTCTCCGCGCGGATCGTCTGCTCGCCGCCCGTCTCGGTGGAGATGACGACGGTCTTGCCGTCGCGAAAACGCGCGCGTCCGAGCACGACCTTCACGCGCGCCTTCTTCAGCATCCCCGAGACGCCGCCATCGAGCCGCTCGACGATCGCATCCTTCCAGGCGACGGTCTGCGCGAGATCGATCGCCGGCTCCGAAGCGCGGATGCCCAGCTGCGAGCGTTGCGAGCAGAAGGCGCGCAAGCGCGCGTATTCGTCGGCCGCGTGGATCAGCGCCTTCGACGGAATGCAGCCGACGTTCAGGCAGGTGCCGCCGACCCGATCGGCCTCGACGATGACGGTGTCGACCCCCTGCTCGCCCGCACGCGCCGCGCAGACATATCCGCCGGGCCCCGCGCCGACGACGAGCAGGTTGCAGCGGATCTCCTTCATGGCTGCGCCTCACCCACGGGCAGAGGTCGGCGGGCGCAAAGGCGCGGACCGCGCTTGCATCGGGAAGGGGCGGTCGCTCGATCAT
>CALCZN010000169.1:0-3769 GCA_937903095.1 uncultured Burkholderiales bacterium
CCCGCCGTAGATCGGATCGGCGAAGAAACCCTCGTTCGTGTTCTGCAGCAGCAGGTCGAAGAAAGCCTTCGCGGGCGGGCCGTCGAGATCGATGTCGCCCTTCTCGAGGCCGTGCAGCACCTCGTCCTGCGTCTTCGCGTCGAGCTGCGCGAAGACCTTGCCGCCGTACCTGCTGCGGCAGTGCGCGTCGATCGCCGCGATCGACGCGCGATACAACTGCGCCGGCGCGAGCTTGAGCTGATAGCCCTGCTCCTCGGTGCCGTCCTTCCACGGCCCCTGCATGTACCAGGTCTCGCCGCGGCCGAAGGGGCCGTCCATCTGCTGGTCGATGAAGAACGCCACGCCCGCGTCGCGCCCGCCGGGGCCGAGATCGTCGGGCGGAATCAGCCGGTCGACCGCCGCTTCGAGGAACGCGCGTTCGGCTTCGGTGGCCCAGGTGTAGACGTCGGCGACCGGCGGCGGAAACAGCGATTGCGCTTCGGCCGCCGCCGCGGCATGCGGCGCGATCCAGCGGACGATGCCGGCGGCGCCTGCCGCTGCCGTCGTCCGGAAGAGATCCCTGCGGGTGGGGGCCATGGGACGCTCCGGTGGGGCGTGAACACGGCGAAACGCAAGGCAACGCGGGTGCCCGCCGCGATACGGGCATGCCGATTCACACGCCCGGAACCAGCCCGCACTCGATCGCCACGCGCACCAGCCCGGCGACGTTGGCGACCTGCAGCTTGTGCAGCAATCGGCTGCGATAGGTGTCGACGGTCTTCGGCGAAAGACTGAGCGCCTGCGCGATCGACACGCTGCTGCGCCCCTGCGCGACCAGCTCGAGCACCTGCCGTTCGCGCCGGCTCAGCGCATCGATGGGCCCGCGCCGGCGCATCGGATGGAGCCACCCTTCGACGACGGCATCGGCCACGCAGGCGCTCAGGTGCCGGCGCCCCTCGTGCGCGGCATGCACCGCATCGACCACCTCGCGCGCCGCGCCCTCCTTGACGACATAGCCGGCGGCGCCGGCCTGCAGCGCACGCCAGACGTGCTCGGCGCTGGCGTGCATCGAGAGGACGACGACGCGCGCCTGCGGCCGACGACGCGTCAGCTCGCGCGTCGCCTCGATGCCGTCGAGGCCCGGCATCGCGATGTCCATGACGACGACGTCGGCCTCGGCCGCGACAGCGGCGCGCACTGCTTCGCGACCGTCGCCGGCGTGCGCGACCACGCGGATCGAGGAATCGCGCTCGAGCAGCGCCTGCAGCCCGTCGCGCAGCACCGCGTGATCGTCGGCGAGCAGCACGCGGATGCCGCCCGGTCCCATGTCCATGGCGTCGTCCTCCCCGCGCTGCGGCGGCTCCCCGGTTCTGGAAGTTCAGCGCGCGGGCGCGCGCGCGACGATGCGCGTGCCCGCGCCCCGCGACGATTCCACGACCAGCTCCCCGCCGACGGCGAGCATGCGCTCGCGCATGCCGAGAATGCCCAGGCCCTCGTACTCGGCTGCGCCGGCTTGTCCGCCGTCGAAGCCGCATCCGTCGTCCGCCACCGAAAGACGCACTTCGGCGTCGTTGCGATGCAGCGAGATGCGTACCGCGTGCGCGCCCGCATGGCGCAGCACGTTCGTGAGCGCCTCCTGGCAGACGCGATACAACGCCGTGTCCACACGCGCATCGCCCCGGCCCGAGCCCGAACGCGCATCGACGACGACGCGGATTCCGCTGCGGGCGGCGAACTGCTCGGCGCAGGTACGCAGCGACACCGCCAGACCATAGGCATCGAGCACCGGCGGACGCAACGCGCCGGCGACGTCGCGCACGCATTCGGCGGTCGCTTCGATGCGCGAGATCGCGTCGTCGAGCCGGGCGGCAACGAGCGCGCGCAGCGAGCCCGGCAGCTCGTCCTTGATCAGGTGCAGATCGAGATTCGCCGCAGCGAGGTCCTGGCCGATGCGGTCGTGCAGCTCCGTCGACAGCCGGCGTCGCTCGCACTCCTGCGCATCGACGATGCGCCGGCTCATCGTGCGCAGGCGCGCCGCGAGGCGACGCGCTTCTTCCTCGGCGCGGCGGCGTTCGCTCAGGTCGATGACGGTCGCCTGCGTCGCGACGAAGCCGCCGTCGTCGTCGCGCAGTGCGGCGATGTCCAGCGAAGCGGGAAAGACGCTGCCGTCCTTGCGCACGAACTCGGCCTGCAACCCGGCGCGCGCCGCTCCGTCGCGCAGCGTGTCGAAGGCGCGCACGTAGCGGCGCGAGCAGCGCGGGCTCAGCGTGGAGACGAAGGGACGCGCACCGACCAGCTCGCTGCGGGAGAAGCCCAGCCAGCGCAGTTCGGTGCGATTCATCTGCAGGATCGTTCCGTCGGGCGCGACGCTGTGATACCCGCACGGCGCGTTCTCGTAGAGATCGCGAAATTCGGACACTTCGACGGGCACCTGGTTCCGTTCGCTGTTCCGTTCGCTCACGGGGGCGATTGTGGCACCGGCCACCCCCTCGCTTTCCCCATCGTGATTCCCCCACAAGGTCTTTCCGGGTTTCCGTATCGATCTTTGCCGGCGTCGGCAGTGCAATGAAGCGCGACGGTTCAGCCGCAGGAACGAATGAGACCGACGATCGACTACCGCAAGGCGAATCCCGAAGCGCTCGGCGCGATGCGCGGTCTCGAGGAATACGTTCGCCGCTGCGCCCTCGAGGAACCGCTGCTCGAGCTGGTGAGGACGCGCGCATCGCAGATCAACGGCTGCGCCTATTGCGTCGACATGCACACGAAGGACGCGCGCGCGAACGGAGAGACCGAGCAGCGCCTGTACCTGCTTTCCGCCTGGCGCGAGGCGCCTTTCTACAGCGAGCGCGAACGCGCGGCGCTGGCGTGGACCGAGGCGCTCACCCGCATCGAGCACGGTATCCCCGAAAACGACTATCGACTCGCCCGCGAGCAGTTCACCGAACGCGAGCTGGTCGATCTGACGATCGCGGTCATCGCGATCAACGGCTGGAATCGCCTGGCGATTCCGTTCCATACGCCGGCAGGCACCTATCACCGTTCGCCGGCACACGGCGCTCGCTCCGGCGATCAGGAGCAGGAGGCTAAGTCATGAACGAGACGAAGGAAGCAGCCGCAGACGGTTCGACCGGTCCGGGTCTCGACCTGCCACGCAGGAAGTTCGTCGGCGCCGGCACCGCCATCGGCGCCGCGGCAGCGGCAGGCCCCTGGCTGGTTCCCCGCGTCGCCCACGCGCAGAAGAAGACGCTGAAGATCCTGCAATGGGCGCACTTCGTTCCCGCCTACGACAAGTGGTTCGACAACGAGTACACGAAGCAGTGGGGCGAGAAGAACGGCATCGAGGTGATCGTCGACCACGTCGGCATCCCGGCGATCAACTCGCGCGCGGCCGCCGAGGTCTCCGCGCAGAAGGGACACGACCTCTTCATGTTCCTGTGGCCGCCTCCCACCTACGAGACGCAGACGATCGACCACAAGGAGATCTACGACGAGTGCGAGCGCAGGCACGGCAAGCCGATCGACCTCGCCGTCAAGAGCACGTACAACCCGAAGACGAAGCGCTATTTCGCATTCTCGGACAGCTTCGTGCCCGATCCGGTCAACTACCGCATCGACCTGTGGAGCGAGGCCGGAATGGCCGACGGGCCGCGCAGCTGGGAAGACGTGCTCAAGATCGGCAAGAAGATCAAGGACACGAAGAACATACCGGTCGGCGTGGGAATGTCGGCCGAGCTGGACACGGCGATGGCGATGCGCACGCTGCTGTACGCCTGGGGCGGCTCGGTGCAGG
>CALCZN010000170.1:0-16138 GCA_937903095.1 uncultured Burkholderiales bacterium
CCACTCAATGTTGCCGTTGACCGGATCAGACCATACGGCCTCAAGCGTGCGACGCTGTTTGCTGTTCACTTCGCAATGATAGCACTTATACGACAAGTGCAATCATGGACACCAGCTGTGCACGAGCCGCGAGTGTTACTTGCGGAACCTAACGTCCAAGTTCAGCGGCGCTTGATGCGGCCGGGCGTCTGCGGCAGCGGACGACCGGACGGATCAAGCGTCCGTTGCAACGAAAAGTTAGGCATCACTTCTGCGGCACGAGCTTGACTTGCAGCTCGCAGCCAACTGCCTCGGCATACCGCCTGAGTGTGCCGAGCGACGGCGTATGTTTGCCGGCGGACTCCAAGCGAGAGATCGCGCTCTTGGTCGTGCCCATACGCTCGGCGACAGCGTCTTGAGTGAGACCTGCCTTTGTGCGCGCCTTGAGAAGCTGACTGACCACTTGGTATTCGAGCTCGAGCGCCTCATAAGCCTCAGCGAAGCCTTCACGAGCGCCCGCTTTCGCCAGGAAAGCCTTGTGATCATGCTTGACAGGGGTGAACTTGAAGTTAGCCATAACAACTCCTTGACGCGCTTGCGCGCGAGCTTCAAGTCCCGGTCCGGTGTCTGTGGAGACTTCTTGATGAAGGCGTGCACAACGACTATCCGTTTGCCCACAAGGAAGCAGTACATCGCCCGGCCAATACCCGAGCGGCCGTGAGGACGCAGCTCGAAGAGCCCGTCACTCATGCTGCGAGAGTGCGGCAGACGCAGATTTGGGCCGTGCTCGATCAAGAGTTCGACAAGGCGTGCGTATCGGCGACTACGTCGATCGGCCAAGACTCGATCTCGGACAGGACTCGAGGGTGAAAGTACTCGACCGTGTAGGCCACGAGGAAATGTTAGCACATTCGCTAACATGTGTACATGTACTGCCTAACGTGGAGTTGAGGCGCCTGCGCGGCTTTTCGCGCAGGTCGCCTCGAACGCAGGGTTAGGTCTCTGCGTTGAATGGCACAGCGTTTGCCTTGCAGTGTTTAGCACTTTGTTACGGCAGGTAGTACTGCTTGAACTCAGCACTTGGCTCGCGCTCCGAGTAGACGTAAAGAACAATGCCGTTTGGATCTTGAACCGCAAACCCGCGATCTCCCCACGGATGGTCGTCTAGTGGCATAACTGCTGCGAGGCCCGCAGCCGTAAGTTCCTGATACTCGGCATCGACGTCAGATACGGAAAAGTTGTATGTCAGGCCGCCTGGGTTGCAGGCTGGCTGGTTTGGCTGGGGGGCCATGAACTGTAGCGATGCACTCTCACTCAGTTCAAGATTGACGTACCAGCCACAATCAAACGTTACCTTTGCGCCGAAGTGCTTGACATAGAAGTCGCGTGACTCGGCGACCAGCGTGGTCGTTATGCAGGGTGAAAGGGCGAATGGCTTCATAGTGGACTCCGTTGAAGAGACCTAACGTCTGAATTTACCGGCCTGCGCGGCTTTTCGCGCAGGTCCCGTGGAATGATGGGTTAGGCCGGGTATGGGGAGAACTGATCTGCAACTGCCCACCACCTTTCGTCTTCTTTGGCGAAGAAGAACATGTCTCTCCCACCCATGTTGATTGTGTTGCCGCCCATATCGAAGGACATGTCGAAGTAGTACACGACAACGGCCGAATTTCCGTAGACGTGAATGACCGGATCAATTTCCTCCCAACGATGAATGCGGGCGGCACTACAAAAGCCCTTCCAGCCAGCGACACATGCCGCACCTCCGTCCAGGCGGTTACGATCAGTGGCGGTGATTGCGATCATGTCGCAGTGAAAGAACTTCGTGAGGTCGTCGGGGGTTGCCTTTTGTCCATGCATCGTTCATTGCGCGGACGGTGGCCCAGATTTCTTGTTTGAGTGGATCGGCGAAGGAAACCATTGGAACTCCTTTGGTCGGTGAGTGTGAGAACGGCCTAACGTGATTTGGTTCGGCATGAGCTCCAAGATAAACCCGTTCCGCCCGACGTAATCCATCCACGTTTGGGACCGTGACTACCTCTTCCCGCTAGTTTTTTCACTGTCAGCGCGCCTTTCCCGCAAGCGAAGCCGCATGGAACGTCGGATCGAGCCGTCCGGCGGCGCTAATGCCCATCGCTCGGATGGGCCCACCATCCTCGGCGCATCGAACGCGGCGTGCCCACCGGGTGCTCCCCAGTTGTGTCGCCCTCAGCCCGCGTCTTCGCGCGCTCCGGCCCCCGTACGCTAGGCATGCCCAATCCCCTCGGCGCGGTATTCTCGGCGCCCATGAGGGTGTTGCTCGTCGAGGACGACCGCATGATCGGGCAGGCCGTGCAGACCGCGCTGCGGCAGGACGGCTATGCGATCGACTGGGTGCGCGACGCCGAGGCTGCCGACACCGCGCTCGCCACTTCCGAGTTCGATCTGGTTCTCCTCGACCTGGGCCTGCCCGGGCGCGACGGCATCTCGCTGCTGCGCACCATGCGCTCGCGTGCCGACAAGACGCCGGTGCTGATCGTCACCGCACGCGACGAGGTGCAGGACCGCATCGGCGGGCTGGATGCCGGCGCCGACGACTACCTCGTCAAGCCCTTCGATCTCGAAGAGCTGGCCGCGCGCATGCGGGCGCTGCTGCGGCGCAGCGCCGGTCGCGCCGCCTCGGTGTTCGAGCACGGCGGCGTGCGCATCGATCCTTCCACGCGCGAGGTCACGCGCGACGGAGAGCCGGTGGCGCTGTCCTCGCGCGAATACGCGGTGCTCGAAGCGCTGATGATGCGCCCCGGGGCGATCCTGTCGCGCGCGCAACTCGAGGACCGCCTCTACGGCTGGGGCGAATCGGTCGAGAGCAACGCGGTGGAGGTCTACATCCACGGGCTGCGGCGCAAGCTCGGGCACGACTTCATCCAGAACGTGCGCGGCGTCGGCTACTTCGTTCCGCGGCCGGAGACGCAGGAAGGCGCATGACCGGTTCGTCGATCCGGACGCGACTGCTGCTGTCGCTGCTGCCGTTGTTCATCCTCGCCGAAGCGGTCATCGGGACGGTCACCTACCGCTACGTGCTGCGCGACAGCCACGAGCTGTTCGATTACCACCTGCGGCAGATGGCGCTGTCGCTGCGCGACCAGGGCGCGGTGCTGCCGCCGCCCGGTCCGCCGGAAGACCGCGAGCAGTTCGACTTCGTCGTGCAGATCTGGAGCGCCGACGGCTCGAAGATCTACCTGTCGCATACGCGCTCGCGCGCACGGCTGCCCGAGCGCGCCACGCTGGGCTTCTCCGACGTCGTCACCGGCGGCGAGCGCTGGCGCGTCTACAGCACTCTCGCACGCGGGCGCGTGATCCAGGTCGGGCAGCCCTTCGAGGTGCGCGAGCGGATCGCGGCGGCCGCGGCGCTGCGCAGTCTCACGCCGCTTCTGTTCTTCGCGCCGCTCGTGGCGCTGGCGATCTGGTGGCTGGTCGGCAAGTCGCTCGTGCCGGTCGAGCAGATCGCCACCGAGCTGCGGCGGCGCGACGCGAACCGCCTCGACCCGGTGCCCGAAGCGGACATCCCGATCGAGGTCGAGCCGATGGTGAGCTCGCTGAACGGCCTGCTCGGGCGCCTGCGCGCTTCCTTCGCCGCGCAGCGCGCCTTCGTCGCCGACGCCGCGCACGAGCTGCGCACGCCGATCGCCGCGCTGAAGCTGCAGGCCGGCCTGATGGCGCGCGCGCGCGACGATCGCGCGCGCGCCGAAGCGCTGTGCGAGCTGAATGCCGGCATCGACCGCTCGGCGCACCTGGTCGACCAACTGCTCACGCTCGCGCGCAGCGAGCCGCAGGCGCGCGCGGCGCCCGAGGAGCGCATCGACCTCGCGCGCGTGGCGCGGGCCGTGGTCGCCGAGATGACGCCGCTGGCCGTCGCGCGCGGCTCGAAGATCGAATTCGATGCTCCCGATGCGCTCGCGCTGCACGGCGACGCGAACGCGCTGCACAGCCTGCTGCGCAACCTGGTGGACAACGCGCTGCGGCACACGCCGGCGGGCAGCCGCGTCGCGGTACGCATCGATATCGAGGACGACCATGCCTGCGTGAGCGTGGACGACGACGGACCGGGCATCGCCGTCGAGGAACGCGAGCGCGTCTTCGACCGCTTCTACGGCCGGACCGCCGGCGGCGACGGCGGCAGCGGGCTGGGCCTCGCGATTGCGAAGGCGGTGATCGACCGGCACGCAGGACGCATCGAGCTCGATCGTTCGCCGCTCGGAGGTCTCCGCGTGCTCGTACTGCTGCCCCGCATACACGAGAACGCGGCCTTAAGCACTTCCTAAGGCGCCCATCGCAGCATCTCGTTGTCGGGGCCGCAAGGCCTGCAACCGAACGAGAGGCAACGATGAAGCCGAAACTCCTGGTCGCCGCGCTGGCGGCCGCGGGAATGATCAGCAGCGGAACGGCCTACGGGCTGTCGCTGAACCCCACCCACTGGTTCCACAGCGACCATGCCGCGCAAAGCGACAGCTCGCAGAAGCTCGCGCAGGCGGACCAGGCGAAAGCCGACGCGCAGTCCGGCAATGCGGGCGCGCAGCCGACCCGGACAGCGTCCGCCGCGTCGAGCGCCGACGCCGCGCAACCGGCCGGACGGATCGAGCCTCCCTCGACCACCGGCTCGGTCGTCATCGCGCCCACGACGGCGCCGAACTGGACCGAGATCGTGCAGAAGTTCGGGCCGGCGGTGGTGGGTGTCGAGGTCGAAGGCACGCGCGAGATCGGCAGCGAGGACGCGCCCGACATCCAGAGCGATCCGTTCTTCCGCTTCTATCGCGGCCTGCCGATTCCGCAGATGCCGCACGGCAAGGTGCCGGTGCGCGGACAGGGCTCGGGCTTCATCGTGGGGTCGGACGGAATCATCCTCACCAACGCGCACGTCGTGCGCGACGCCGACAGCGTGCGCGTAAAGCTTGCCGACCGGCGCGAGTATTCGGCCAAGGTGCTCGGCGTGGATCCGGCCACCGACGTCGCCGTGCTGAAGATCGACGCGAAGAACCTGCCTGTCGTGCAGCTGGGCGAATCCGAGCGCCTGCACGTCGGCGACTACGTACTCGCGATCGGCTCGCCTTTCGGCTTCGAGGAGAGCGCGACCTCCGGCATCGTCAGCGCGAAGGGCCGCTCGCTTCCCGGAGACTCCTACGTTCCGTTCATCCAGACCGACGTCGCGGTGAACCCGGGCAACTCGGGGGGGCCGCTGTTCGACGCGGGCGGGCGCGTGGTCGGCATCAACTCGCAGATCTACTCGCGCACCGGCGGCTACGAGGGCCTGTCGTTCGCGATCCCGATCGACGTCGCGCTGCGCGTGAAGGACCAGATTCTCGAGACGGGCGAAGTGCATCACGCGCAACTCGGCGTCACGATCCAGGAGCTGAACCAGTCGCTGGCCGATTCGTTCAAGCTGAAGAGCCCGAACGGCGCGCTGATCTCGAGCATCGCGCCGGACAGCGCCGCGCAGAAGGCAGGGCTGAAGCCGGGCGACGTGATCCTGTCGTTCAACGGCAAGCCGGTCGAGCAGTCGGGCGACCTCGCGGCGATGGTCGGCATGTCGAAGCCCGGCGAGAAGGTGTCGCTCGAAGTGATGCGCGACGGCAGGAAGCAGGAGGTCGACGCCATGCTTGGCGAGGCGAAGCCCGAGCAGGTCGCATCCGCCGAGTCGCAGACGCCGAGCGCCAACTCGGGTCGCCTCGGACTCGCCGTGCGCCCGCTCGATCGTGACGAGCGCAAGAGCGCGCACATCGACAACGGTGGTCTGCTCGTCGAAGATGCCACCGGCGCCGCGCGCCGCGCGGGCATCCGCCCCGGCGACGTGATCCTGTCGGTGAACGGCCAGGCGGTGGACAGCGTCGAATCGCTGCGCGAGAAGGTTAGCGGCGACAACGACAATCTCGCGCTGCTGGTGCAGCGGGGGAATATGAGGATATTCGTGCCTTTGAACCTCGGCTGAACCTGGGCTGGCGCCCAGGTTGTGAAGGGTGAAGGGTAAAGGGTGAAGGGGAGAAGCCCCGGCTGTCGAAGTCGAGGCTTTTCCCCTTCACCCTTTACCCTTCACCCTTCACTGCTCTTGAGCGTGACCCCCGCCTCCACCCCCCCTGCCACGTCGCGCACGAAGGCGTGGCCGCCGTGGAACTCACCGACCAGTCGCACGAGATACAGGCCCAGGCCCAGGTGCGTGGCAGCGGATGCGCGGTGCTCGCGCACCGAGACCATCGAGTCGAACAGGCTTTCGCGCATGGCCGCCGGCAGCGCGGGGCCGCGGTTGCGCACGGCGATCGAGAACATCGGCACGCCGGCCTCGGTGATCGCGCGCAGCGACAGCACGATCGCGCTGCCGGGCTCGGCGAAGTCGACGGCGTTCGACACGAGCTTGTCGAGCGCCTGCGCGATCGCCTCGGGGACGACCGGGCACGGCGCGCTTTCGATCGGGCAGTCCAGCTCGAAGGCGCGCGGCGCGTCGGCGTCGCGATAGCCCTCCACGCACGCGCGCAGCAGCGCGACGAGGTCCACGGTCTCCAGCTCGCTGTCGGCGAGCATCGACTCGAGGCTCGACGCCTCGCCCATGCTCGCGACGATCCGCTCCAGGCGCTGCGTGCCGTCGCGTGCGCGCGCGAGCCACGAATCGCGCTGCGCCGAGTCCGCGCGTGCCGCATCGGATTCGGCGGCGAGGTTCTCCAGCGAAGAACGAACGACCATGATCGGCGTGCGCAACTCGTGCACGAGCCTGCTGCGCAGATTGCCGACGTACTGCTGGTGCTGGCGCAGCCGCTCGAGCACGCTCGCGTAGCTCTGCGCGAGCGCGCCGATCTCGTCAGCGACCAGCGGCTCGCGCACGCTGTCGACGACGCGACCGTGCGAATCGATTGCCCGCTCCGCCTGCCCGCGCAGCCGGACGATGCGCGCCACCGTCACCGAACCCACGGCGAGCAGCGCGAGCGCGCTCGCCGCCATCGCCGCCGCGGTGAGCAGCGTGAGCCGCTCGATCGCGCGCGCGTGCGTGCCCAGCCGCGAACCGGTGTGCTCCTCGACGACGAGCGCGCCGACGACGCGATCGCCGGACCACACCGGCTGCGCGCTCGTCAGCAGCCATGCCGGCAATCCGCTTTCGGAGTCGGTGCGCTCGGCCTGCTGCGCGGCAAAGCCGGCGAGCGCGCGGCTGAGCGGAGACTGCCCGGTCGGGTCCGGGGACGAGGCGTCGGGCGCGAAGGCTTCGAAGCGCGCAGGGCGCAGCTGCACCGTCGCGGCGAGCAGGCGCCGCGCGAGACGACCCTGCCAGTCGTCGGGCGGCGGCGGTCCGCCGGCAATCGCTCCCGACTGCACCAGCAACGCGCCGCTGGAATCGAACACCGAAACGCGGCCGCTTGCGCGCGCGAGCCCTCGCACCGCGTCGGCCCACAGCGCCGAACGCGGGTCGCGCGCCTGCTCGCTGAGCGGCTGCACCGGCGTCAGCAGCCCGGAGTCCGCGCGGCCCTCGATGCGCCGCGAGCCGAGGTAATCGACGTCGACCACGTGCACGCGCAGGAAGCGCGGCTCCGCGTCGAACTCGATCTCGGCGATCCATCCGCCGGGCCGTTCGCTGGGCGTGACTTCGCGCACCAGCATCGCATCGGGCGCGTTGCCCGACTCGACGATCAGGCGGTCGCCGGCCAGCTCGACGCCGTCGACGTGCTGCGGCAGCACGAGCCGCTCGTCGTCGGCGTCGATCAGCAGGAAGAAGCGGCCCGGACGCTCCTGCGAGCGCGCCGCGGCCAGTCGCACGTGCATCGACTCGACGCCGGCGCCCGCCGCGCCCGATTGCGCGGATCGCAGCGGCAGCGCGCGTCCCGGCGTCTCGATCCATTCGCGCGCATCCTGGTCGACGACGACGTCGGCGAGCAGCTCGACCGGCAGCAGTTCGGCGCCTGCACGGCGGCGCAGCGTTGCCTGCTCGACGTCGAACAGCGCCTGGTGATCGTGCAGCGACGCGGCGAGGTTGCGCGCCGCCTGTCCCTGGTTCTCGAGCCGCTCGTTGCGCGCGAACTCGGCCATCACCTCGACGAAGCGCAATCCGATCGGCGGCAATGCGAGCAGCGGAACCATCGCCAGCGCGAGGCTGAAGCGCAGGCCGAGCGGGAGGCGCCAGCGGCGCGGGGTGGTCATGGTGGTTCGCGCTGTGCGTTCAGGATGGTTCGCGCCATGCGCTCATGATGGTTCGTGCCGTGCGCTCGGGATGGTTCGCGCCGCGCTCTCATGTGGCTCGCGCCGCGCGCTCAGCGATCGGCCGGACGCTCGACGAAGCGGTATCCGAGCCCGTAGACGGTTTCGATCGCGTCGAAGGCGGCGTCGACCGCCTCGAATTTGCGGCGGATGCGCTTGACGTACGACGTGACGGTCTGGTCGTCGACGACGAGATTCGCCTCGCGCATCAGCGCATCGCGGTTCTTCACGTGACCGGGATGGCGCGCGAGCGCGTGCAGCATCCAGAACTCGGTGACGGTGAGCTCCACCGGCAGGTCGCGCCAGGTGGCCTCGAAGCGCGCAGAGTCGAGTACCAGCGCGCCGCGCACCAGCCGCTCGCCGCTCTTCATCGGCTGCGCGAGCGCATCCACGCGACGCAGCAGCGCGGTGACGCGCGCGAGCAGGTGCGGGAAGCTCACGTTCTTCGTCACGTAGTCGTCGGCGCCCAGGCGTAGTCCGGAGACGATGTCGATCTCCGAGTCGCGCGCCGACAGCATCAGGATCGGCAGCGTGCGCGCGTGCTCGCGCAGCCAGCGGCACAACTCGAAGCCGCCGTCGGGCTCGTCGCCCAGGCCGACGTCGATGATCGCGAGATCGGGCAGACGAATGGTCAGCGCCTGCTGCGCCTGCGCGCGATCGGCATAGCCGACGGCGTCGAAACCGTGGCGGGCGAATGCGTCGCACAGGTTCGCGCGAATGGCGGGCTCGTCCTCGACGATGGCGATGCGGCGGGTCATCGAGGGAATGTAGCGCAAAGGGCGGGGCCGGCCGGAGCGGCGCGGCGGCGCCCGAAGTTTGCCCGAATCGTGCCCGCATGCATCCGGATCGAGCCCCGCCACCGTCCGGGCCATCGGCGTCCAATCGATGCAGGCCCGCAACGAAGCGAACGTGCATTGCGGGTCCCGCCTGCTTCCGGAAGGATCAAATGGCCCGCGAGTCCGCCCAAGAAACGCTTCCCGCCGCCTCCGACGCGCCGAACTTCGACTGGCGCGAGTGGCTGTCCTTCGTCGGCTCGGTGCTCGGCACCGCGCTCGTGGTCTCGGTGGTGCTCGGGGGGGTCGTTCTGCTGCTCGGCGCGGCGTCCTGATACCGGGCAGCCGGCAGGACGCTATCGGCGCGCCGGCACGCTGCTGGCAGGCTGCAAAGCGCGGCGTTTACGCACGCGCAACAGTTTACGGAGCAAAAAACGCTGCGTCATGCAGCGCGGGAAGCGCAGGGCCCTTCGTCGACTTGCCGGCGCAACGGTTGCGCCAGCCGACCGCCCACGCCGAGGGGCCGTCAACCAGCCCCGCAACAGTTCTTGTACTTCCGCCCGCTGCCGCACGGGCACGGCTCGTTGCGTCCGATCTTCGGTTTGGTACGGCGTACGGTTTCGACGTGCATCGCAGCAGGCGTCGTCCCCGCTTCGCGCCAGGGCCGGAAGTACTCGTGGATGTCGGCGACGTCGCCGATCATGCGATCGATCAGCGCGTCGCGTTCGGCGCGTGAGCCGGGCGCCGAGGGCACGCGCTCGTCGTCCTCCGCATCGCCGTCGTCCTCCGCATCCTCGTCGAGCGCCGCATCCTCGTCGAGCGCCGCGGCGAGCGACTGCATCGCGTCGAGCGCATCGTCGAAGTCCTTCTCGTCGAGCATCGCGTCCCAGCTGTCGGGATGCAGTTCGACGGCGCGCAGGAAACCTACCGCCCAGGCAACGCCGTCGGCGTTGCCTTCGTCGTCGTAGGAGAGCACGGGCCCGAATTCGCCGGCATCGAGCGCGGCGATCACGCGGGCCGCATGACGGCGCAGCAGCGCGGCGATCTCGGCCTGCGTCTCCGGAGGCACCGCTTCGGATGCGCCGCTCGCCGGCACGTCCTCGAAGGGCTCGGCGCCCAGCACCTGCGCAAGCAGCTCGTCCTCACCGATCGGATCGGGCGAGCACGCGAGCGCGGCGAGGAAGCCGTCGATCTCCTCGACCACCATCGCGTTCTCGTTGCCGGTCGCATCGAGCAGCGCGTCGAGTCGATGGAAATCATTCTCGTCGAGCGGACGAAGGTCGGCAGTCGAGGCGGGGGAGAGGGAAATCATTCCGCGATGGTACTGCGCCGCGCGAAGACGGCACGGCCGGCCGCCGAAGGTTTGACGCGACCATCTTCCCGGCGTAGTCTAACAATAATGAACGATACGTTCATAAATGTTAGAAGCTCGACAACGAGCCGAACGGGGGATGGTGGTGCGATGAGCCTGCAGAACGAGTACGCGGTCGTCGGCAGAACGACGGCAAAGAAGGAGGCGAAAGCCAAGGTCACCGGAGGGGCCCGCTTCGCAACCGACGTCTACCTGCGCGACATGCTGTGGGCCAGGGTGCTTCGCAGCCCGCTCGCGCATGCGCGGATCGTCTCGATCGACGTCGAGCGCGCGAGGAGGCTTCCCGGCGTCGAAGCCGTGCTCACGGCCGACGACGTGCCGGATGCACGGTACGGCGCGCTCGTCCTCGACATGGGCATCTTCGCCCGGGGCAAGGTCAGGTATATCGGCGAGGCGGTCGCCGCGGTGGCCGCAGTCGACGAGGAAACCGCGGCGAAAGCCGTGAGCCTGATCGACGTCGAGTACGAGCCGCTTCCGCCGGTCTTCGATCCCCTCGAAGCGATGCGCCCCGACGCGCCGCTCCTCCACGAGGACCTGCCGGCCTACAGGACGCTGTTCGAGCGAACTCCGCGCGCGATGACCGGCAACGTCAACTATCACGCCGAAATCCATTCGGGCAACGTCGACGACGGCTTCGCGCAGGCCGACCACGTGTTCGAGGACACCTACGAGATCCAGAAGCAGCATCCGTCGTACATGGAGCCGAACTCGACGGTGGCCCACGTCGACGAGGAAGGGCGCCTGATCATCCACAACACGACGCAGCGGCCGCACATCAACCAGGCGATCCTCTCCTCGCTGCTGGGCCTGCCGATCTCGAAGATCCGCGTCATTCCCTGTCACGTCGGCGGCGGTTTCGGCGGCAAGAACCGCACGCTCTCGGAACCGACGGCGGCCGCGCTCGCGTTGAAAACCCGCCGTCCGGTGCGCTACACGTTCTCGCACGAAGAGGAGTTCACCTCCGCCACCACCCGGCACGGCGGCGTGGTCCGCATGAAGACCGGCGTGAAGAACGACGGCACGCTGGTGGCGACGCAGGTCAGCCTGTATTACGACTGCGGCGCCTATGCGCCGACGCCGAACGCGGTATGGCTCGGCGCGATCTCCTCTTCGGGCCCGTACCGCATTCCCAACGCGAAGACCGAAGCCTTCTCGATCTACACCAACAAGATGATGAGCGGAGCCTTCCGGGGATACGGCGCTCCGCAGACGAACTTCGCGCGCGAATCGCAGATGGATCGCATCGCGAAGCATCTCGGCATCGACCCGATCGAGCTGCGGCTGAAGAACTGCCTGCTGCCCGGAGACTCGCTGCACACGGGGCAGCCGCTGCACAGCGTGCGGATCCGCGAAGCGCTGATCAAGGCGCGCGAGATGTCGAAGTGGAACGAGGCGCGGCCGGCGAACGGCCGGGCGCTCGGCATCGCCTGCGGCTACTTCGCCTGCGGCGGCTTCGCGACGTCGGCCGTCGTCAAGCTGCACATGGACGGGACCGCCTTCGTCGCCACCGGCGCGATGGACATGGGCCAGGGGCTGCGCACGGTCATGGCGCAGATCGCCGCCGAGGAGCTCGGCATGTCGGCCGACGATCTCACCGTCGCCATCGGCGACACCGACCTGACGCCCTTCGACGTGGGCATCTTCGGCGATCGCGGCACGCACACCACCGGCCTTGCCGTGCAGATGGCCGCCGACGACGCGCGCAACCAGCTGCTCGCCGCGGCGGCCGACGCGATGGGCACGAAGGCAGCCAACCTCGAGCTTCGCGACAGGACCGTCGTCGATCGCACCAGCGGCCGCTCGCTGGCATTCCGCGACGTGCTCGGCGGCGGCCAGTACAAGAAGGGCGGGCCGATCATCGGCAAGGCGTCGATCAACCTGTCGGAGACGCCCTTCGATCCCGCGATCGTCCAGGGGGCCGCATCGCGCATGTTCTCCACCTACACCTTCGCCGTGCACGTCGTCGAAGTCGACGTCGATCGCACCACCGGCGAGGTGACGGTGCCGAAGGTGTTTGCCGTGCACGACTGCGGAACCGTCATCAACCCCGACGGCCTGAAAGGACAGATCATCGGCGGCCTGACCACCGGGCTGGGTTACGCGCTGTACGAAGACGTCGTCGTCGATACCGACCAGGTGGCCGGCCAGGTCCGAACCACCAGCTTTCTCGATTGCAGGATGCCGACGTCGGTCGACATGCCGCAGATCGAATGGGCGGTCGTCGAGGAGTACGACCGCAAGGGGCCGTTCGGCGCGAAAGGCGTCGGCAACGTGTCGGTGATCAACATGGCGCCGGCCATCGCCAACGCCGTGCACTCCGCCGTCGGTGCGCGCGTGAAGTCGCTTCCGATCACCGCCGCGAAGGTCGTCGACCGGCTCACTCACCAGGAGCAATGAGATGCGGCTGCTGCACGACTTCGAATACGCCGAGCCGTCGTCGCTCGATCAGGCAGCCGAACTGCTCGGACGAGTCGGCCGGCAGGCGATGCCGATCGCCGGCGGCACCGACCTGATGCCGTCGATGCGGCAGGGACTGTTCGCGCCGAAGGTCGTCGTGTCGCTGAAGGCGATCGACGAGCTGCGCGATGTCGCCTGGGACGAGCGGAACGGGCTTTCGATCGGCGCGCTCGCAACGCTTCGCTCGCTGGAGACCGATCCGGGCATCCGTCGGCGTTTCCCGGTCGTGGCCCAGGCTGCGTCGACGGTGGCTTCGCCAACGATCCGCCGGACGGCCACGGTCGGCGGCAACCTCAGCCTCGACACCCGTTGCTACTACTACAACCAGTACGACGACTGGAGAAGCTGCACCACGCCGTGCCTGAAGATGGGCGGCGAGTTCTGCAAGGCTTCGCCCGGCGGAAAGGCGCGCAAGTGCTTTGCTGCCTTCTCGGCAGACCTCGCACCGGTTCTCGTCGCGCTCGACGCCAGCATCACGCTGCTGTCGGTGCGCGGCGAACGCACGCTCGCGCTGCGCGACTTCTATACCGGCGACGGCGCCAGGCCGAACGGCAAGGAAGACGGCGAGATCATCACGCGCGTCACGGTGCCGAAAGAGAAGGCCGCGTACCGCGGCGTGTACCTGAAGCACCGGCTGCGCGGGTCGATCGACTACCCGACCGCCGCGGTCGCGCTGACGCTGCGCCCGACGCCGGATCCGGCGGTGTTCGAGGACGTTCGCCTCGTCATCAGCGCCGTCGTCACGCAGCCGCTGGTGGTCAAGGGAGTTGCCGAGCTGCTCGACGGCAAGCCGCTGACCGAAGCGCTGATCGACGAAGCCGCATCGCTGGCGAAGAAGGCTGCAATTCCCGTCGCGAATACCGAAGGCGAGCGCAGGCATCGCAAGCAGCTCGTCTTCGAATTCACGCGCAAGGCGTTCGCCGACATCCTGGAAGGAGCCGTGAAATGAACGACACGGTCGCAATCGAGCGGGCTTCGAAGCAGCTGCTTCGGCTCACCGTCAACGGCCGGCGCCACGAGCTTCTCGTCGAGCCCCGCCGTACGCTGCTGCAACTGCTGCGCGAAGACCTGCAGCTGACGGGCGCCAAGGAGGTCTGCCTGCTCGGCGCCTGCGGCGCCTGCACGGTGCTCGTCGACGACGAACCCGCGCTGTCGTGCCTCACGCTGGCGCTCGCCTGTCGCGAAAAGAAGGTCACGACGATCGAAGGGCTCGCCGCGCAGGACGGGTCGCTGCATCCGCTGCAGCAGGCGTTCGTCGACAAGGGCGCCGTGCAATGCGGCTACTGCACGCCGGGCATGATCCTGACCGGCAAGGCGCTGCTCGACGAGACGCCGCAGCCCACGCCCGAGCAGGCGCGGCAGGCGATCGCCGGAAACCTGTGCCGATGCACCGGCTACGTGCAGATCGTCGAGGCGATCGTCGCCGCCGGGCGCCCGCAGGGTTCCTGTTGCGGCGGCGGCGAGCCGGCACCGAAGGGCGCGGGCGAATACCTGATGCCCGAGACCGGCGAGTAGGACGGCTCGCGCGCGGCACGACCTTCGGCAATCCGCAGTGATGCGATCCGGCGCCGATCCGGGCGATGTCGCCGCCGAGCGTCCGGATCTTCGCGTCTCGGTGCGGCAGACCTTCGGCATAGACAGCGATCTCGAAGTGTCCGCCTTCAGCCGGCGCACCGAGCACGTGCCGGATCTGGACGACTCGTACTGCTTCGATCGCGACGCGACGATAGCGATCCTCGCCGCGTTCACGCACAACCGCCGCCTGCTGATTCACGGACGTCACGGAACCGGCAAGTCCTCGCACCTCGAGCAGGTGGCGGCCCGGCTGAACTGGCCGATGCTGCGCGTCGCTCTCGACAGCCAGATCACGCGCAGCGACCTCGTCGGCAAGGACACGATCGTGTTGCGCGAAGGCAGGCAGGTCACCGAGTTCCAGGAGGGCGTGCTGCCGTGGTCGTTGCAGCGGCCGGTCGCGCTCGTCTTCGACGAATACGATGCCGGGCGCCCGGACCTGATGTTCGTCATCCAGCGCGTGCTCGAACACGAAGGGCGAATGACGCTGCTCGAGGCGAACCGGGTGATCCGCCCGCATCCCGCCTTCCGGCTCTTCGCCACCGCCAACACGATCGGCCTGGGCGACGCCACCGGGATGTATCACGGCACGCAGCCACTGAACCAGGCGCAGCTCGATCGCTGGAACCTCTTCGCATCGCTCGACTACCTGCCGCCCGACGACGAGATCCGGATCGTGCTCGCCAAGGCGCCGCACTGGCAGGACGCAGCGGGCCGCCGGACGGTGGCGTCGATGGTCGCGGTCGCGAATCTCACGCGCACCGGGTTCCTCGCCGGTGACGTATCGACCGTCATGTCCCCGCGGACGGTCATCGGCTGGGCGCAGAACGCCCGCCTGTTCGACGACGTTCGGATGGCATTCCGGCTGACGTACCTGAACCGTTGCGATGCGCTCGAGCGCGACATCGTCGCCGAGTACTACCAGCGCGTGTTCGGCGACGAAGCGGTGGTTCCGTAGCGGACCACCCATGCGCAGGCGCAAATCCGGCGACCGGTTCGACGCCGCAGCGCAGGACCTCCCGATGCTTCGACGGTGCGAAGGCACCGCGGCGGCGATGCGGGCGCTCTCGGGCTGCACCGAGCTTTCGCTGCGGCCCGGACGCGAGCGCCCGTCGCTGAGCGGCACGCAGGCGACGCTTCCCGCCGGGATGCTCGAGGAAAGCCACGGCGGAATCGCGGCGCTGCGCGGCGAAGCCGACTCGCTTGCGTTGCGGCATCGTCATCACGACCCGGCGCTGCATCGGCGGCTCGCCCCGCACGGCGGACAGGCACGCGAGATCTTCGATGCGCTCGAGCGCATCCGCATCGAAGCACTCGGTGCGCGCCGTTTTGCCGGCGTCGCGAAGAACCTGCACGGCGCTGCCCAGGCGCGATGGCGGGAAAGCAGCTTCGCGCGCATGCCCTACAACGGTGACCTGCCGCGGCCCGAGGCGCTGTCGTCGTTCGCTCGTCGGCGCATTCTCGGCGAGGAGTACCCGCGGGAGGCGTGCGCTCCCATGCATCGCTGGGAACGCGCACTCGGCGAGCAGGTCGATCCGTTCCTCGCCGCGCTCGCCGACGCGCTCGACGACCAGGGAACCTACGCACGGATCTGCTGCCGCATGCTCGCCGCGCCGGAGTTCGACGACGCCGCGCGCGAGGAGATCGAATCCTCCGGCGCAACCGCGTCGGACGCCGTGCGCGAGGACGATCGCGACGCCGGCGAGGATTCGATCGACGTCACGATCCGTGAAGCGGCCGGCGAAGTCGACGACGGCCTCGAAGCGCATACGGCGGG
>CALCZN010000171.1:0-16142 GCA_937903095.1 uncultured Burkholderiales bacterium
CGTCGTGCGCGGGCACGCCCATGACGGCGCCGTCGCCGTAGCTCATCAGCACGTAGTTGCCGACCCAGACGGGAACCTGCGCGCCGGTCAGCGGATGCCGCACGAAGAGGCCGGTGGGCCGGCCGTCCTTTTCGCGCGTGGCGATGTCGGCTTCGGTAGCGGTGCCGTGGCGGCATTCGTCGACGAAGGCGGCCACCGCCGGGTCGCGCGCGGCAGCCACCGCCGCGAGCGGATGCTCGGGCGCCACCGCGACGAAGGTCACGCCCATGATCGTGTCGGCGCGCGTGGTGAAGACGTAGAGCCGGCCGTCACCGACGAGCGCGCCGCGGGCGTCGTGGATGTCGTGCGGGAACGCGAAACGCACGCCCACCGAGCGGCCGATCCAGTTCTCCTGCATCAGCTTCACGCGCTCGGGCCAGCCCAGGCCTTCGAGATCGGCGATCAGTTCGTCCGCGTAGCGCGTGATCGCCAGGTAGTACATCGGGATCTCGCGCTTCTCGACGAGCGCGCCCGAGCGCCAGCCGCGGCCGTCGATCACCTGCTCGTTGGCGAGCACGGTCTGGTCGGAGGGATCCCAGTTCACCGTTCCCGTCTTCAGGTACGCGATGCCCTGCTCGAGCATCTTCAGGAACAGCCACTGGTTCCACTTGTAGTAATCGGGCGCGCAGGTGGCGACTTCGCGATGCCAGTCGATGGCCAGGCCCATCGAGCGCATCTGCCCCTTCATGTGCGCGATGTTCTCCCACGTCCACTTCGCCGGCGCGACCTTGTTCTTCATCGCCGCGTTCTCGGCGGGCAGGCCGAAGGCGTCCCAGCCCATCGGCATCAGCACGTTGTAGCCGTTCATCCGCAGATGCCGGTACATCACGTCGTTGATCGTGTAGTTGCGCACGTGCCCCATGTGCAGCTTGCCCGACGGGTAGGGCAGCATCGAGCACGCGTAGAACTTGCCTTTCGGGAAGCGCGGGTCGTTCTCGACGGCGCGGTACGCGTCGATCGACTGCCAATGGGCCTGCGCGGCCTTCTCGACCTCGGAGGCGTCGTAACGTTCGTGCATGGGACGGCGGGCGGGGAAATCGCGGGAAACCTTCGAGTGTACACGGCAGTCTCACGCCGACTGCCGCTCCGGGAACTCCCCTTGCAAGGGAAAACGACCGCAATCGAGCGAGGTCCTGCCGTGGCGATGGCGAACCCTTCCACGCCGCCCGTAGTCGCGCGCGTCGAGCGCAACGGCGAGGCGGAGATCGGCCGGCGCATCCGCTTCGACACCGAGGCGCGTGGCGATGATCGGCCGGCAGGGGCCGCGGGCAGTCGCCGACCGGCTGCGCGCGCTCGAGCGCGAATGGGACGTCGAGCGTGCGCTCGCGGCGGGCGCTTCGACGCTGGCGCTGCTGGGCTCGGTGCTCGCCGTCACCGACAACCGCCGCTGGGCGGCCGTGCCCGCGCTCGCCGGCGCGTTCCAGTTGCAGCAGATCGTGCAGGGATGGTGTCCGGCGTGGCCGCTGCTGCGCCGGCTCGGCTTTCGCACCCGCGACGAGATCGACGACGAGCGGATGGCGCTGCGGGAGCTTCCCTTCGGCGACTCGCGTCAGGAGTCGGGGTCGACGCCCTGATGCGTGTCTGCGTGCGGCCGACGCGGCGCGTCGGCCTGCTTCCACGCGCGCACGGCCCACCTCAGCACGACCCCGAGCGCGATCACGTTGATCGCTATCCCTGCAATCCAGAAGCCGTTCATCGTCGCCTCTGCACTCGGACTCAGAACGTCGTCTGCGCCCGCACTCCAGCGTAGAAGTTGCGTTTCGGCGCCGGCTCGTAGAAGCGCCCGCCCGCCGCGTTGACGATCACCGAGCCGACGTAGCGGCGATCGAAGACGTTGTCGACCCGGACGAAGGGTTCGACGCGCCAGCCGGCGGCGCGCAGGCCGAAGCCGGCGCGCAGGTTCGCCACGGCGTACGCGTCGGCGTGCTCGGTGTTCGCGTCGTCGACGGCCACCTTGCCGCTCCACGAAGCCTCGACGCCGGCCACGAAGCCGCTGGTTGCGTGACGCCAGGTCGCCTCGGCGAAGAGCGAGGCTTTCGGCACGCCGGGCAGGCGGTTGCCCGACAGCACGCTGCCGTCGAGCGCGCGGTAGTCGCGAAACTCGGCCTGCATCCACGTCCACGCGAGCGATGCGGCGAAACCGCGACCGAGCATCGAGTCGACGCCGAGTTCGACGCCGCGGCGCGCGGTGCGCGCGGCGTTGCGGAAGGTGGTGCGGCCGCCGACGCTGGCGTCGGGGACGATGTCGTCGCGCGTGTCGGTGCGGAACAGCGCGAGCTTCGCGTGCGTGCCCGTTGCGGGGCGCCACTTCAGGCCGATCTCGTAATTCGTGCTGCGGCTGGCCTGCAGGTCGAAGTTCAGGCCCGGGCTGCCGTCCGGCCGGTAGGCCAGCTCGGCGAAGGTCGGCGTCTCGAAGCCGCGGCCCACCGACGCGTAGACGTTCGCCGAGTCGGACAGCGCGTAGAGCAGGCCGAGCACCGGGCTCGTTGCGGAATACTCGCGCGATCCCGAGTCGTCGGGATTCGTCGCATCGACGAAGGCGTCGCGTACCGTGAAGCGGACGTTGGAGCGGCGTGCGCCGCCGGCGAGCTTCCACTGCGGCGTGATCCACCATTCGGCGAGCGCGTACTGGTCGAAGTCGCGCACCGTGTCGGACTCGTTGCGCCGCAGCGCACCGACGACACCCCCGCCGTTGACGAAGCCCTTGCGCCGCTCGTTCATCCGGTCGTAGTCGACGCCGATCGTCGCGTCGATGCGCCCGTTCGCCGTGCGCACGCTCTTCGTCCACTGCAGGTTCAGCCCGCCGAAGCCGCGATCGAGATCGACGACTCCGCCCGACGAGCCGGATGCGGCGCCGCTGAAGGCGAGGAACTGGCGCAGCCCGCGCTCGCCGCCGTAGGCGCGTATCCGCAGCGTGGAGTCGTCGCCGATCCGGCGTTGCCAGTCGGCGCCGATCTGCCGGTGATCGACGCTCTTGCGCGTGTCGAAGGCGACGGCGCCGGCGCCGGCCTGCCGCGGATCGCGAGCGAGCTGCGCGCGCGTCAGGCCGAGCGGATCGAGCGTGTCGGGCTGGTCGAGCGCGGTGGCGCTGAGCGAGAAGCGGCTCGCGTCGCCGGACCAGACCAGTCGCGCGTTCGCCAGGTCGCGGCGCGTGCGGCTGTGATCGCGCCAGCCGTCGGTGCGAAAGCGCGAGGCGTCGACGCGCGCGCCGAGTGCACCGGTAGTGGCGCCGAGCTCGATGCCGAGCTTGCGCGCACCGAAGCTGCCTGCGCCGGCCTGCACGCCGAAGGCCGGCTGCTGCGGCGGATCCTCGGTGAACACGGTGACGAGCCCGCCGGCCGCGTTGCCGTACAGCGCGGCGAAGGGGCCGCGAAGCACTTCGATGCGCTCGGCGCCGTCGAGATCGAACAGGCCCGTCTGCCCCTGTCCGTCGGGCATCGTGAGCGGCACACCGTCCTGCGCGAGGCGCACCCCGCGCACGCCGAAGCTCGCGCGTGCGCCGAAGCCGCGCGAGGACACCTGCAGATCCTGCGCGAAGTTCTGCCGGTTCTGCACCCGGAGGCCGGGCACGCTGCCCAGGGCCTCCGACAGATTCACGCCCGGACGCTGCGCGCGGATCTCGTCCGCGCCGACGACGTCGACCGAGGCGGGGGCGTCGAAGGCGCGCTGGACGCTGCGCGTCGCGGTGACGGTCACCGGCTCGAGCGATTGTGCGCAGGCGGGTACGGCTGCCAGCGAGATGGCGGCGGCGACGAGTGCGGGGAGCACCACTTCACGCCGCTTCGTCGACCACGAACGGCGGCTCGAAGCCTCTGCGCGGATGCGTGCGATACGCCTGACGCACGACCTCGGCGCCGTAGCGGCGTTCGAGCGCGCGGATCGCGAAATGACCGCGGCTCATCGTCTGGTAGTGATCCATGAAGAGCAGGTTGATCGCCGCGCCGGCGGCCGCGCCCACGCCCGGAACCAGCATGCCTGCCGCCTTCTGCGTGAGCTGGATCTTGTAGCGCGTCGCCACCATCGCAATGAGCCGCACCATCGCCGGCGCGCCTTCCTGCGTGATGCCACGTTGCGCGACATGGCGCGAGGCTTCGCTCACCGCGCGGGCGAGCACCGCGCGCACCGCGTAATACCCCGATTCGGCCGCGTCGTCGCGCGGCGAGTCTCCGCCGAGCGCGAACACTTCGAGCGCCGCCATCCGCGTGCCGGGCGCGCCCGGGTCTTCGCCTTCGGCGCGCGCCACGTCGAGGATCGAGCGCATGATCAGCACGGTGGACAGCGGGATCTCGATCGACAGCCCCGCGATGCCGAGCGCGCCTCCGGCGCCGCCGCTCACCGAGCCGAGCAGCTTGTGCAGGCGCGGACTGGCCTGGCGGCGCCCCGGTTCCAGCGTGCGCGCTGCAGCGTCGACCGAACGCTGCAGCGCATGATGCGTGATGATGCCGAGCCGCTTGCGAACCGACGGCGGCAGCAGGTCGACGGTGCGTTCGATCGGGCCGCCGAGAAAGTCGCTCAGCCGTGCGGCAAGGCCCGGCCGCTCGAGCAGCTCGCGCGCCTCCTCGAGCTTGCGCAGGTCGGCGGCATCGAGCTTCATGATGCGCAACCGGCGCGGCGAAGCCCCGTCAGGGCACGCGCACGATCATCGGCACGTTGCCTTCGCGCAGCAGCCCGGCGGTGACGCTGCCGAGCACCGCCGCCTGCAGCGCGGACCGCCCGCGCGTGGCCATCACCACGAGGATGTCGCGCCGCTCGCCGATGAAACTGGCCATCGCCTCCACCGGATCGCCGTGCAGCACTTCCCAGTTCGCTTCGACCCCGTAGCGTCGGCCGAGATCGACCGCGTGCGAGCGAACGTAGGAGCTTTCGAGCGCGTCGTTCGCCGGCACGTTCGGGTCGGGGCGCGCCTCGGGCGAGATGACCTGCACGACGAGCAGGCGCGCCTTCAGCGCGCGCGCCCATTCGCCGGCCTGCTGCTCCATCCACTCGGAGTGCCCGCTGCCGTCGATCGGCAGCATCACGGTGTTGATCTGGATGGGTTCGTGCCCGCCTTGCTGGCGGCCGTGCGGACGGTAGACGAGCACCGGGTTGTGGCCGGTGCGAACGACGTCGTGCGCGACGCTGCCGAGGATGGCCTCGGCGAGCCCGCTGCGTCCGTGCGTGGTCATCGCCACCAGCGTGCCGCGCACGCGGGCCGCCTCCTCGAGGATGGCGGCGGACACGTTGCCTCGCCCCGGCACGGTACGCGCCTCGGCTTTCAGCGCATCGGCCAGCGCGTTCAATTGCCGTGTCGCCTCGTCGTCGGCGGAATCGCGTTCCTGAACCCGCATGAGCGCGAGCTTCGCGCCGGTGGCGCGAGCGATGCTCTGCGCATACGGCAGCACCTCCTCGGAGAACCGGGAGCCGTCGACCGGTACCAGGATTCGCTCGTACATTTTCGTCCTCTTCGTAGGGAAACGTCCGTCGTGTTTTCTGCATAATGGCGTGGCCATGAGAAATCCGCAAATCGTCTCGACGCTCGTCGAGCCGGCCGCCGGCGAGTCGCACAAGTCGGCCGAAGTTCCCGCCGGCTCGGCGATCCTGCGTGCGATCCGCGTCATGGAAACCATCGCCGAAAGCGAGGTTCCGCCGCACCTCGCCGACCTGTGCCGGGCGCTCGGGCTGCCCAAGCCCACGGTGTTCCGCATCCTGTCCACGCTCGAGTACGCCGGGCTCGTCTCGCGCGAGCCGGGCAGCAAGCGCTACCGCAGCGGCCGGCGGCTCACCAGGCTCTCGGGCGCGGTGCTGCTGAATTCGCCGTCGTGCGCCGCACGGCGGGCGATCCTCGAGGAGCTGGTCGAGCAGACCGGGGAGACCTGCAACCTGTCGGTTCCCGACGGTCATTCGGTGGTGTACCTCGACCGGGTCGAAGCCAACTGGCCGTTGCGCGTGTCGCTGTCGGCCGGGTCGTGCATTCCGCTGTGCGCTTCGGCCAGCGGCAAGCTCTTCCTCGGCGCGATGACGCGCCGCGCGCGCGAGCGGTTGATCCGCCAGTGCCCGCTGATCCGCCATACGCCGCAAACGCTCGACGACCCGGCGCGGCTCGAAGCCGAGATCGAGCGGGTGCAGCAGCAGGGCTACGCCATCGACGACGAGGAATACCTGCCCGGCGTGCGCTGCATCGCAGTGCCGGTGGTCGACGCCGACGGGCGCATCGTCGCGGCATTGTCGCTGCATGCGCCGGTGTCGCGGCTGGGCCTGGACGAGGCGCTGGAGTTCCTGCCGGCGATGCGCAGCGCCGCCGCCGACATGGCGCAGACCCTCGACTGGTGACGCGATGACGATCCTCGTGCTGAACAGCGGATCGTCGAGCATCAAGTTCGCTACCTACGACCGCGGCGAGCGCCGCGGCCAGGTCGTCGAGCGGCTGCGCGGACAGGTCTCGGGCCTGCCCGATTCGGCGGCCCTGTCGTGGCGCGCCGCCGGCGGCGCGCGCGAGGAACGCAAGCTGTCCGGAAACGTCGATTCGCGCGCCGCGCTCGAAGCGGTGCTCGCCCACGTCGGCGAAGCGGGCGCGCTCGGCGCGCTCGAGGCGGTCGGCCATCGCATCGCGCACGGCGGGCAGGCGCTGATCCGTCCGGTGCGGATCGACGACGAGGTGCTCGCGCTGATCGAATCGCTCACGCCGCTGGCGCCGATGCACCAGGGCTTCGGCATCGACGGCGTGCGTGCGATGCAGGCGCTTGCGCCGCACGCGCTGCAGGTCGCGTGCTTCGACACCGCGTTCCACGCCACGCAACCGGCGCTGCACACGACGATGCCCCTGCCCGCGTCGTGGCGCGAGCGCGGAGCGCGTCGCTACGGCTTCCACGGATTGTCCTTCGAATGGATCGCGCAGAAGCTGCCGCAACTGCTCGGCGCGGCGGCCGACGCCCGCGTCATCGTCGCGCACCTGGGCAGCGGCGCGAGCGTGTGCGGAATGCGCGAGCGCCGTTCGGTGCGCACGTCGATGGGGCTGAGCACGCTCGGTGGGCTGGTGATGAGCACGCGCCCGGGCGATCTCGATCCGGGCGTGCTGCTCTTCCTGCAGCAGCAGCTGCACGTCGACGTCGACGAGGTGAGCCGCGGCCTGCATCGCGAATCGGGACTGTTCGGACTGTCCGGCCTGTCAGGCGACATGCGCGCGCTCGAAGCGAGCGACGATCCCCGCGCGGGCTTCGCCATCGAGATGTTCTGCCAGCGCGCGGCGCAGGAGATCGCCGCCACCGCGGTGGCGATCGGCGGCTGCGATGCGCTCGTCTTCACCGGCGGCATCGGCGAGCACAGCGAGCGCACGCGGCGCGAGATTTCGGCGCTGCTCGGCTGGATGGGCGTGCGGCTCGACCCTGCGCTGAATCGCGCGAACGGCCCGCGCGTGCATGCTGCCGACTCGACGGTGGCCGTGTGCGTGGTGCCGACCGACGAGGAGCAGGTCATCGCCGCGCACGTGGCGGCGATGATGTCCCAGGTGCGGCAGCAGTATTCGCAGTCGTAGCGCCGGCGATTCCTGCGTCGTCAGCGGAACACGACCGTCTTGGCGCCGTTGAGCAGGATGCGCCGCTCGGCGTGCCACTTGACGGCGCGCGCGAGCACGACGTTCTCGATGTCGCGGCCGATCGCGGTGAGGGTGTCCACGCCCAGCGAGTGATCGACGCGCTCGACGTCCTGCTCGATGATCGGGCCTTCGTCGAGCGCGCTCGTGACGTAATGCGCGGTCGCGCCGATCAGCTTCACGCCGCGCTCGTGCGCCTGCCGGTACGGCCGCGCGCCCTTGAAGCTGGGCAGGAACGAATGGTGGATGTTGATCGCGCGTCCCTCCAGGCGCCTGCATACGTCCTCGGAGAGCACCTGCATGTAGCGCGCGAGCACGATCAGTTCGATTCCTTCGGCGTCGACCACCTCCATCAGGCGCGCCTCGGCGCGTTCCTTCGTGGCCGCCGTCACCGGGATGTGGTGGAACGGGATGTCGTACGAGGCGGCGAGCCGGTAGAAGTCGCGGTGGTTCGAGACCACCGCCCGGATGTCGATCGGCAGCAGACCCGAGCGGTGCCGGAACAACAGGTCGTTCAGGCAGTGCCCGAGCCGCGAGACGAGGATCAGCGTCGGCGGCGGGCGAGTGGCATCGAAGAAGCGCCAGCGCATCGCGAAGCGCTCGCCGATCGGCGCGAAGGATTGCGCCAGCGACTCGGCCGATTCGTTCGCGCCCGCCTCGAAATGCGTGCGCATGAAGAACAGGCCGGTGTCGCGGTCGTCGTATTGCGCGGCTTCGATGATGTTGCCGCCGTGCTCGAGCAGGAAACCGGAGACCGCGTGCACGATGCCCGGCCGATCGGGGCACGAGAGCGTGAGAATGAATCCGTCGGGCATGCGGTGGGCCGCTTGGCAGCTTCCATGGCGGGGCGAGGCGGCAGTATATCGGCGCGCGCTTCAGGGCCGGTGAACAGGCTCTAGCGCAGCGCCGCGGGCAAGGTGAGCAGCGGGCCGATCGCGTCCAGCGTGTTCTTGAGCACGAGCCCGTATTCGGTGTCGCCTTCCATCACCAGCGCGCGCTCGAAGAACAGGCGGTCGGCGTCTTCCTCGCCGCGCAGCAGCCGCAGATAGCCCGGCGCCTGCGCGGCGACGCGCAATGCGACCGCGCCGCGGTCGGGCGCCGCGCGAAAGCCGCGCGCGCCCAGCGAGACGCGGCAGCGGATCCCGAGGTCGAGCACTTCGATCTCGACCACGCGACCGGACAGCTGGACGACGTCGTCGGGCGACAGGCGCGGCAGCAGCAGGCGATCGAGCGCGAGCGCGAGCGCGATCGAGGGCGGCGCGATCGGCAGGCGTGCGACGAGCCGGCGCAGCGGCGCCGGCACGGGAAGGCCGCCGGCGCGCGGCAGGGCGGTGGTGTGCGGGTTCACGAGTCGATCCTCTGCAGGCCCGGGGCGTGGCGCGCGAAGCCGTCGACCAGTTCGCCCGGCAGCGGCAGCGCGCGCAACTGCGCAAGCCCCTCGCGCGGATCGGCCCCGCGGTTGTAGACCGCATCGAAGCAGTCGATGACTTCGTCGAAGTGCGCCGAGCACGGCGACAGCCGCAGGCGACCGACGCCGGATGCGCGCACCGCTTCGCGTTGCGCGATCAGGCAGTGCAGCGCGGCCGACTGCGTCTGGATGCCGTTGAGCGCGAGGAAGGCCTCGCCCTCGTCGGTGGCCAGCAGCAGGCCGTCGGGGTGCTCGATGCAACGGAACGCGCATTCGTCCTTGTTCAGGCGGTAGTGGCGCGCGGTGAAGCAGCGGGCCGAGAAGGCCAGCGGCAGGCGTCCGAAGGCGAAGACCTCGGTTTCGATCGGTTCGTTTCCGTCGGGGCCGCCGGCGACGCGCGCATCGGGCGGATCGATGCGGGCGATCGCCTCGAGATCGAGCTCTACCGGCGCGACCCAGCGCACGGCGCCCAGCGTCGCATACTCCTCGAGCGCCGGCCGGCTGTAGACGTTCACGTGCGGGCCGAGCACGAAGCGGTGGCCGGCGAGCGTGCGCAGCGCCGATGCGTCGCCCGCTTCGACCAGGAACTCGTGCTGCCCGGCGATCTCGCGCATCTCGCGCAACTCCGCCTCCGATTCGAGCAGCGCCTGGCTGGCGAGCACCACTTCCTTGCCGCAGGCGGCGAGGTCGCGCGCCAGCGCGAGCCAGTCGGCGAGCTTCAATTCGTGCCGGCGCGAGCAGACGACCTCGCCGAGCGTGATCGTGTCGGCAACCGAGTCGGCCAGGCGGGCGTAGAACTCGACGACCGCGGTGCGCGGCCAGTAGTAGAGCAGCGGCCCCACGCTGATGCGCGTTCGCTGCAGCGGCGCCTTCGTTGCATCCACCTTCGGCTCCCCGTTCAACGCCACGGCCGGTCGTAGGCGCCCAGCGTGTGCTGCTGGCCCTCGGACCAGCGGCCGAGCGCCGCGATCCACTGCGGCTGCACGCTGTAGCGCTCGCGCCTGGCCGCGCACTCGTCGATCGCCGATCGCCACACGCGCGTGACCTGCTCGACGTACGCCGGGCTGCGCTGGCGTCCTTCGATCTTGATCGCCGCCACGCCGATGTCGAACAGCTGCGGCAGGATCGCCAGCGTGTTCAGGCTCGTCGGTTCTTCCAGTGCGTAGTCGCGCTTGCCCTCGACGTCGAAGCGGCCCTTGCACAACGTGGGATAGCCGCGCGGCTCGTCGGGCGCGTAGCGGTCGATCAGCACGCCGTTCAGCCGCGCCTGCACGCCTTCGCGCGTGTCCTCCCAGCGTACCGCCGAAGGCGGCGAGCAGACGCCGGCGGTGTTCGGTGACTGCCCGGTGGCATACGACGACAGCGCGCAGCGGCCTTCGACCATCACGCACAGGCTGCCGAAGCCGAACACCTCGATCTCCGCGCCCGTGTGGCGTGCCAGGTGCGCGACCTGCGACAGCGTGAGCACGCGCGGCAGCACCGCGCGGCGGATTGCGTAGCGCTCGCGATAGAACTCGATCGCTTCGTAGGTGGTGGCCGAGGCCTGCACCGACAGATGCAGGCGAAGCTGCGGATGCGTGCGATGCGCATAGCCGAGCACCGCGATGTCGGCGCAGATCAGCGCGTCGGCGCCCAGCTCCGCCGCGGTGTCGACCGCGCGCCACCAGCGCGACGGCTCGCGCGCGTCGGCATAGGTGTTCAGCGCCATCAGCACCGAGCGGCCGCGCGCGTGCGCGTAGTCGATGCCGCTGCGCATCTGCGCGAGATCGAAGTTCAGGCCGGCGAAATTGCGCGCGTTCGTCGCGTCTTTCAGCCCCATGTACACGGCGTCGGCGCCGGCGTCGTCGGCGAGCGTGAGCGCGCGCAGCGATCCGGCCGGACAGACGAGCTCGGGCTTGCGCGCCGCTTCTCGGGAGGCGGTCATCGGCGGGGATCTCCTTGCAGGGAATGCGGAATCAGCGGGCGCGGGCTTCGGTGCGCGGGCGCCCGTACCAGCCGGCGTAGCGCAGCGACCAGACGAGCATCGCCGCGGTCCAGACGAGCGCGGCGGCCACCAGCGGCGCCGACTGCGCGGGCAGCGCTGCTGCGATCAGGCGCAGCACGACGGCCGCCTGCAGCGCGAGGAACAGCCACCAGACGATGGTCTCCGACGACAGCATGCGGCCGGCCTGTCCGCAGGTGACGCGGCTGACCATCGCCAGCATGGTCGACGCGAAGAAGCCCATGGCCAGCGCGTGCAGCGCGGCAAGCCGCAGGCCGGTCGCCGGGAACCCCGACGCGAGCGCGAAGGCATCGGCCGCCTGCAACGCGAAGGCGATGCCGAGCCAGGCGAGCGCGCCGAAGAGCATTGCCAGCAGCCGGATGCGCAGGTTCTGCTGCATGCGCCAGCGCAGCGCGATCCATGCGAGGAGCGCGGCCGCTGCCGCATCGACGACGAAGGCGATCGTGTGCAGCGCTCGGGCGATCGACGCGTCGCCGGTCGCGCCTGCGATCGCCTGCACGATCGGCTGAAGCAGGAATGCGCCGATCGGCAGCGCCAGCGGCGCGTTGCCGAAGCGCCGTTCGATCGTCTGCGAGGCGACGTGCACGAACGGCACCATCCGGTGCAGCGCCGCGACGAACACCGGCGCGAGGAAGCCGTGCAGCAGCACCGACTCGGCCAGCGCGAGCCGTGCGGGCGCCCCGGCAGCCAGCCCCCAGGCGGCGATCCAGAAGGCGAGCGCGCCGATCGCGCAGGCGCCGGCAATGACGAGCAGATGCAGCCGATCGGGTGCCCGCGAGGCGGCGATCATCCGAAGAAGGCGCACGACGAATGCGCTCCAGAACAAGGCGACGATCGCCAGCCCGGCAGCGGCGATGCGCGGATCGAGCTGCGCGCCGGCGACGAAGACCGGCCAGCCGACGAGCCATGCGCTCGCCAGCGGCAGCAGCGAGGTGCCGTTCACCGCCGGGAGCTGCAGCCAGCGCGGGCCGACCGTGCACAGGAACCCGGCGAAGAACATCGGCATGAACGAGCCGCCCATCGCCAGCGCGTGCGCGCTGCCGGCGGGCACGGCGAAAGGCGGCGGCGCATCGCCCAGCGCGCGCAGCACGACAACGGTGGTCCACCACAGCGACACGGCGGCGAGCAGCGCCATGGCGGTGAAGAAGGCCAGCGGGTGCGGCGCGCTGAGCAGCGTCGCGAAACGCCAGCGCTCGGCGCCGGAGCCGGTGCGATCGCCGTTGCGATCGACGGATGGGCGGGAACATCGATCGGCCGGTACGCGGGGCACGGAACTCGTCGGGATCAACCCGTCACTGTAGGACGCTGTGCGCGCCGGTTGCCTTGCGCGACATCAAGAGGAACGAGACCGGCCGGCAGGCGGGCCGGGCAGCAGCTCGATCATCCGCTCGATGAGGCGCGCGATCTGGTGCTGCGAGGCGAGCGCGAAGCGCGCGCCGCTCGGCCCCTGCGGCTCCACACGGACGGTGAGCCACCACGCCGGGGCGGCGGCGAACACGATCTCGTCGGTGACGTCGTCGCCGACGAAGGCGACGTGTTCGGCGCCCAGCTCGCGGGCCAGCTCGGCGAGCGCTTCGAGCTTCGTTCGCGCACCCGGCGGCAGGACGTTGACGACGAACTTGCCGCCGATCGTCTTCGCCGCCGGATCGAGCGCGGCGATCATCGCGTACAGCTCGCGCTCGGCCCGCGGCGGGTCGGCGGCGCGCCGGAAGTGGATGCTCAGCGTGGCCTGCTTGTCCTCGATCTCGACGCCGCCGCCGGCGCCGAAGCGCCGGTCGATTTCCTGCTGCAGGCTTTCGCGCCACGAGCGCATCGTGCGCCGCGCCTGCCGGGCGGGGGCGCTCTCGTCGAGCAGCGCGTCGTTGCCGTGGTTGCCGATCAGCCGGATCGAAGCGATGCCGGCGCGCTCGCGCAGATCGGCGATGCCGCGACCCGAGACGATCGCCACGTTCGTGCGTTCGGCGAGCGCGCGCAGCGGCGCGTCGACTTCCGGCTGCAGGCGCGCCAGCGGCGGCAGCTCGACGATCGGCGCCAGCGTTCCGTCGAAATCGAAGGCGACCAGCGCCGGCGCCGACAGCAGCGCGCGCAAGGCCGCGTCGCCGTCGCTGCCGAGGATCGGCGCAAGCGCGGCGCTCACGCCGACAGCTCCTGCGCGTCTTCGCCCAGCCGCGCGCGCAATCGCGCGCGCCGGCGCAGCCGCCCTGCATCGAGCAGCATGCGTCCGGCCCAGCGGAAGACGTTGAACTCGCGCACGAGCTGCCGCATGCTGCGCATCCGCGCCTGCTGCTCGCTCTCCGGCATCGTCAGCGCGCTGTGCAGCGACTCGGCCACCTGGTCGATGTGATACGGGTTCACGATCAGCGCTTCGTGCAGCTCGCGCGCGGCGCCGGCGAACTGGCTGAGGATCAGCACGCCGCGCTCGTCGTCGCGCGAGCCGATGAACTCCTTGGCGACCAGGTTCATGCCGTCGTGCAGGCTGGTCACCACGCAGACGTCGCAGGCGCGGTAGTGCTGGAACACCGATGCGCTGTCGTGGTGCTCGATCAGCAGGCGCACCGGCTCGGGCCCGCGCCCATCGAAGCGCGCGTCGATCTGCGCGGCGATCTCGCGCACCTGCGATTCGAAGCGCTGGTATTCCTCGAGCGACGAGCGCGAAGGAGCGGCGATCTGGATCAGCGTGAAGCGGCCGATCCATTCCGGATGCAGCTCGAGCAGCCGCTCGACGGCGCGCATCCGCTCGATGATGCCCTTCGTGTAGTCGAGCCGGTCGACGCCGACCGCCAGACGATGCGTCGGCGGCAGGCCGGCCTGCCCGAACACCTCGGCGCGCGCGGCCTGCACCGTTCCCGCCGGCGGCGCCTCGGGCCACGCGATCGAGATCGGGTAGGCCTCGACGCGCGTCGGCCTTCCGCCGACCGTGACGGTGGACGACTCGTATTCGATGCGCGCCTCGACGAAGCGGTCGACCGTCTCGAGGAAGTTCTTGCAGTGGTAGCGCGTGTGGAAGCCGAGGATGTCGCTGCCGAGCAGCCCCTCGAGCAGCTCGCGCTTCCACGGACAGATGCCGAAGGATTCGGGATTCGGCCACGGAATGTGCCAGAACATGATGATCGTCGCGCGCGGCAGCCGCTCGCGAACGTAGCGCGGCACGAGCGCGAAGTGATAGTCCTGCACGAGCACGACCGGGTCCTCGGTCTTCGCCTCGTTGATCACGGCGTCGGCGAAGCGCCGGTTCACCAGCTGGTAGTACTCCCAGTCGGAGCTGCGGAACACGGGCCGCACGTGCGCGATGTGGCACAGCGGCCAGATCCCTTCGTTGGCGAAGCCGTAGTAGTAGCCTTCCTCCTCCTCCTTCGTCAGCCAGACGCGGCGCAGCGTGTACGACGGATCGCTGGTCGGCACGCCGACGTGGTCGCGCGCATCGACGGTTTCGCGATCGGCCGAGCCGCTGCCGTGCGCGATCCACGTTCCCGAGCACGCGCGCATCACCGGTTCGACCGCGGTGACGAGCCCGCTGGCCGGCCGGCGCACCACGGGGCCGTTCGGCCCGGCCTCGTGGATGTACGGCTCGCGGTTCGAGACGACGATGATCTCGTCGCCGGAGAGCTGCTCGCGCAGCAGCTTGCGCAGCGTGTGCGGCGTCCAGTGCAGCGTCATGTCGTCGTGCAGGCGCTGCTCGCTCTCGATGTCGCGCAGCATCTCGCGCAGGTCGCCGACCAGCGGCGCGAGCTCGGGCGAGGCGGGGGCCGCCGGCGAGCGCAGCGTCTCGTCGCGCAGCATCTCGCGCACGCCGGCGACCCAGCCGCGCAGGCTGATCTGCGCGACCAGCACCGTGATGCCGGCGATGACGAGCCCGGCCATCACGAACAGTCCGATCACCCAGAAGCGCGTGTCCGCGCTGCGCCGCTGCATGAAGCTCATGTCGTGAACGATGAGCAGCCGCCCGAGTTCCTGGCCGTCGCGCGTGACCGGCCGCACCGTGACGTGCAGCGCCTCGTCGGACAGCATGCGCGCAGCGCGCGCGTCGGACACCCGATTGCAGCCGAGCGCCGGCGGCCACGGCTCGGTGTGCACGACGAGCTTTCCGTCGGGCAGGCACAGGCCGAGCCCGTACAGGCGTTCGTCGCTGATCGTGCGCTCGAAGCGCTGTTCGATCGCCGCGTAGTTGCCCGCGACCAGCGGCGTCGTGATCGAGTCGTCGATCGAGTTGCCCACCAGTTGCGCCCGGATCTCGACGTCGCGGACGAACCAGCGCGTGGTCAGCGTATCGATCCAGGGAACGACGAGGAGCGCCATCAGGAACAGCGCGATGGCCAGCGGCACGACGAAGCGCAGCGACAGTCTCAGCGTGCGGAACATATGCCGCACGAATATACGCCAGGGTCGAATGGCCCCGGATCGCGCTCTGCCCGGGCCTTTGGGGCTGCGTGCGCCGCTTCGGACGTATAGTTGGGCCATGCCCGATCCGAATCGCCAGCCCGTCGACGGCGCGGTCGGCGCTGCCGCGCCGGTGTCCGCGAACCGCACCGATTCCTGGGTGTTCGCCGACATCGGCGGCACCAACGCGCGCTTCGCGCGCTGGCAGTCCGACGCCGGCGTCGGCCCGATCGTCCGCTGGCCCGCCGACGACTTCGCTTCGCTGCCCGACGCCGTCGCCGCCTTCGAGCGAATGCAGCCCGGGCGCGCCGCGCGTGCCGCGATCGCGATCGCGCTGCAGATTCGCGGCGCGCGCCTGCGGATGACGAATCGTCCCTGGGCCTTCGACGTGCAGGAGCTGCGCCGCGCGCTCGGCCTGGATGAACTGCGGATCGTCAACGACTTCGTCGCCGCCGCGGCCGGCCTGCCCGCGTTGGACGGCGAAGCCTTCGAGGTGCTGCGCGAGGGCGTTTCCGCTTCGGGCCACTGGCTGCTGATCGGCCCGGGCACAGGCCTGGGCGCGGCCGCGCTGCTTGACACCGGCAGCGCGCTCGAACGCGTACTGGCCAGCGAGGCCGGGCACATGGGCTTCGCCGGGCACCGGCCCGAACTCGCGAGCCTGCGCGATCTCGCCCATGCGCG
Organism: uncultured Burkholderiales bacterium; assembly: GCA_937903095.1. GTDB lineage: Bacteria > Pseudomonadota > Gammaproteobacteria > Burkholderiales > Burkholderiaceae_E > Zeimonas. The sequence goes on from CALCZN010000171.1 coordinate 16,075, forward strand.
CTGGACCCGCGTCTCGTGGGAGAGGCTGCTGAGCGGCGAAGGCCTCGGACTGCTGCACGCCTGGCAGG
>CALCZN010000172.1:0-21989 GCA_937903095.1 uncultured Burkholderiales bacterium
GGCGTGCCGGAGAACAGCAGCCGGAAGCGCTCCTCGGCGACTCGTCCTTCGCCGCGCGCGACCTTGGCGCGCAGCGACTCCTCGAGGCGGCGCATGAACTCGGTCCCTTCCGGCGTGCCGCGATAGATGTTCATGATGCCGATGTAGGTCAGCCCGTCGAGCATCGCGTTGTACGGCGCCGGGCACGTGCGGTTCAGCGCCATCACGTTGTTCCAGTGCCCGACCGTCTTGTTGACGTTGTCCTCGATCTCGGCGAGCCGGTCCATGTCGAACTTCTTGCCGGTGATCTTCTCGCAGCGCTCGATCAGGTCGCGGAACTGCGCCTCGACCCATTGCGCATCGGCCATGTGCTGGGCGTCGCCCGGGCGCACCGTCCAGTTCGCCGAGCGCTGGCCGGGCAGGTCGAGCGTGAAGGTCGGCGTGTTCAGCATGTGCTCCCAGATCTCGCCCCACTTGATGAACGTGCTGCACATGTTCGAGGTGATGGCGATGTCGGCCTTCGGGATGATGCCGGCCGGGTGCTTGTGCTCGCGCAGGATGAGCCCCACGTCGGCCTTGACGTACGAGCAGACGTCGGGCGAGTAGCCGTAGTCTTCGGATTCGCGCAGGTAGTCCTCGGAGACCTTGCGCACGCCCATCTGCAGCGAGGTGATCTCGGGGAAGACGAGGCGGAAATCGAAGGCGCGCAGGATCTCGACGGCGTTGCCCATCACGAACACGTTCGCCACGTGCTCGCCTCGCTGGTTGGCGCCTTCCAGGCCGGCGTACCAGTCCTTGAAGAGCTTCTGCCCTTCCACGTGGGCATTGAACTCGCCGCCTTCGGCGGGGGCCGCGGATTTCTCGACGGTTGCGGTGGTCATGATTGCAGTCTCCGGTCAGGCGATCGCGAACAGGAGCGATTCGGCGAAGGTTTCCAGTTGCATCGACATCTGTTCGAACGACGTCATCTTTTCTTCGAACTCGAGCACCAGGTGCTGCACGCCCACCTTGTCGAGGTGCTTCGACCAGGTGACCTGCTCGTCCAGGCCCGGTTCGCAGAACTTCGCGGCCGTGACGACCGCGGCGTCGGCGCGGCTCGTGCGGATCATGTCCATCAGGTAGCCGGCCTTGGTCTTGCGCTCGTCGTGCTGCACGGGGCTTGCGGCCGAGCGGTCGATGAAGCTCTCGGCGAGCGCCCACACGGGGTCGCCGGTTTCGGGCACGTCGGAGGTGATCCAGCGCAGGCCGATCAGCAGGTCGTCGTCCACCACGTAGCAGGTGTCGTCGAGCGCCTCGAGCATCTCGAGGGGCGGCTGCTCGCAGAAGCCGCCGACGAAGACGACGCGCGGCTTGTCCTGCGCGGCGCGCTTGCGCGCGCGCAGCAGGCCGAGCGCCTCTTCGAGGAGAACGTTGTGCTGCTCGGCCGGCATGCGCGTGCGCGCGCGCATCAGCAGGTACAGCTCGCTGGTGCTGACCTTCCACGGCTCGTCGCAGCGCAGCGCGTACAGCTCGCGCAGCAGCGCGCGATTGCGGTTGTAGATGCGGATGCTGCGCCAGATCGCCGCGTCGTCGATCGTGCGGCCGATCTTCTTCTCGACGTCGCTGCGCAGCCGCTGGTATTCGGCGCTCGTGTAGCGCACCGACCCGGGGGTGTTGGGGTTCTGCGGCAGGTACAGGATCTGCCCGAGCTTGTCGGGGAAGTTGCGCGACCAGATGCCGCCCAGGTGCTTGGCCGCGTCGCAGATCGGGTGCGTGACGAAGCCGGTGAGGCCGTCGAGCGAGCCGTTCAGCCCCAGCTCTGTGGTCGAGCGGCAGATCGAGCAGATGAACGAGCCCATGTGCGCGTCGGCGTGCTTGAGCTCGAGCTTGTTGCCCCCGCCGAGCACGCTCACCGGGATCAGTCCCGCGGCGTGCACGATCTCTTCGGGAAAGTAGACGGGGAAGTGGCCGAAGGTTCCCGTATAGCCCTCGGGCAGCGAATCGATCGACGGCATCGGTCCGAGACGCAGGTTGTTGCAGTGCTCGAAAATGTCGCCGAGACGCTGCTCGGAGTCGGTCGGGGCCGGCTTGGCCTGGTCGGTCATTTGCGCCTCCATCGGCTTAATTTGGTATTCCGGTACCGGAATGCGTAAATTGTCGCCCAGCCAACCGTAGCGCCCTTGATACGGATCAAGAAAGCCGGGTCGGACCGAAGAAAAAGCGGGTGCGCAGCTTTGACATATAGAGGACCGAAGTGGTACTGTTTGTGCCGTTCCACACGCGAAGCGAGGCACGGTCTCGCCGCGCCAGGATCGCGAAAGCCGCACGAATGCGCACCATTTAAGATGCTCCGGATCAACCGCCTCACCGACTACGGAACGCTCGCGCTGACGTACCTTGCGATGCATCCCGAGCGGATGCACAGCGCCGCCGACGTCGCCGCGGAACTGGGCCTGGGCGTGCCCACCGTGAGCAAGGTGCTCAAGGCACTGGGCCGTCACGACCTCGTGCGCAGCATCCGCGGCCTGCGCGGCGGCTACTCGCTCAGCCGTGCGCCCGAGGCGATCAGCGTGGCCGACATCGTCGACGCGCTCGAAGACCAGCCCTTCGGCCTCACCGAGTGCAGCGCGTCGGCGGGGCTGTGCGGCTTCGAGCGCAGCTGCCGCATCCGCTCGAACTGGCAGCGCATCAACCGGATCATGCGGCGCACGCTCGAGAGCGTGAGCCTGGCCGACATGATGCGCGTCGTTCAGCTGGACGAGCCGCCGGAGCAGGCGCCGAAGACGAAGCCCGACAGGACGAAGGCGGTTTCGCGCAAGCGGGCCTCGCGCCCGCCCGCGGCGCAGCTCGCGCAACCCCGAGAGGAATCCATCGCATGAGTTCCGCGACCACCCAGATCGACAGCTTTCTCGACCGCGAGTACGCGGCCGGTTTCGTCACCGAGATCGAGACCGACACGATCCCGAAGGGGCTGTCGGAAGAGACGATCCACCTGATCTCCGAACGCAAGGGCGAACCCGCGTTCATGCTCGAGTGGCGGCTGCGCGCGTATCGCCGATGGCTCACGATGCGCAATCCCGAATGGGCGAAGGTGAGCTATCCGCCGGTCGATTTCCAGGACATCGTCTACTACGCGGCGCCGAAGAAGAAGGCCGACGGTCCGAAGAGCCTCGACGAGGTCGATCCGGAACTGCTGCGCACCTTCGAGAAGCTCGGCGTGCCGCTGCACGAGCGCGCGCGCCTGGCGGGCGTCGCGGTGGATGCGGTGTTCGACTCGGTGTCGGTGGCCACCACCTTCCAGAAGCAGCTGGCCGAGCAGGGGATCATCTTCTGCTCGTTCTCCGAGGCGGTGAAGAACCATCCCGAGATCGTCCAGCAGTATCTCGGCTCGGTGGTTCCGCCGAGCGACAACTTCTACGCCGCGCTGAACTCGGCCGTGTTCTCCGACGGGTCGTTCGTCTTCATCCCGAAGGGCGTGCGCTGCCCGATGGAGCTGTCCACCTACTTCCGCATCAACGCGCGCGACAGCGGGCAGTTCGAGCGCACGCTGATCATCGCCGAGGAGGGCGCCACCGTCAGCTACCTCGAGGGCTGCACCGCGCCGATGCGCGACGAGAACCAGTTGCACGCCGCGGTCGTCGAACTGGTCGCGCTCGAAGGCGCGAGCATCAAGTACTCCACGGTGCAGAACTGGTATCCGGGCGACGAGAACGGCGTCGGGGGCATCTACAACTTCGTCACCAAGCGCGGCGATTGCCGCGGCGCGCGTTCGCGCATTGCCTGGACGCAGGTCGAGACCGGCTCGGCGATCACCTGGAAATACCCCAGCGTGCTGCTGCGCGGCGACGACTCGGTGGGCGAGTTCTATTCGGTGGCGCTGTCGAACCATCGCCAGCAGGCCGACACCGGCACCAAGATGATCCACATGGGGCGCAACACGCGCAGCACGATCATCTCCAAGGGCATCTCGGCCGGCCACGGCAGCAACACCTTTCGAGGCCTGGTGCGCATGTCGCCGAAGGCCGAGGGCGCGCGCAACTACACGCAGTGCGATTCGCTGCTGATCGGCGACAAGTGCGCCGCACACACCTTTCCGACCATCGAGACGCGCAACCCCACGGCGCGCGTCGAGCACGAGGCCACGGCTTCGCGCATCGCCGAAGACCAGCTCTTCTACGCGATGCAGCGCGGGCTGTCGGCCGAGGACGCCGTCTCGATGATCGTCAACGGCTTCTGCAAGGAAGTGTTCAAGGAGCTGCCGATGGAGTTCGCCGTGGAGGCACAGAACCTGATCGGCGTCAGTCTCGAAGGCAGCGTGGGTTGAGGAGAATTCCGAGATGCTCGAAATCAGTCAATTGAAGGCTTCGGTCGACGGCAAGCAGATCCTGCGCGGCATCGACCTGTCGGTGAAGGCGGGCGAAGTGCACGCGATCATGGGGCCGAACGGCTCGGGCAAGAGCACGCTGTCGCAGGTGCTCGCCGGGCGCGAAAGCTACACGGTCGACGGCGGCACCGTGACCTGGCAGGGCCAGGACCTGCTGCAGATGCCGATCGAAGAGCGCGCCCGTTCGGGCATCTTCCTGGCGTTCCAGTACCCGGTCGAGATCCCGGGCGTATCGAACGCGTATTTCCTGAAGGCGGCGGTGAACGGCGTGCGCCGGCACCGCGGTCTGCCCGAACTCGACGCGATGGACTTCCTCGCGAAGGTCAAGGGCGAGATGAAGGCCGTCGGGATGAAGGAGGAGTTCCTCTACCGGTCGGTGAACGAAGGTTTCTCGGGCGGCGAGAAGAAGCGCAACGAAGTGCTGCAGATGTCGCTGCTCGAGCCGAAGCTGGCGATCCTCGACGAAACCGACTCGGGGCTCGACATCGACGCGCTGCGCATCGTCGCCGACGGCATCAACCGACTGCGCTCGCCCGAGCGCGCGATGATCGTCATCACGCACTACCAGCGCCTGCTCGAATACATCGTTCCCGATTTCGTGCACGTGCTCGCCGAGGGCCGCATCGTGCGCTCGGGCGGACGCGAGCTGGCGCTCGATCTCGAGGAACGCGGCTACGGCTGGATCGAGCGCGCGCCGGCGAAAGGCGCCGCGCCGGCCGCGGAGAGCGCGCGATGAGCGCCGCGCAGCCCTGGACCGAGGCATTCCGCGAGCGCGCGCCGTCGCTCGCCGGCGCCGCGCTGCCCTGGCTCGCCGAAACCCGGCGGCGCGCGCTCGATCGCTTCGTCGCCGAAGGCTGGCCGAGCGCCCGCTCCGATGCATGGCGGCATACGTCGCTGCTGTCGCTCGAGCAGGAGAATTTCGTCACCCCGGCCGCCGCTGCCCAGCCGCAGGCGGCCGAGCGCCTGCGCGCCGTCGTCGACGCGTTGCGCGAGGGCGATGCCGGCCATTGGTCGGTGTTCGTCGACGGCAGCCACGCGCCGGCGCTGTCGACGCCGGGCCGGCTCCCCGCCGGGGCGGAAGTCGCCTCGCTCGCGCGCATCCTCGACGAGGCACCCGAGCGCGCCGAGGCGCACTTCGGGGCCGCCGAGGACGGCTACAGCCCCACCGCGCTGAACACGGCCTTCGCCGCCGACGGCGCCTTCGTGCAGCTGCGCCGCGGCGTCGCCGTCGAAGAGCCGATCCATCTCGTGTTCGTCGGCCTCACGACGCAGGCGGCGATCCACGTGCGCAACCTCGTCGTTGCCGAGGCCGGCGCCCAGGCGACGATCGTCGAGCATCACGTGAAGGTGCACGACGAACCGCTGCTGTCGAACGTCGTCACGCGCATCGACTGTGCCGACGATGCGCGCATCACGCACCTGAAGTTCCAGCAGGACTCCGAGCGCGCCGTGCACCTGGCGCGCATCGAGGCCCGGCAGGCGCGCGGCTCGATGTTCGCGTCGCATTCGCTGTCGTTCGGCGCGCGCCTGGCGCGCAACGACATCGTCACGCGCTTCGACGGCACCGGTTGCGAGACGCTGCTCAACGGCCTGTATCACGTCGACGGCAAGCGTCACGTCGACCATCACACGGTGATCGACCACGCCGAGCCGCACGGCACGAGCCGCGAGTTCTATCGGGGCATCCTCGACGAAGCCGGCCGCGGCGTGTTCGCCGGCCGCATCGTGGTCGCCCCCGGCGCCCTGCGCACCGACGCGATCCAGCGCACTGACAACCTGCTGCTGTCGCGCCAGGCCGAGGCCGACGCGCGACCCGAGCTCGAGATCTACGCCGACGACGTCAAGTGTGCGCACGGCGCCACCGTCGGGCGCATCGACGAATCGGCGCTGTTCTACCTGCGCTCGCGCGGCATCGACGAGGAGCGCTCGCGCAACCTGCTCACCTGGGCCTTCGCTGCGGAGTCGCTGTCGCGCATCGGCATCGCGTCGCTGCAGCGTCGTGCGCGCTCGGCGCTCCTGGGCCGCCTGCCCGGAGGGGCCGCGCTCGCCCGGGCGCTGGAGGAACTGGGATGAGCGTTGTGCTGCAAAAAAGCGCGCGCGCGGGCGCGCCCGGCGAGGCGCCGGCCGCCGGACTGGCGGCGCGCAAGGCCGATTTCCCGATCCTCGCGCGCTCCGTGCGCGGCAAGCGGCTCGTCTATCTCGACAATGCCGCGACTACGCAGAAGCCCGAGGCGGTGATCGAGGCCGAGGCGCGTTACTACCGCGAGTCGAACGCCAACATCCATCGCGGCGTGCACTGGCTGTCGCAGCATTCCACCGACCTGTACGAGGAATCGCGCGAGCGGGTGCGCGCGCTGCTCAACGCGGCGCGCAGCGAGGAGATCGTCTTCACGCGCGGCACCACCGAGGCGATCAACCTGGTCGCGTACAGCTGGGCGCGCACGAACCTGAAGGCGGGCGACGAGATCCTGATCACGACGATGGAGCACCACTCCAACATCGTTCCGTGGCAGCTCGTGTGCGCGCAGACCGGCGCCGTGCTGCGCGTGGCGCCGATCGGCGACGAGGGCGCGCTCGATCTCGACGCCTTCGACGCGCTGCTCGGGCCGCGCACCCGGCTCGTCGCCGTCGCGCACGTCTCGAACGCGCTCGGCACCGTCAATCCGGTCACGCGGCTCGTGCAGCGCGCGCACGCGGTGGGCGCGGTCGTGCTGGTCGACGGTGCGCAGGCGGTCGCGCACACGGCGGTCGACGTGCAGGCGATCGGCTGCGACTTCTACGCATTTTCGGGGCACAAGCTGTACGGGCCCACCGGCATCGGCGCGCTGTACGGCCGCCACGAGCTGCTGCAGGCGATGCCTCCGTGGCAGGGCGGCGGCGACATGATCCGCACCGTGTCCTTCGAGGCGAGCACCTGGGCCGACGCGCCGCAGCGTTTCGAGGCGGGAACGCCGAACATCGCCGGCGTCGTGGCGCTCGGCGCCGCGATCGACTATCTGCGCTCGGTCGGCATCGACCGCGTCGCGGCGCACGAGCACGCGCTGCTCGCCTACGGGACGCGCGCGCTCGAAGCCATCCCGGGGCTGCGGTTGATCGGAACCGCTGCCGGCAAGGCCGGCATCCTGTCCTTCACGATCGACGGCATCCATCCGCACGACCTCGGCACCATCCTCGATACCGAGGGCGTGGCGATCCGCGCCGGCCACCATTGCACGATGCCGCTGATGAAGCGCTTCGGCATCCCGGGAACCGCGCGGGCGTCACTGGCGCTGTACAACGACGAATCCGACGTCGATGCGCTGGCGGCGGCGATCCGCCGGGCGCAGGATCTGTTCGAGGGCAGGTGAGAGCACGATGAATTCGCGCGGCGATCTTCGCGAGCTGTACCAGGAGGTGATCTTCGATCACAACCGCAAGCCGCGGAATTTCCACCAGATGCCCGAGGCGAACCGCAGCGCCGACGGGCACAACCCCTTGTGCGGAGACCAGCTCACCGTCTATCTGCGCGTGAGCGACGGGCGCGTCGAAGACGTCAGCTTCGTCGGTCACGGATGCGCAATCTCCACCGCTTCGGCGTCGCTGATGACCGAGGCGGTGAAGGGCCGGTCGATCGAGGAGATCGAGTCGCTGTTCCGCGACGTGCACGCGCTGCTCACCGACCAGCAGCCGCCCGAGCGCGACTTCGGCAAGCTGGTCGCGCTGTCGGGCGTGCGCGAATTTCCGGTGCGGGTGAAGTGCGCGACGCTCGCCTGGCACACCTTGCACAATGCGCTCGCCGGCCACGGCGAGCAGGCGAAAACCGAGTGAGGTACGAGCGATGGGCAGCAGACATGGGCAGGCGCAGGAGTTCACGATCGAGCAGTCGTGCCCTGCGGTCGAGGTGCCGTGGGGAACGTCGGTCAACCTGATGGCCGGCAAGCCCGGGCAGGTGACGCAGCGGCTGGGCGGAACGATCACCGTGATGGTCGACGGCAACCTGTACCGCGTCGACGAGCAGTACGCCCAGGCGCTCGGGCTCGAGCCGCTGGTGCTGCCCGATGTCGCCGAGCTCTTCGCCGACAAGGCGCCCACGCCGGAGCTGATCGAGGCGGCCGCGTGGAAAGTGCTCGGCACCTGCTTCGACCCCGAGATTCCGATGGACATCGTCAATCTGGGGCTTGTCTACAGTTGCGTCTGCAGTAACATCGACCACGGCAGCTTCCGGCTGGACGTGCAGATGACGGTGACGGCGCCCGGCTGCGGAATGGGCACGCTGATGTGCGACGAAGCCCGCGAGAAGCTGCTGAAGATCCCCGGCGTCGACCAGGCGAGGGTCGACCTGGTCTTCGACCCGCCCTGGACGCGCTACATGATGAGCGAAGCGGCGCGGCTCGAGATGGGGATGTTCTAGCGGGCGTCATCCCGGCGATGGAGGAATCGCGATGCAACGGCAGGCGGCAGCAGGCGGCGCGGCCCGGTCGTTACCGAAGTTCCTGAATCTCGCGCAGATCCGCTTTCCGATCGGCGCGATCGCCTCGATCCTGCATCGCGTCTCCGGCGTGCTGCTGGCCGTCTCGCTGCCGTTGCTGGCGAGCGCGCTGGCCGAATCGCTGCGCAGCCCGCAGGGTTTCGACGCCGTCGTGCACGCGGCAACGCGCTCGTGGTTCGCGCCGCTGCTGTTCATCGGCGCCTGGGCGCTGGTGCACCACATCTTCGCCGGCGTTCGCCACCTGTTCATGGATGCCGGCTTCGGTTACCGGCTGCCGCAGGCGCGCACGAGCGCCTTCGTTTCCATCGCGGCCGGCATCGTCGCCGCGCTCCTGTGGCTTCTCGCCTGGGGGCTGCGATGAGAGCGCTGCAATGAGAGTCTTCTCCGGACAGCGCGCCTGGCTGCTGCAGCGGTTCAGCGCGATCGCCATCCTCGTCCTGCTGGTGCTGGGCATCGTGCGGCTCGCGATGTCGGACGGCACGGCCTACGAGCGCTGGCACGCGATCGCCACCAGCACGCACGGCGTCGTGCTGATCCTCGCCTTCTTCCTGTCGATGGGGCTGCACGGCTGGATCGGCGTGCGCGACGTCGTGCTCGACTACGTGCACGCGCCGTCGCTGCGCCTGCCGCTGCTCGCGGTGATCGCGTTCATCCTTGTCGCCGTGCAGATCCGCGTAGCGATGATCCTGCTGGGGCAGCCATGAGGGTGAGCATCTATCGCTTCGACCCCGACGTCGACCAGCGACCGCGCATGCAGGACTACGACGTCGAGCTGCGCCACACCGACCGGATGCTGCTCGACGTGCTGCTGCGCCTGAAGGAGATCGACGACAGCCTTTCGTTTCGCCGCTCGTGCCGCGAGGGCGTGTGCGGCTCCGACGCGATGAACATCAACGGCCGCAACGGCCTGGCGTGTATCCACCCGGTGTCGGAGCTGAAGGAGCCGGTGGTGCTGCGCCCGCTGCCCGGCTTTCCCGTCGTGCGCGACCTCGTCGTCGACATGACGCAGTTCTTCTCGCATTACCACTCGATCCGGCCCTACGTCGTCGACGACCGCCCGATGCCCGAGCGCGAACGGCTGCAGTCGCCCGAGGAGCGCGAGCGGCTGAACGGACTGTACGAGTGCATCCTGTGCGCCTGCTGCAGTTCGTTCTGCCCGTCGTACTGGTGGAACCCCGACAAGTTCATCGGCCCGGCCGGACTGCTGCAGGCCTGGCGCTTCATCACCGACAGCCGCGACACCGCGCGCAGCGAGCGCCTGGCCTTCCTCGACGACGTCTATCGCCTGTACCGATGCCGCACGATCATGAACTGCACCGAGGTGTGTCCGAAGGGCTTGAGCCCCTCGCACGCGATCGAGCAGATCCGCACGGCGCTGGTCAAGGATTCCTCGTAGGGCCCGCCGTCGTCCGATCCCGGTGTGCCTCGTCGCGTTCTCGCATAATCTGCACACCGTAGTTCACGGGCACCGGGAGAAGTCGATGAAGCGAGCCCTGCAGCGGGCGGATCTGCGGCCCTCGAGACCCGTCGCGCCGGCGCTCGCCGCCGCCGCGTTCGCCGTCGGTGCGATGCTCCCGGTCGGCGGCGGCTCGGCGGCGCACGCGGCCGGCGACGAATCGCTCGGCGCCGCGCTCTACGAGAGCCGCTGCACCGGCTGCCACGAGCGCAGCGTGCACACGCGAAGCCCGCGCGCCGCAGGGAGTTTCGACCAGATCCGCGCCTACGTCTGGCGCTGGGACCGCTACCTCGGCGGCGCGTGGCAGCAGGCCGAGATCGACGCGGTGGCGCAATACCTGAACGAGCGCTACTACCACTTCCCGTGTCCGCAGGACGTCTGCGGCGTGGCGGCGCGCTGAGCCATGGCGACGACGCTGCTCGCGCTGCTCGACGACATCGCGAGCGTGCTCGACGACATCTCGACGATGACGAAGGTCGCCACGAAGAAGACGGCGGGCGTGCTCGGCGACGATCTCGCGCTGAACGCGCAGCAGGTCTCGGGGGTGCACGCCGACCGCGAGCTGCCCGTCGTCTGGGCGGTGGCACGCGGGTCGATCCGCAACAAGCTGATCCTGGTGCCGGCGGCGCTGGCGATCAGCGCCTTCGCTCCGTGGGCGATCAAGCCGCTGCTGATGGTCGGCGGTGCATACCTGTGCTACGAGGGCTTCGAGAAGATCGCGCATCGCCTGTTCCGTCACCAGGTGCACGAGCCGGGCGCATCGGCCGCCGCGGTTGCCGGCGAACCGATTTCGGCGCAGGAGCTGCAGGCGAGGGAGAAGACGAAGATCGAAGGCGCCGTGCGAACCGATTTCATCCTGTCGGCCGAGATCATCACGATCGCGCTCGGCGCGGTCGCTGCTGCAACCTTCGGCGTGAAGGTCGGCGTTCTCGTCGCCGTAGCGGCGCTGATGACCGTCGGCGTCTACGGACTGGTGGCGGGCATCGTCAAGCTCGACGATCTGGGCCTGCGCCTGCTCGCGCAACGCGGCGCCGGCTGGCTCGATCGCGTCCAGCGCCGGCTCGGCGCAGGGATCGTCCGGGCGGCGCCGTGGCTGATGAAGTCGCTGTCGATCGTCGGCACGGCGGCGATGTTCCTGGTGGGCGGGGGCATCCTCTCGCACGGCGTGCCCGGCGCGCACGGATGGGTCGACCGCGCGCTCGATCCGATCGACGACGCGCCCGTGGTCGGCGGCCTCGTCGACGCGCTCGGGCCGATGCTGTTCGACGGACTCGTCGGCGTCGTCGCAGGCGCGCTCGTGCTCGGCGTCGTCGCCGCCGGGCAGCGCATGTTCGCGGCGTTGCGCCTGGCGGCCAGCCGATGAGCGTCCGCAGCCTCGTTCATCTGTTCGAGCCGCGCTCGGTCGCCGTGGTCGGCGCTTCGAACAAGCCGCGCCACGTCGGCAACGTGCTGATGCGCAACCTGCTCGAAGGCGGCATCGATGCGCCGGTGATGCCGGTGAACCCGCGCTACCGCTCGGTGGCGGGCGTGCTCACCTATCCCGACGTCGACAGTCTGCCGCAGGCGCCCGAGCTGGCCGTGATCTGCAGCCCGGCGTCGACCATCGCCGCGTCGATCGACGCGCTGGGCCGACGCGGCACGCGGGTGGCGATCGTCGTGCACGACGATCTGCTCGGACGACGCGATCCCGGCGGCGCCTGGGTGCGCGACGCGATGCTCGCCGCCGCGCGACGGCATTCGATGCGCGTGCTGGGCGCCGGCAGCCTGGGCGTGCTCGTGCCGCGGGTCGGCCTGAACGCGAGCCTGAGCCACGTGTCGGCGTTGCCCGGCAAGCTCGCTTTCGTTTCGCAGTCGGGAGCGCTCTGCACGGCGGTGCTCGACTGGGCGCGCGCCAAGGGGATCGGTTTCTCGCATTTCGTCGCGCTCGGCGATTGCGACGACGTCGACTTCGGCGACGTCCTCGATTACCTCGGCAGCGACCCCGACACCGACGCGATCCTGCTGTACATCGAGCGGATCCGCGAGCGGCGCAACTTCATGGCGGCGGCGCGCGCGGCGGCGCGCAACAAGCCGGTGCTCGCCGTGAAGGCGGGGCGCGTCGCCCGCGACGACGCCGATCTCGAGTCGCCGGCCACGCTCTCGGGGGCGCTCGCGCGTCCCGACGACGTCTTCGATGCGGCGCTGCGGCGCGCCGGCATCCTTCGCGTCTACGACATCGACGAACTCTTCGACGCGGTCGAGACGCTCAGTCGCGCGAAGGCGTTCCGCGGCGAGAAGCTGGCGATCATCCACAACGGCGGCGGCGCCGGCCTGATGGCGCTCGACGAGTTGCTGCTCGGCGGCGGCACCTGCGCCCGACTGGGCGACGAGACGACGCGGCGCCTGGCCGAGCTGCTGCCGGCCGCGTCGTCGCCGGGCAATCCGGTGGACGTGGGCGTCAACGCTCCCGGCCGTCGCTATGCCGACTGCCTGAAGGCCGTGCTGTCCGACCCTGGCGTCAACGCCGCGCTCGTCATGCACGCGCCGACCGCGACCACGCGGGGCGAGGAAGCCGCACAGGCGGTGATCGGCGTCGCACGCGAGCTGCGCGCGGCGCGCATCCTCACCTGCTGGGTGGGCGCCGGCGCGGCAACGGCGCCGCGACGGCTGTTCGCCGAGGCGGGGCTGCCCACCTACGAGACGCCGTCCAGCGCGGTGAAAGCTTTCCTGCACGTGGTGAATTTCCACCGCAACCAGGAAATGCTGATGCAGACGCCGCCGTCGCTGCCGAGCGAGTTCCGCCCCGACGTCGCTGCCGCGCGCGCCGTCGTCGAGCGCGCGCTCGCCTCCGGCAGCGCGCTGCTGTCCGAATCCGATGCCAAGGCGGTGCTCGCCGCCTACGGCATTCCGGTCGTCCCGACCCGCATCGCCGAGTCGCTCGAGCATGCGGCGCAGGTGGCCGAGACCGTCGGCTACCCGCTCGCCCTCACCGTGCTGTCGCCCGACATCGCGCGCAAATGGGACGTCGGCGGCGTGGCCCTGAACCTGGAGAGCGCCGACGCGGTGCGCACTGCGGCGCTCGGCATGACGCGGCGCGTCTCCGAGCGCATGCCGAGCGCGCGCATCACCGGCTTCACGCTGCAGCCGATGGTGCCGCGGCGAAACGCCCGCCAGCTGATCGTCGGCGTCACCACCGATCCGCTGTTCGGTCCGGTGATCCTGTTCGGCGAGGGCGGGCGCGCGGTGGAGGTGATCCGCGATCATGCGATCGGCCTGCCGCCGCTGAACCTGCCGCTGGCGCGCGAACTGATCGCGCGCACGCGCATCGACAAGCTGCTCGGCGCGTATCGCGACCGGCCCGCGGCCGACGTCGATGCGATCTGCCTGACCCTCGTGAAAGTCTCGCAGCTGGTCGTCGACCTTCCCGAGATCGTCGAGATCGACATCAATCCGCTGTTCGCCGGCGACGAGGGCGTCGTCTGCGTCGATGCCCACATGCGGGTAGACGCGGCTGCGCGCCGGCCCGGGCGGCTGGCGATCCGCCCGTACCCGAAGAACCTCGAGGAGAAGGCGCGGCTGCGCAGCGGGCGCGAGATCCTGCTGCGCCCGATCCGGCCGGAGGACGAGCCGGCGCACCAGGCGCTGCTCGCGCGCATGACGCCCGAGGACCTGCGCCTTCGCTTCTTCGACTCGGTGCGCCAGCTCGGGCACTCGCAGATGGCGCGGCTCACCCAGATCGACTACGACCGCGAGATGGCGTTCATCGCGTCGGCCGAGGGCGAGGGCGGCGAGGGGGGCGAAGTGGAGACGCTCGGCGTCGTGCGTACCGTCACCGACCCGGACAACGTCGCCGCCGAGTTCGCGGTGCTCGTGCGCTCCGACCTGAAGGGGCAGGGGCTCGGCCGCCTGCTGATGGCGAAGATCATCGACTACTGCCGCCGACAGGGCACGCGCGAGATCGTCGGCGAGATCCTCGCCGAGAACGACGACATGCTGCGGCTGGCGAGCCGGCTCGGCTTCGCTCTGGAGGCCGACCGCGAGACCGGAACGATCCGCGCGCGGCTGGTGCTGAACTGAGGCTGAACTGAGGCTGAGCCGAGCCCGAGCGCTGCATGCGTACGCGCTTGCATCCGCTTCGGGCCGCGGTGAGAATCGCGCAATCATGGCGTCGGTCCCGCTCACGGCGACTCTCGAGATCAGCGCGATCGAAGTGCTCGAGAGCATCTCGGACGGCTTCCTCGCCTGCGATTTCGATTTCCGCGTCCTCTACGTAAACGTCTCCGCCGAGCGCCAGTTGGCGCGTTCCCGTGAAGAACTGATCGGGAAGAACGTCTACGAGGTGTACCCGGAGCTCGCCGCCTGCGGCGGCCTCGATCCGTCAGCGCTGCGCGAAGCGGCGCGAAGCACCGATCCCATCGAGCTCGGGTACTACAGCGCCTCCGCCCGACGCTGGTATCGCGCCTGCGTGCATCCGCGCAGCTGGGGCTGGGCGCTGTACTTCCATGATGTCACCCGCCGCCATCTCACCGAGAAGGCGCTTCACGAGAGCGAGCGGCAATACCACGCGCTGATCGATTCGATCGACCAGGGGTACTGCGTGATCGAGATGCTCTTCGACGAGCGCGGCGCGCCGGTCGACTTCCGCTACCTCGAGGTCAACGACGCTTTCGAGACGCAGACCGGCCTCGCCGACGTCCTCGGTCGGAAAGCACGTGAACTCGTCCCGCAGATCGAGCCGTACTGGCTCGAGAACTACGGCCGGGTGGCGCGCACCGGCGAGCCGGCGCGGCTCGAGCACTATTCGTCTCCACTGGGGCGCTGGTTCGACGTCTACGCGTTTTGCCCCGATCGTCCGCCGAGCAACCGGGTCGCGCTGCTGTTTCGCGACGTCACCGAGCGGCACCGGACAGACGACGCGCTGCGCGAGAGCGAAGAGCGCTTCCGCGTGCTCGTCGAGGCGATGGCGCAGGCCGTGTGGGAAGCTGATCCGGCGGGCCACCTGCAGTCGTACTCGGCGTCCTGGCGCGCGCTCACCGGGCAACTGTCTGCGCAGTGGCGCAACGAAGGCTGGTTCGACGCGGTACACCCCGACGACCGCGAAGCCACGCGTCGGAAGTGGTTCGACGGCATCGCGCGACGTTTGCCCTTCGAGCTGGAGTACCGCATCGTCGCCGCCGACGGCAGCGTGCACTGGAGCAACGACCACGCGGCTCCGCTGTTCGCGGCCGACGGCACCGTGCGCAAGTGGGTCGGCATGAACGTCGACATCACCGAACGGCGCAGCGCCGAGGAGGCGCTGCGCGAAGCCGACCGGCGCAAGGACGAGTTCCTGGCGATCCTTGCGCACGAGCTGCGCAACCCGCTCGCACCGTTGCGCACCGGGATCGAGATCATGCGCATGGGCCGGATCGATCCGGAGCGCATCGAGCGCGTGCGCGCGATGATGGGCCGGCAGGTCGACCACATGGTCGCGCTCGTCGACGACCTGATGGACGTCAGCCGCATCAGCGGCGGGCGCATCGTGCTCGATCGCCATCCGGTGGAGCTCGCCGCCGTCATCCGCAGCGCGCTCGAAGCCTCCGACCCGATCATCCGGCAGAAGCGTCACGAGGTGAGCCTGACGCTGCCGGCCGAGGCGGTGTGGGTCGACGGCGACCGGCACCGGCTCACCCAGGCGATCGGCAACCTGCTGACCAATGCCGCGAAGTACATGGAGCCCAACGGCCACATCTTCGTCACGCTCGAGCGCCGCGAACGCGAGGCCGTCGTCTGCGTGAAGGACACCGGCGTGGGGATTCCGCCGGCGATGCTCGAGAAGGTCTTCGAGCTGTTCGCGCAGGTCGACAGCGCGATCGACCGCCGCCAGGGCGGCCTGGGCATCGGGCTGACGATCGTGCGCCAGCTCGTCGAGCTGCACGGCGGCCACGTCGAGGCGCACAGCGAAGGGCCGGGCCGCGGCAGCGAGTTCGTCGTGCGGCTGCCGTTGTCTGCCGCGGCCCTGGAGGAGCTGGAAGCGCCGCGCATCCCCGAGGCGGCGGTGCGCTCGCGCCGCGTGCTGGTCGTCGACGACAACGCCGATGCCGCCCAGGCGATGGGGACGATGCTCGAGCTGCTCGGGCATGAGGTGAACGTCGCATTCGGCGGCGAGCAGGCGCTGCGGCTCGCCGAGCGCATTCACCCCGAGGTCATCCTGATGGACCTCGGCATGCCCAACATGAACGGCTACGTCGCCGCGCGGCGGGTGCGGCAGAGCGACTGGGGCCGCGACGTGCTGCTCGTCGCGGTCACCGGCTGGGGCCAGCAGGCCGATCGCGTGGCTTCCGAGCAGGTGGGCTTCGACCACCACCTGGTCAAGCCGGTCGAGCTGGACGCGGTTCAGTCGCTGATCGCGCAGCTCGATTCGCGCTGAGGGCGCCAGACGCGCAGCGGCCGGCGCAGTGCGTCCCGGTCGTCGAAAGGCGAGCGCGCGAGGAGCACGGCGTCCAACGGGGCCCCGCGGTCGAGCCGCGCGTGCCCGAAGCCGAAATGGCGCCGCGGGTTCGACGTTGCCGCGGCGAGGATCTGCTCGAGCGACAATCCGGCTTCCCGATAGCGATCGATCTCGTCGAATACCGCGTCGCCGTGCGCGACTCCCACGCTTCCTGCATCGGTGCCGAGCAGCACGGGCACCCCGGCGTCGACCGCGAGCTTCAGGTGGTGGGCGTGATCGTCCAGCATGCGGCGCAGCTTGTCGGCCGTCTCCGACGACCAGCCGAGTGCCGGCGCGTTCGCCCACTGGAAATGAACCGGTCCGAAGGTCGGCGTCCAGGCGATCCCGCGCCGGGCCATCCGTTCGAGGATCTGCGGCGTCACGAAGAAACCGTGCTCGATGCAATCGACGCCTGCCGCGACCGCGATTTCGAGTCCCTTCGGACCGCTGCAATGCGCGAAGGTGCGCCGCCCGCATGCGTGCACCGTCTCGACGAGGAGCCGCGCCTGGCCGAAGGTGAACTGCGGCTCGTCGGTGACGGAGCCGGCTGCGAAATCGATCAGTCCGGTGAGGATCAGCTTGATCTCGTCGCTGTCGGCGGCGCGCTGCGCGATCGCCTGGCGAATCTCGTCGTCGTCGCCCGCTTCGGTCGCTATGAACGCGCCGTAGCGTTTCTGCGCACGAATGCCGCAGCCGGCCGATCGCACCCCGGCCAGTCCGCTCGATGCGCGTGCTGCCTCGGCGCGGATCCGGTGGTTGATCCCGTGCCGATCGCCCGCGTCGCGCACGAGCGTTACGCCGCAGGCGAGCGAGCGTCGTGCATTGCGCCGTGCGGTTTCGAGGAGATGCTCGATCGGCTCCTTCAGGTATCGCGCGCGGGCCTCGGGATCCGTCGCGGCGCCGTCGAGGAACAGATGCACGTGCGCATCGACGAGCCCGGGCATCAGGAACGCGCCGCGCAGTACGGCCAGTCCGCGCGCGGCGAGCTCGACGGCGCGGTCGCCCGGATCGATGTCGGCGATGCGTCCGTCGACTATGTGGAAGGTGGTCGTTTCGCTCCGCCTTCGCTCGCCGTCGAACCAGTCGTCGACGACGATGGCGAACGCGGGCGCGGCCGATACATCGGCCGCGATGGCCGGCGGGGTGGCTTCCCGAGTCATCGAGATGAGCCCGATCAGCCGCGGTACAGCCGACGCACCGCACGCAACGCGTCGGTGCCGCTGCATTCGAGGAACTGGCGGTACGTCTTCATCACGTGATGATCCGCCGGCAACGGCGCGTAGCCTCGCCACGGCGTGCCGAGCACCGTGTCGAAGCCGAGCGGAACGGCGAGCGTCAGGAAGGCGTTCTCCAGACACAGTTTGAGGTCCGAGCCGTCGGCCGCCTTCGCGGGCAACTGCTGGCCGATGTTCGACAGCCCGCCCATCAGGTGGAGGCCAGCCAGCTCGGGGTCGCTGCCGATCGCCGCGGTGGCGTCGAGCGTGGCGCGACCCAGACCTTCGGAGTCGGCGGCGATCGCGCTCACCGACACGTCGATCAGGATGTCGTGCATCGGCATCCCGTGTTCGTCGCGCAGCCTGCGCGCCGCGCGGCGCGCCGTCGACGCGATGTCGGCGGCGGTCTTGTTGGCGCGCGCCACGCCGTCGACCATGCGTTCGGAAGCCATCACGACGACCTGGAACGGATGCAGCCGGTACAGCTCCATCAGCGCCCACCGGTGCTCGGTGATCGAGTTGACGACCGGCAGTCGTCCTCCGGCCCGCCCGGCATCGTAAGTCTGCAGGCAGACGCGCTGCACCTCCGGGTGCGGGAAATCGAAGCACAACGGAACGTCGACCACTTCCTGGATCGCGCGGATCACCCGGGCGACGAACCGGGCGTCGGTCTGCGCCCGCGCTCCGACATTCACGTTCAGGCAGCTCGCGCCCGATTGCACCTGTCGCACGGCGAGCGCCTGGATTCCCGGGAAATCCTCGTCGTCGAACAGCGCGCGCGTGCTGCGGAAACCGGGATTGATCCGTTCGCCGATGATGCGCAGGTCGAAGCGGCCGGCGTCGGCCGTTTGTGCCGGGTTCATGCCGTTCTCCTTGCGTCCGTGCCGCGATCGAAGCCGATGCAGCGCAGGAATGTCTTCTGGAACTCCGGCGTCGTGCTCAGCTCGACGTAGCGGCATTGCCGTGCGATTTCGCGCGCGCGTTTGCGCGCGCTTTCCGATACGAGCATCCGGCGGATTCCCGCGCCGGCGGCATTGCCGACCTGTACGAAGCGCTCGCGCGGCAGCTCGGGAAAGAGGCCGATCTCGATGCATCGCCCGACATCGAGCCATGCGCCGAAGGCGCCGGCGACGACGAATCGTTCGATGTCCGCGGCTTCGCATCGCGCGCGCTGCAGCAGCAGTTCGGTGGCGGTGCGGATGGCCGCCTTGGCCAGTTGCACGGAGCGGACGTCGTCCTGCGTGAAGAGGACACCCGGCGCGAGCCGGGCGACCGCCTTGCCTTCCAGCGAATGCACGTGCCGATGCGCACGGATCAGCCGGCCGCGGTCGTCGAGGGCACCGACCCCGCGCAAGGCCGCGATCGCGTCGACCACGCCCGAGCCGCACAAGCCGAGCGGCGCCGATCGGCCGATCATGCGCAGCGAGAAGGCGCCGTCCCGGTCGACCGCCACGCGCTCGATCGCGCCTTCGGCCGCGCGCATGCCGCAGCGGATGTTGCCGCCCTCGAGCGCAGGGCCCGAAGGGCACGAGGCCGAATGCAATGCGCCGTCGTGGACCAGCGTGATCTCGGTGTTCGTGCCGATGTCCAGGACGAGCGCGGTGCGCGCGCCGCTCCACTGTGCCTGCGTGGCGAGCAGGGCGGCGCAGTGATCGCCACCGACGAAGCCGCCGACGTTCGGTGCGAAATGAACCCGGGCGCCGGCGCAGAAGGCGAGTCCGATCTCGCGTGCTTCGACGTCGAGCGCGTCGCGCAGCGCGGCAACGAACGGGCTGCGGCCGAGCGACGCGACGGGAAGGCCGAGCAGCAGATGGTGCATGGCGGTGTTGCCGCAGACGGCGGCATCGACGATGTCGTCGGTGTCCGCATCCACTGCGCGGCACAGGTCGTGCGCGAGCACGTCGATCGCCTCGCGGGCGCCGTCGCGCAGTGCCGCGAAGCTTTCCTTCGATCGCGCGGCAGCGTCGATGCGCGTGATCAGGTCGGCACCCCAGGCGCCCTGCGGGTTCTCGATCGCGAGCGTCGCGAGCTGCCCGCCGCTGTCCAGATCGACGAGGAAGCCGGCAACGTTGGTCGTGCCCAGGTCGATGGCCAGGCCCAGGTTCGGACGCCCCGGGGCAGTCACGCCGATCAGCCGGTCGCCGCGCAGCCGCGCGCGTACCTTCCATCGATGCTCGCGCAGGCGGGTCGGCATCTCGCGCGCCGCGGCGAGGTCGAAGGCGCCGTCGGGCAGGCCGAGCGCGCGCAGCAGGCGCGAGACGTCGCATTCGGCATCGTCCAGCGCCGGCGCCGACAGTTCCACGTCGCGACTGCCGATGACGGTGTCCGGGACCAGCACTTCCCGCGCATCGGGCGTGGCATCCGTGCGCACCACCGCCGCAAGGGAACGCGGCGAGATCTCGATCGTGCAATCGGAGCCCGGCCGGATGCGGCAGGCGCGCACCCAGGCGGCAGGCGACGTCTTCGCAGAACGTGCGCGGCACGTGTGGTCGCCGTCGTCCGCTTCGTTCGAAACCGCGTGCTCGCCTTCGACGATGCGCACCTCGCAGCTGCCGCAGCTTCCACGGCCCCCGCACGCGCCGACGATGCGCACGCCGTGCCGGCGCGCGCTCTCCAGCACCGTCTCCCCGGCTTCGCAGGGGATCGTCCGTTCGAGCTGCGGGAACGCGAGCCGGACGAGGGACGGGGAGGTCGTGTTCACGGAGCCGAGGCCGCCGCGACGGCCGCGGCGTTCGGTTGTTGCCGCGGCGAACGATTCGCTGCGATCCGGCAGCGGTCTCGCGAAGGACAGGGGTCGCAGCGCGACCATTCGACCGCCGGGAGATCGATGCCGACGCCGAGCACGATCGACGTCGATTTCAGCGGCTCGAGCAGGCCGCCGTCGTTCACGCGGCATCCGATGCGCGCCGCGTCGGCCAGCCGCAGTACCGGGCCCTGCGCGCTCGTATCGAGCCCGGGGTCGCCCGGGCGCAATTCGCCCGCGACCGACAGCCCCTCGCGCGCGGCGGCGAGCGCGATCCGGTCCTGCACGCGTCGCGCGGTCTCGAAGAGCGCCTCGTTGCCCAACTGGTCGAGCGCGACCGCCAACGATGCGCGGCGTTGCTCGAACAACGCGCGCACGCGCCGTTCGAGCGCCGGGCCGATCGTGCAGACCGCGCAGGCGAGCGCCGTGAGCCTGCCCGATTCGGGCAGCAGGCGCGGCGCGTGCAGGGATGCACCGCCGGCGTTCAGCCATGCGCCGGGCGGCGAATCGAGCGGAACGATCCGGTAGCACCAGGCGGCATCGACGAGCGCTTCTTCGCGAGCCATCTCCACGGCCTGTGCGCGCAGGCGCGCGAGCGCGGACTGCGCGTCGGCCGATGAGCGCGCGGCGCGGCCCAGGACGCCGAGCACCCGGCAGCGACCGCTCGCCATCAGCCTGCGTACCTGCGCGCCGCGTCGAACATCGCGCGTACGTTGGCCACCGGCGTCTCGTCGGGAAGCCCGAAGGCCGCATCGAGAATCAGCCGTCCGCCCCTGTGGAACACGTTCTCGGCGAGATGGCGAACCGCTGCGTCGACCTCCTGCGGCGTGCCCGTGGTCATCAGCGACGGCGAAAGGTTGCCGCGCAGCGCGACCACGTCGCCGAGCACCTCGAATGCGCGAACCATGTCGGTGCGCTCGAACCAGTAGATGCACCTGCCCGGCGGAACGTCGCGGATGATCTCGAGCCTGCGCGTGCAGTCGGCTTCCCACAGCGGCATCGGGATCAGCCCGGCGTCGATCATGCCGATCATCAGCTTGCGGAACGACGGCCACCAGAACTCGCGGAACTGCTTGTCGGACATGAACGCATCGGGCGCCCAGTGCACCGGGATGAACACCACCGGGTTGCCCGACGCGCGTCCGGTCGCGACGACCTGCTTCAGCAGGAACACCGCCGCCTTGTCGAGCAGCTCGAGCAG
Source organism: uncultured Burkholderiales bacterium (assembly GCA_937903095.1). Classification (GTDB taxonomy): domain Bacteria; phylum Pseudomonadota; class Gammaproteobacteria; order Burkholderiales; family Burkholderiaceae_E; genus Zeimonas. The sequence goes on from CALCZN010000172.1 coordinate 21,873, forward strand.
CTTGTCCTTTCGCCGGTACAGGTCGGTCATCATGCCGCGCGCACCGCGGAAGTAGTCGGCGATGAAGTCGTACGGTGCGATGCCGGTCGTGCCGTTGGTGCACGGATAGCCGAGCGA
>CALCZN010000173.1:0-6044 GCA_937903095.1 uncultured Burkholderiales bacterium
CTCGAACAGGAAGTGATCGACTTCGTGCTGCACAGGCCGAGCCGCGAACAGCGACAGCAGATCGACGATGCGATCGCGCGCGCGCTCGACTGCCTGCCGCTGCTCGTCGCCGGCAACGCGGAAGCGGCGGTGCAGAGGCTGCATACGCGCTGAGCGGCACTGAGCGGCACTGAGCGGCGCTGAGCGGCGCTGAGCACTGAGCGGCGCTGCGGACCGCTTCCGCACCGCCGGCGAAACGGCGCCGACGCGAAGCGTCGCGCGATGCTTCAGAATGCCGGATTCCCAACGCACCGAACATCATGCCCGCCCGCATCGTCACGCACCGCTCGCAGATCCACGGCAACGGCGTCTTCGCCGCGAGTGACATCCCGAAAGGGACCCGCCTGATCCAGTACAAGGGGCAACTGCTCACCCACGAACAGAGCGACCGGATGTATCCGGACAGCGCCGACACCGGACACACTTTCCTGTTCGTGCTCAACGACGACTGGGTGCTCGACGCCAACCGCGAAGGCAACAGCGCGCGCTGGATCAACCACAGCTGCGATCCGAACTGCGAAGCCGTGCTGCTCGAGAGCAGCAACGGCGATTCGCGCCGCGACCGCGTCTACCTCGAGGCGATCCGCGACATCGCCCGCGGCGAGGAGCTGACGTACAACTACGGAATCGTGCTCGACGTGCCGCACACGCCGGCGATGAAGAGAATCTGGGCGTGCCGCTGCGGCGCGCCGAACTGCACCGGGACGATCCTGCAGCCGAAGCGGAAGAAGCGCGGGTAGTTCAGTGGCCCGGCAGCCGCCGCGTAGCAGCGTGCAGCATCATCTCCATCTGTGCCTCGAGACGAACGACGCGCGCGGCAAGGTCCTCGATTCTCGATTGCTGGCCCTTCAGCGCGTCGGCCTGGCGGCTGACCTTGTCTTCGAGCTTCACAACGACGGCCAGGGCTGCCCAGAGCCGATCAGCAAAGCCCATGCGGCTCTCCTGGTCGCCGCCGACGCGCCTGCGCCTCCATGGCATCGATGCGGCGATTGCTTTCGGCGATTGCATCGAGTGATTCGTCGATCGCGCGAATGGCCCGCTCGGCCGCCTCACGTGCGGCAACAGCCAGTTCGGACAGAGCGACCTCGTCGATCGGCTCATAAGCGGCAGCGGCACGATTCATCAACTCGGAGACCGAAAGTCCCAGTCTTCGCGCTTTTGCCGTGATCTTTCGCCTTTCGCGAGCGGTGGCCTGGACGACGATCTGTTCGACGGATGCAGACATCTCCTGGATCTCGTAACGATTGCAGACACGCCATCAATCATCGCACCTGCGATCGTCGGCGGAAAGCAGACAGCCGATCGAGACCGGCTGTCCTATGCCTTCGGAACGACGCGCAGCCAGGGCTGCCCGCCCAGACGCCGCGCTTCGAAGGCGCGGATCTCTTCGCTTCGCTGCAGCGTGCGCTCGATCTCGTCCCACCCGCACAGCAGCGACTGTTTCGCACGCGGCGCGATGTCGAAGCGCCACTCGAGTCCGCCGGCGCGCAGATGCTGCTGCGGAAGGTCGATTTCCGCCTCGGGCACGCGCTGTGCGCGCACCCACTCGAACAACGCATCCACGTCGTTCGAAGGCAGCGCGATCGTCAACAGGCCGTTGGCGATCGCGTTGCCGGCGAAGATGGATGCGAACGACGGCGCGACGATCGCGCGAAAGCCGAAGTCGCGCAGCGCCCATACCGCGTGCTCGCGACTCGAGCCGCAGCCGAAGTTCTCGCGCGCGATCAGCACGGTCGCGCGTCGCCACGGCTCCCGGTTCAGGACGAAGTCGGGATTCTCGCGCCGCTTCGAGTGGTCGCTGTCAAGATCGCCGGGGTCGAGATAGCGCCAGTTGTCGAACAGCACCGGGCCGAAGCCGCTCGCCGCGATCGAGCGGCCGTACTGTTTCGGGAAGATCGCGTCGGTATCGACGTTCGCCGCGTCGAGCGGCGCGACGATTCCGCGATGCGTGACGAAGGGCGGCGGCTTCATCGCCGCCTCATCGCTCGTTGGCGATGCCCGCCGGCACGTGGCCGGCCGGACCGAAGCGCGCAGCCGACTCGCAATGGCCGGTCTGGTCGTCGAAGAAGAAGTCGGGCTCGAACTCGTGCAGGAACGGCCCCTTCTCGAGGCCGCCGAGGAACATCGCCTCGTCGACCTCGATGCCCCAGTCCATCAGTGTGCGGATCGCGCGTTCGTGTGCCGGCGCGCTGCGCGCGGTGACGAGCGCCGTGCGGATGCCCACCGGCGCGCGACCCGGCGCGAGCAGCCCGCGCTCGCTCTCGGACGGCGCGTCCTCGCGCTGCAGCCGGTGCAACGCCTCGAGCAGCGGCTTGAACGGGCCCGGTGGCAGCGGCAGGGTCGCGCGCTCGGCCTCGTGACGATGGAAGGCCTCCAGGCCACCCTGCTGGAACACCCGTTCGGACTCGTCGGAGAACAGCACGGCGTCGCCGTCGAAGGCGATGCGGATCTCATCGGGATGCGATTCGGAGGCGAGCACCGACTGCGGAAACACGCGTGCCGCGGGAATGCCAGCCGCCAGCGCGGCGGCGACGTCGTCGGCATTGGCCGACAGGAAGAGGTTCGCCTTCAGCGGAGTCAGGTAGCGCCACGGCGCCCTGCCCCGTGTGAAGACGCCGCGCTCGAGCCGCAGCCCGGCCTGGCGCGCCGAGCGGAACACGCGCAGACCGCTCACCGGATCGTTGCGCGAGACGACGACCACCTCGATGCGGCGCTGCGACTCCGGACGGTCGGGCGGGTCGAAGCGCAGCAGCTTGCGCACGAGCGCGCCGGCGACGCCGGGACGGGCGCATTCGTCGAGCCGCTCGCGCTGCAGCGCCATGTACGCGGCGTCGTCGTCGCGCTCGAAGACGAGGTTCTCCTCCTCGAAATCGAAGACGGCGCGCGAGGAGATCGCGACGACGAGTTTTCCGTCGAGCGTAGGGGGCATGGACGCACAGCGTAGGCAGCGACCGGCGGCAATGCAAATCGGGAGCGCAAATCGGGAGCGCAAATCGGGAGCGCAAATCGGGGGCGCGATGGGTGCCCCAATCGGGCACGCACTGCTGCCGGTTAGAATGGCGAGCGCGCCGCGACAGGGTCGCGCGATGCGGCTTTCCACCCCTGATCGGCGCGGCTGCCCGGCGCTCACGCGCGTCGAAACGCTCTCCGCGCGCTTCTCCCGACACCTCGAGGATTTCCCGCATGAGCCTTCGCTGCGGCATCGTCGGCCTGCCGAACGTCGGCAAATCGACGCTCTTCAACGCGCTTACCAAGGCCGGCATCGCCGCCGAGAATTATCCGTTCTGCACGATCGAGCCGAACGTCGGCATCGTCGAGGTGCCCGACCCGCGCCTGGCCGTGCTGTCGGAGATCGTGAAGCCGCAGCGCACGGTGCCGGCGGTGATGGAGTTCGTCGACATCGCCGGCCTCGTCGAAGGCGCGTCGAAGGGCGAGGGGCTGGGCAACCAGTTCCTCGCGCACATCCGCGAAACCGACGCGATCGCGCACGTCGTGCGCTGCTTCGAGGACCCGAACGTCGTGCACGTGAGCGGCCGCATCGATCCGCTGCACGACATCGAAATCATCGACACCGAACTGGCGCTGGCCGATCTCGCCACCGTCGACAAGGCGCTCGCGCGGTACTCGAAGGTGGCGCGCGCCGGCGGCGACAAGGAGGCTGCGCGGCTGGTCGCCGTGCTCGAGAAATGCCGCGCTGCGCTCGACCAGGCCCGGCCGGTGCGTTCGCTCGACCTCTACGAAGAGGAGAAGGCGCTGATCCGGCCGCTGTTCCTCCTCACGGCCAAGCCGACGATGTACATCGCCAACGTGCGCGAGGACGGCTTCGGGAACAACCCGCATCTCGACGCCGTGCGGGCGCGCGCCGAGGCGGAGAAATCGGTCGTCGTGCCGGTGTGCGCGGCGATCGAAGCCGAGATCGCCGACATGCCCGACGAGGACAAGGCGGTGTTCCTCGCCGACATGGGGATGAACGAACCGGGGCTGGATCGCGTCATCCGAGCCGCGTTCACGCTGCTCGGGCTGCAGACCTATTTCACCGCCGGCGTCAAGGAAGTGCGCGCGTGGACGGTGCGCGTCGGCGCCACAGCGCCGCAGGCGGCGGCGGTGATCCACACGGATTTCGAGCGCGGCTTCATCCGCGCCGAGACCATCGCCTACGACGATTTCGTCGCGTGCGGCGGCGAGGCGGGGGCGAAGGAGAAGGGGAAGATGCGGCTGGAAGGCAAGGACTACGTCGTGCGCGACGGGGATGTGATGCACTTCCGCTTCAACGTCTGAGTCTCGCGGAGGATCGACGATGCGCAGAACGTATCGCGGAAGCTGCCACTGCGGAGCGGTCACTTTCGAGGCCGATCTCGACCTCGAAGAGAGCTCGTATCGTTGCAACTGCTCGATCTGCCGGCGCACGCGATTCTGGCCGGCAGTGGCGCGCCCGGAGGGATTCCGGCTTCTCTCGGGCGAGTCGGAACTCACCGAGTACCGCTTCAATACGCACCGGAACGTTCACTACTTCTGTCGCCGATGCGGCGTGCGTCCCTTCGGCGTCGGCAACGACACGCCGATCGGGAAGATGTACGGCGTGAATCTCGGCTGCCTCGACGATGTCGACGACGAGACGTTGTCGAGGATCCCGATCACCTGCGTCGACGGCCGCAACGACCGCTGGGGCGACGAGCCGCGTTTCCGCAGCTACCTGTAGGACGACGCCGGCCCTCGCGCAGGACACGCGCCGGCCTTCCGGCGCCCGGCCGCAGGTCGTCGAACGGGATCACGCTTCGCGCTTCGGCGCCCGCGCGTCGAACACCAGGCAGGTCGTCGACGCGTGCGCATACAGCCGGCCGTCCGGCCCGAACAGCCGGCCCTCGGCGGTCGCGAGCTGGTTGCCCACGTGCACGACGCGCCCCTCGGCGCGCACCAGCGGAACGCGGTCGGTGAGCGCGCGCACGATGTTCGTCTTCAATTCCACCGTCGTATAGGCCTTGCCGACCGGCAGCGTCGCGTGCACGGCGCAGGCGACCGCGGAATCGAGCAGCGTCGCGAACCATCCGCCGTGCACCGTGCCCAGCGGGTTGTAGTGCGCGAATTTCGGCACGCCCTGGAACACCGCGTAGCCGTGCTCGATGTGCACGGGAACGAAACCGAGGGTATCGCCGATCGGCGGCGCCGGAATGCGGCCGGCGAACATCGCCTCGAAGACCTGGAGCCCGGACAGGCCGGCGACCTGCTCGGGGCGGGCTACGCCGAACTCGCGGATGTTGGCCCGCACTCGCGCCTCGTCGGCGCGCCAACGCATCAGCGTTTCCTCGACGCTCGTCCCGGCGGCGGCGTTCGAACCAGCGGCGTCCATGCTCGGCTCCCGTGTCATCGGCCGCGTCGGTTGCTGCGGCTCCCGGCGCATTCTATTGCCCGGCATCGCCTCTCCTGCACGGCGCGCTCCCCGATCGATGCGGAGCTTTCGCGCAGGGCATGCTTTCGCACTCCTTCCGTCAAGATAGCGTGATGGATTCGCTGCACCCCGCCGTCGCCCGCTGGTTCGCGCGCGCCTTCCCGGGCGGTCCCACCGACGCGCAGCGTGCCGCCTGGCCGGCGATCGCCGCCGGGCGCGACACGCTGGTCGCCGCGCCCACCGGTTCGGGCAAGACGCTCACTGCGTTTCTCGTGGCGATCGACTCGCTCGTGCGCCGGGGGCTGAGCGACGAGGGCCTGGCCGACGAGACCTCGGTGGTCTACATCTCGCCGCTGAAGGCGCTGTCGAACGACATTCACGTCAATCTCGATGCGCCGCTCGCGGGCATCCGCGCGGAGCTGCAGTCGCTCGGACTGCCCGACGTCGCGATCCGCAGCGCGGTGCGCACCGGCGACACGCCGCAGCGCGAGCGCGCGCTCGCGCGCCGCAAGCCGCCGCACCTGCTCGTCACGACGCCCGAGTCGCTGTACGTGCTGCTCGGCTCCGACGAGATCGGAAGAGCACACGTCTGAACTCCAGTCACGCCAATATCTCGTAT
>CALCZN010000174.1:0-10293 GCA_937903095.1 uncultured Burkholderiales bacterium
CTGCCGGTGCATCGCTACGTCCCTCCCGAGACCTTCCGGCATTTCGCCGAGGAAGCGGCGCGGATGGGCTTCACGAACACCGCCTCCGGTCCTTTGGTGCGCTCCTCGTATCACGCCGATCGGCAGGCGCACGACGCGGGCGTGGCCTGAACGAATCGCTCCCCGGACGGCGCCCGCGCCGCTACCGGCGCCTGCACTCGTCGGCCCGGGCGTCCTTGCCCGGGCCGTTCCGGCGCTTGCACCTGCGTGCCCCCGGCCCTTGCGCGGGCCTTCCGCCAGCGATTAAAGTGCCGGGCACATCGTCGACGCCGCTGTCTCGCAGCCCGACCCGCTTGGGGGCAAGCCCTTATGGCAAGACGTGGCGGCAATCGCCTACATTCACCCTCCCATCGAAAGGAGTGCAAAGCATGAGGCTTGCAGCAGCCATCGCGGCGGGCGCAGTCGCGCTGTCGTTCTCGGTCGGGGCCTACGCCCAGGGACCGATGGTCATCAAGTTCAGCCACGTGGTGGCCGAAGCCACGCCTAAAGGCCAGGGCGCGCTGAAGTTCAAGGAGATCGCCGAGAAGCTGCTGCCCGGCAAGGTGCAGGTACAGGTGTTCCCCAGCTCGCAGCTGTTCGGTGACGCCAAGGAGGTCGAGGCGCTGCTGCTGGGTGACGTGCAGTTCATCGCGCCGTCGCTGTCGAAATTCGACCGCTACACGAAGAAGATCCAGCTCTATGACCTGCCGTTCCTGTTCGACGACATCGAGGCGGTCGACCGCTTCCAGCAGAGCAAGGACGGCCAGGACCTGCTCGGATCGATGAAGAACCGCAACCTGCTCGGGCTCGCGTACTGGCACAACGGGATGAAGCAGCTGTCGAGCAATCGCGACAAGCTCGAGCGTCCCGAGGACGTGAAAGGCCTGAAGTTCCGCATCCAGGCTTCCGACGTGCTCGAAGCGCAGTTCCGCGCGCTCGGCGCCAACCCGCAGAAGATGGCGTTCAGCGAGGTCTACCAGGCGTTGCAGACCGGCGTCGTCGACGGCCAGGAAAACACCTGGTCGAACATGTACTCGCAGAAGTTCTACGAGGTGCAGAAGACCATCGCCAACACCAACCACGGCGTGATCGACTACATGGTCGTGACCAACGCCAAATGGTGGGACGGCCTGCCCGAAGACGTGCGCAAGGGCCTGAAGCAGGCGATGGACGAAGCCACCGCCTACGCCAACAAGATGGCCAACGACTTCAACGAGCGCGACCGCAAGCTGATCGCCGACGCCGGCAAGGCGAAGATCCAGGCGCTCACGAAGGAAGACGTCGCCGCGTGGCGCAAGGCGATGGAGCCGGTCTGGCAGAAGTTCGAGGGCGACATCGGCAAGGATCTGATCCAGGCCGCATTGAAGTCGAACCAGTGATCCGGAGGGCGGCCTGATGGCGCACGGCGCGGCGCAGCCGGCCGCCACGAAACCCGGCATCCTGTCGCGCCTGGAGGAGGCGCTGGTCGCCTTCCTCCTGGCCGCGATGACGCTGATCACCTTCATGCAGGTGGTCGCGCGTTACGTCTTCAACTACAGCTTCGTCTGGGCGCTCGAGCTCACTACCTTCCTTTTCGCCGGGCTGATCTTCATCGGCATCTCGTACGGCGTGCGCGTGGGCGCGCACATCGGCATCGACGTGCTCACCAAGAAGCTGCGGCCCACGACCGCGCGGGTGGTGGCGATCGTCGCCACGCTGCTGTGCCTGGTCTACGCCGCGATCGTCTTCGTCGGCGCCTGGACCTACGTCGATAAGATGTACGAGATCGGCATATACGCGCAGGACGTTCCCGTTCCCGCGTGGATTCCCCGTCTCGTGCTGCCGTTGGGCTATGCGCTGCTGTTCTTCCGGATGCTGCAGGTGCTGTACGGACTCGTCACCGGCAAGGAAGCGCACCTGCTCGGCGACGAGGTGGAGGACGCGCTCAAGCTCGCGCAGGCCGAAGCGGGCGAAATCGGGCATCCGCACCCGCATCACGGATCGCACGGAGACCAGCGATGACGACGGCCGCGTTGTTCGCGATGCTCTTCGTGTTCATGTTCCTCGGCATGCCGATCGCGATCGCGCTCGGCCTGTCGTCGCTGCTCACGATCCTGTTCTTCGCGCAGGATTCGCTCGCCTCGCTCGCGCTGAAGCTCTACGAGAGTTCCGAGCACTTCACGCTGCTGGCGATCCCGTACTTCATCCTCGGCGGCGCGTTCATGACCACCGGCGGCGTGGCCAAGCGGATGATCCGCTTCGCGGTAGCTGCGGTCGGGCATTTCCCGGGCGGCCTGGCGATGGCCTCGGTGCTCGCTTGCATGCTGTTCGCGGCGGTGTCGGGGTCGTCACCAGCCACCGTCGTCGCGGTCGGCTCGATCGTCATTGCCGGCATGGTGCGCGCCGGCTACCCGCAGAACTTCGCCGCGGGCGTCGTCTGCAATGCGGGCACGCTCGGCATCCTGATCCCGCCGTCGATCGTGCTGGTCGTCTACGGCGCCGTCACCGAAACCTCGGTGGGCAAGCTGTTCATGGCGGGCGTGCTGCCCGGCATCCTGCTCGGCGTGCTGCTGATGGTGGCGATCTACGTTCGCGCGCGGATGGTGAACCTGCCGCGCCAGCCGCAGGCGACGCTGCGCGAGATCGTCGTCGCCGGACGCGATTCGCTGTGGGGGCTGCTGCTGGTCGTCATCATCCTCGGCGGAATCTACGGCGGCGTGTTCACGCCGACCGAGGCGGCCGCGGTGTCGGCCGTCTACGCGTTCCTCGTCGCCGTCTTCATCTACCGCGACATCGGCATGCGCGACGTGCCGGCGGTGCTCGTCGACGCGTCGAAAGTGACGGTGATGCTGATGTTCATCATCGCCAACGCGCTGCTGTTCGCGCACGTGCTTACCACCGAGCGCATTCCGCAGATCATCGCCGAGCAGATCGTGTCGTGGGGGATGCCGGCGTGGCAGTTCCTGATCGTCGTGAACCTGCTGCTGCTGGTGGCCGGCATGTTCATGGAGCCGACCGGGATCATCCTGATCATGGCGCCGATCCTGTTCCCGATCGCCTCGCAACTGGGGATCGATCCGGTGCACCTCGGGATCATCATGGTGGTGAACCTCGAGATCGGCATGGTGACGCCGCCAGTCGGGCTGAACCTGTTCGTGACCGCCGGTATCACGAAGATGCCGATCGGCGAGGTCGTGCGCGCGGCACTGCCGTGGCTGATGGTGCTGCTGGCGTTCCTCGTCGTCGTGACCTACGTGCCGTGGATCTCGCTGGTGTTGCCGAACCTGCTGTTCTGAGTCTTCGACGGTTGACGCGCGAGCGGCAGGCGGCCGCGGAGCGGTTGGCGCGGACCATTTGCCCCCCGGAGGCGGCACCGCTCGCACTCTGCGCTGCACGGCGCAGCGTTTTTGATTACACAAGCCGTTTTGAGAGCTGAAATGCTGCACTTCGCAGCTTCATTTTCCTGCCGACACGCACGTTCATGCGCCCAGAGAGGGCGATGCCTCGAGCGCCCCCTCGTCCGTCTGCACGCCGAACCCGGGTGCGGTCAGCCGCTCGGCTTGCGCGCCACGATCTGCACGACATGCGCGTTGCCCGAGTGGTGCGCGCCTTCGTGCACCGCGCGCACACCGTCGAAGCGATGCACGATCTCGCAACCGGCCAGCTCGTCGATGACGTCGTCGAGGCGCGCGAGCAGTTCCGGCTCTGGCGGGCCGCCGGTACCGAACTCGGGCTGGCGCTTGCCGTAGGCCTCGAAGACGAGGACGCCGCCGGGCGCGAGGGCACGCACGCAGCGGGCGAGCAATGCGGCGCGCGCGCGTTGCGGCAGGTGCAGGAAGATCGAGACGATCGCACCCCAATGGTTCTCGCCGAGCTCGTGGCGGGTGAGATCGGCTCGTAGCGTGCGCAGGCGGACGCCCGCGCGCTTTGCGAGCGCCTGCGCCTTGTCGAGGCCCTGCTGCGCGATGTCGATCGAGGTGACGTCGAAGCCTCGGCCGGCAAGCCAGACGCCGTTGCGGCCTTCGCCGTCGGCCAGGCACAGCACCGGCAGTCCGGCGGGCAGCAGCGCGGCCTGCGCGACGAGGAAGTCGTTCGGCTCGGTGCCGTAGGCGTAATCGTCGCCGGCGTAGCGCGCGTTCCAGAACGCGGCGAGCGCGGCGGTGCGGTCTTCGCGGGCGATGCGGTCTTCGTTCATCGCAGCCCCGCTTCGCGCAGGATCGCCCCGGCGCGCAGCATCACCGGCTTGTCGACCATCTTGCCGTCGACCGCCACGGCGGCGCCGCCGGCGGCTTCGGCCGCGTCGAGCACGCGCTTCGCCCACGCGATCTCGGTCTCGTCCGGCGCGAACAACGCGTTGACCTGCGCGACCTGCCTGGGGTGGATGCACAGCTTGCCGCCGAAGCCCAGGCGCCGCGCGCGGTGCACGTCGTGCGCCAGGCGCGTCGCGTCGTCGATTGCCGTGCTCACGCTGTCGATGGGCGCGGCGATCGACGCCAGCCGCGACTCGAGCACGAACTGCAGGCGAAACGGCAACAGCTCGTCCTCGTGCGCGTCGCGCATTCCGAGGTCGACCTGGAAGTCGATCGTGCCGAAGGCGAGCCGCTCGACGCCCGGCGATCCGGCGATCTCGCGCAGCCGCGCAAAGCCGACGGCCGTCTCGACCAGCGGCACCAGCGCGCGCGCGCCGGCGTCGCGTACACGGGCGAGCACGTCGCGGCCTTCGGACTTCGGCACCATCACCGCGTCGAGCGCCGCGCTGCCGGCGAGCGCGAGGTCGTCGTCGAGCCAGGCGCTGTCGGCACCGTTGATTCGAAGGAAGAGCCGCGGCGCTCTTGCGCCGGCGGCATGCGCCGTGCCTGCATCGACGATCGGCAGCGGCATCGCGACGGGATCGACGGCCGCGGCGTGCGCGAGCGCGCGCGGCGTATTCGGCGCGTCGTCGTCGCGCGCGACCTTCGGCTCGAAGGAGGCGAGCGGCGAGCCGGCGAGCCACGCGGCGATCGCCTCGCGCGCGCTTTCCTTCGCCGACGGCGGGACCGCGTCCTCGAGGTCGACGACGACGGCATCGGCTCCCGCGGCGAGCGCCTTCGCGAAGCGATCGGCGCGATGCCCGGGGACGAAGAGCAGCGAACGCAGCGGCCGGTCCATCGTCATCGCTCCTTCGTCGGCAGCAGGGAACCCACGGCGCGCGCCTGTGCCAGCGAGCGGATGCGCCCGATCGCCTCGCGCGTCTCGTCGGCGGTCGCGCCATCGCGATATCGTGCGAGCCGCATCGCCTTGTCGTCGACCTCCTGCGGCGACAAGGTGTTGCCGGGATCGCCCTTGGGCTCGTCGACGCGCGCCTCGAAGACGCGTCCGTCCCGAGTGCGCACCTCGACCTTGCCGATCCAGCGCTGCGGATACAGGCGATCGACCTCGGCGTCGAGCTGCATGCGCACGCGATCGCGGAAGGCGACGACCTCGGGCGCGCGCCAGTCGGCGTCGAAGTCGGCCAGCGACGCGCTTCCCTTCGTCGCGGCGAGCCCCAGCACGGTGCCCATCGAGAACTTCGCCTGGTGCACGGTCTGCGGATCGACGACCGGGCCGAGCACGTCGATCGCGCCCTGGTGCACGCGCGCGACGACCGATTCGACGTCGTCGGGGCGCAAGCCGTTGATGCGCAGCGCCGCGAGCAGCGCGTCGGCGGCCGGATGCGTGTGCCGGCACGAAGCGTGGAACTTGAACGAGGTCTCGGCCAGCGCCCAGCGCCGGCCGAGCCGGTCGACCAGCCGCGTTTCGTCGGCATCACTCGACATCCCCGCCGCCATGCCGCGCTCGCCCTCGAGGATGCGCTGCGCGCCGGTGAGACCATCGGCGGCGAGATACGCGGCCGCGAGCCCGGCAGCGCTCGCGTGCGCCGTGTGCAGCTGCTTCGAGTCGGCCGCGTCGCGCAGGAACTCCCACAGCCCGGCCGCCTGCGTTCCGGCCGAACCGAAGGCGTGGCGCATCGCCTCCGGTGACAGGCGCAGCAGGCGGCCGACCGCCGCGGCGGCCGCCAGCGTGCCGGCGGTGCCGGTGGTGTGGAAGACCCTGTAATGCGATCGACCGAGGAACTCGCCGACGCGGATGCCGACTTCGTAGCCGACGACGGCCGCGCACAGCAGCTCGGCGCCCGATCGGCCCAGCGCCTGCGCGGCGGCGAGTGCCGGCGGGAAGACGACGGTGGCGGGATGGAACACCGAGCCGTTGTGCACGTCGTCCTGCTCGGCGAAGTGCGAAGACGCGGCGTTCACTGCCGCGGCCATCATCGGACTGCTCGTGCGCCTGTGGATCAGGACCTCGGACGGCCCGTCGGCCGGACCCATCGACTCGAAGAAGCGCGCGATCGTCTCGACCGGTCGCGCGCCCTTGCCGGCGAGCGCGGAGCCGAACCAGTCGACGAGGAGGTCTTCGGCGCGGCGCACGACGGGCTCGGGGATGTCTTCGAAGCGCAATTGCGCGGCGAAGCGCGCCAGTTCGGCGGAAGCGGCCGGCGACGCTGCGGGTGCGGCGCCCGACGCGGCAGCGGCAGCCGCACCGGAAGCGCCGGACGCGGCGGCAGCGGGAGACGGAGCGTTCATCGGCATTCCTCGCGATTCAGAGCGCACTTTCGCTGCGCAGCCGGTCGATCTCGGTCCGCGCGTAGCCCAACTCGGAGAGGATCGCGTCGGTGTGCGCGCCGAGCGCTGGCACCGGATCGATGCGCGGATCGTCGGCGCGCGACATTCCCGGCGGCAGCAGCGCGGGGATCGGGCCGGCCGACGTGCCGACCTCCGTCCAGCGCCGGCGCGCCTGCAGCTGCGGATGCGCCCAGACGTCGGCCATCGTGTTCATGTTCGCGTTGGCGATTCCCGCTTCGTTCAGGCGATCGACGACCTGTCGGGCGCTGAGCGTCGCGAACGCTTCGACGATGATCTCGCGCAGCGCCTCGCGCGCTGCCGTGCGCCGCGCATTGGAGTCGAAGCGCGAATCGGCGGCCAGTTCGGGACGCTGCAGCACCTTCGCGCAGAACACCTGCCACTCGCGTTCGTTCTGCAGCCCGAGCATCACGACGCGGCCGTCGCCGGCCGGGAACGGACCGTAGGGGTAGATGGTGGCGTGCGCGGCGCCGGTGCGCGCCGGCGGCGGCTGCCCGTCGAAGGCGTAGTAGAGCGGATAGCTCATCCACTCGACCATGCTCTCGAGCATCGAGACGTCGATGTTCCGGCCCTGGCCGCTGCGGCCGCGCTCGATCAGCGCGGCGAGGATGTTCGTGTAGGCGTACATGCCGGCGGCGATGTCGGCGATCGAGCAGCCGGCCTTCGAAGGCTCGTCGGGCGTGCCGGTGATCGACAGGAAACCCGACTCGCTCTGGATCAGCAGGTCGTAGGCCTTCGCGTCGCGATACGGACCGTCGGCGCCGTAGCCGGAGATGTCGCAGACGATCAGCCGCGGAAAGCGCGGATGCAGCGCGTCGAAGGAAAGGCCCAGGCGCGCGGCGGCTCCCGGAGCGAGGTTCTGCACGAGCACGTCGGCGCGCTCGAGCAGCCGTTCGAGCACGACCGGCGCCTCGGCGTGCTTCAGGTCGAGCGTCAGGCTCTCCTTCGAGCGGTTCGTCCAGACGAAATGCGAGGCCAGCCCGCGCACGCGCTGGTCGTAGGCGCGCGCGAAGTCGCCCACGCCCGGACGCTCGATCTTGATCACGCGCGCGCCGAGGTCGGCGAGCTGGCGCGTGCAGAAGGGCGCGGCGATCGCGTGCTCGAGGGTGACGACGGTGATGCCGTCCAGCGCGCGCATCAGAACGACCTCGGCAGCCCGAGCACGTGCTCGGCGACGTAGGAGAGGATCAGGTTCGTCGAGATCGGCGCCACCTGGTACAGCCGCGTCTCGCGGAACTTGCGCTCGACGTCGTATTCGGCGGCGAAGCCGAAGCCGCCGTGGAACTGGATGCAGGCGTTGGCCGCTTCCCACGACGCCTTGGCCGCGAGGTATTTCGCCATGTTCGCCTGCGCGCCGCAGGGCTGGTGCGCGTCGTACAGGCGGCACGCCTCCCAGCGCATCAGGTTCGCCGCCTCGACTTCGATGAACGACTCGGCGATCGGGAACTGCACGCCCTGGTTCTGCCCGATCGGGCGGCCGAAGACGACGCGATCCTTCGCGTACTGCGTGACGCGGTCGACGAACCAGTAGCCGTCGCCGATGCATTCGGCGGCGATCAACGTGCGCTCGGCGTTCAGGCCGTCGAGGATGTACCGGAAGCCCTTGCCTTCCTCGCCGATCAGGTTCTCCGCCGGGATCTCGAGGTTCTCGAAGAACAGCTCATTCGTCTCGTGGTTGACCATGTTCGCGATCGGCCGCACCTCGAGTCCGTTGCCGATCGCCTGGTGCAGGTCGACGATGAACACCGACATGCCCTCGGATTTCTTCTTCACCTCGGCCAGCGGCGTCGTGCGCGCGAGCAGGATCATCAGGTCCGAGTGCTGCACGCGCGAGATCCACACCTTCTGTCCGTTGACGACGTAGCGGTCGCCGCGTCGCACCGCGGTGGTCTTCAGCTTCGTCGTGTCGGTGCCGGTGGTCGGCTCGGTGACGGCCATCGACTGCAGGCGCAGCTCACCGGCGGCGATCTGCGGCAGGTACCTGCGCTTCTGCTCTTCGGAGCCGTGGCGCAGCAGCGTGCCCATGTTGTACATCTGGCCGTGCAGCGCGCCCGAGTTGCCGCCGCAGCGGTTGATCTCCTCCATGATCACCGACGCCTCGGTCAGGCCGAGACCGGAGCCGCCGTATTCGGTGGGGATCAGCGCGGCCATCCAGCCGGCCTTCGTCAGCGCGTCGACGAAGGCTTCCGGATACGCGCGCTGCTCGTCGACCTTGCGGAAATACTCGTCGGGGAACTGCCTGCACAGGTCGCGAACGCCGTCGCGGATGTCTTCGTAGCGGTCCTGCAGGGAGGAAGTCATGATGGATCAGCCTCGATGAAGCTCGGCGCTCGCCTGCATCGCGAGCCGCCCTTCGTGATCGCGCGCCCACAGGTCGAAGGAGCGCTCGCCTGCGGCGCGTCCGCAGACCTCGAAGGCGTGCAGGTCGAACAGCGGACGCACCGCCTTGAATTCGAAGCGCGCCACGCGCGCGGCGGGCCGTTCGCGATGCAGCAGGTCGAGCAGCAGCGTGGCTATCAGCGGCCCGTGCACGACGAGGCCCGGGTAGCCTTCGACGCCGGTGACGTAGCTGCGATCGTAGTGGATGCGGTGGCCGTTGAAGGTGACGGCCGAGTAGCGGAAGAGCAGTACCGGGTCGGGCGCAATGCGGCGCGAGAACTGTTCGTCGGTGCGCGGCGCTGCGGGCGCAGCGGCTTCGGGCCGGGCCGGGGCGGCAGCGACCGGCGTTGCGCTCGCGCTCGTGCTCGTGCTCGCGCTCGTGCTCGTGCCCGCGCTCGCGTTCGCGCTCGTGCCCGCGCCGGCCGTCTTCGCTGCGCCGGCGCCGGCCGCCTTCGGCTCGTCGCGATAGACGATGTCGTGCTCCTCGCGGATCGCCACGCCGCGCGCGTCCGAGATCTCGTGCGCGACGGTGACGAAGACCAGCGAGCCGCTGCGGCCCTGCTTGCCGCTGACGTCGCCGATGCGCGAGTCGCGCGCGATGTCGTCGCCGACGCGCAGCGGATGCTCGAAGGAGAGACGCCCGCCCGCCCACATGCGGCGCGGCAGCGGCACCGGCGGCAGGAAGCCGCCGCGGCGGGGATGACCGTCGGGGCCGAGCTGCGAGGCCGGCGCCGCTGGCGCGAAGAACATCCAGTGCCATAGCGGCGGCAGCGCTTCGCCCGGCTCGCCGCGCACGTCGTCGCGATCGAGCGTGGCGGCCAGTTGCACGACGCGCGCGACGTCGACGCGATCGACGCTGCGCTCGGTGCGTCCGATCCATTGTCGAAGGTGTTCGAGTTCCATTGCGACGCCGATACGGAAAGCCCAAGGATGCGCGAAAAGGCGGGCCGGGGACAATTCGCTTTCGGGGAACGGGGCCTTCGGCGCAGCGGAAGGGGGCCTGCGGCGGCAGCCGACGCAGTGTCTTCCGACCGGCCGATCGGGTCGACCCGTGCAGGTAGACTGCGAACACGCCGGAACCCCTGCCCATGTCCCTGCATTTCGACCTCGTCGATCTGCGCCTGCTCGTGCGCATCGCGGAAGCGGAAAGCCTCACCGGCGGGGCCGCCGCGATGCATCTGTCGCTTCCGGCCGCCAGCGCACGCGTGAAGCACCTCGAGGAGCGGGTCGGCGCGAAGCTGCTGCATCGCTCGAGCCAGGG
>CALCZN010000175.1:0-10308 GCA_937903095.1 uncultured Burkholderiales bacterium
TCGTCCGGCCTGCCGCCGATGATCCGCGTGCACGGCGACGTGCGCCGCATCAACCTGCCGCCGATGGAGCACAAGGACGTCCACGGCATGATCTACGACATCATGAACGACTCGCAGCGCAAGGAGTACGAGGAGCGCCTCGAGTGCGACTTCTCCTTCGCGATTCCGGGTCTGGCGCGCTTTCGCGTGAATGCCTTCGTGCAGCAGCGCGGCGCGGGCGCGGTGATGCGGACGATCCCGTCGAAGATCCTCACGCTCGAGGAGCTGAACGCGCCGAAGATCTTCACCGAGATCTCGATGACGCCGCGCGGCCTCGTGCTCGTCACCGGGCCCACCGGCTCGGGCAAGTCGACGACGCTGGCGGCGATGATCAATCACATCAACGAGAACGTCTACGGGCACATCCTCACCGTCGAGGATCCGATCGAATTCGTCCACGAATCGAAGCGCTGCCTGATCAACCAGCGCGAGGTCGGGCCGATGACGCTGTCGTTCGACAACGCGCTGCGTTCGGCGCTGCGCGAGGACCCGGACATCATCCTCGTCGGCGAATTGCGCGACCTCGAGACGATCCGCCTGGCGCTCACCGCGGCCGAGACCGGGCACCTCGTGTTCGGCACGCTGCACACGTCGTCGGCGGCGAAGACCATCGACCGCGTGATCGACGTCTTTCCGGCAGCCGAGAAGGACATGGTGCGATCGATGCTGTCGGAGTCGCTGCGCGCCGTGATCTCGCAGACGCTGCTGAAGACGAAGGACGGCAGCGGACGCGTGGCGGCGCACGAGATCATGATCGGCACGCCGGCCATCCGCAACCTCATCCGCGAGGCGAAGGTCGCGCAGATGAACTCGGCGATCCAGACCGGCGGATCGCTGGGCATGCAGACGCTCGACCAGTGCCTCGCCGACCTCGTTCGACGCAACACGATCTCGATGGCCGAAGCCCGAGCGGTCGCGTCGGTGAAAGACAACTTTCCGGGCTGATGAAATCAGCCCGGAAAGTTGCGGCGAAGGCTGACCTCCGCGAAGCGGAGGTCAAGGCGGCGAAGCCGCCGGCCGAAGCCACAATTTCCCCGGCTCACTTGTCCGGCACCCGCACGAGAACCTAGCACCAGCAAGAGGTCCACCCGTGGAACGCGAACAAGCCGCCAAATTCCTGCACGATCTCCTCAAGCTGATGCTCGCGCGCAACGGCTCGGACCTGTTCCTCACCGCCGATTTCCCGCCGGCATTCAAGATCGACGGCCGCGTGCAGCCGGTGTCGGGCACGCCGCTCACGCCGCAGCACACGGTCGAACTGGCCCGCGCGGTGATGAACGACAAGCAGGCCGCCGAGTTCGAGGCGCACAAGGAAGTGAACTTCGCGATCAGCCCGGGCGGCATCGGGCGCTTCCGCGTGAACGCCTTCATGCAGCAGAACCGCGTGGGCCTCGTGCTGCGCACGATCAAGTCGGAGATCCCCAGCTTCGAGCAGCTGCAATTGCCTGCCGTGCTGAAGGAACTCGCGTTGACCAAGCGCGGGCTGACGATCGTCGTCGGTGCGACCGGCTCGGGCAAGTCGACCACGCTGGCGGCGCTGATCGGGCATCGCAACGAGATGACGCACGGCCACATCGTCACGATCGAGGATCCGGTCGAGTTCGTGCATCCGCACCGCAACTGCATCGTCACGCACCGGGAGGTCGGCGTCGACACCGAGAGCTGGGGGATCGCATTGAAGAACACGCTGCGGCAGGCGCCCGACGTGATCATGATCGGCGAGATCCGCGACCGCGAGACGATGGAACATGCGGTCGCCTTCGCCGAAACCGGACACCTGTGCCTGGCGACGCTGCACTCGAACAGCGCGAACCAGGCGCTCGACCGGATCATCAACTTCTTTCCGGAGGAGCGCCGGGCTCAGCTGCTGATGGACCTGTCGCTGAACCTGAAGGCGATCATCTCGCAGCGACTGATCCCGTCGCTGGGCGGCAAGGGGCGCGTGCCGGCCGTGGAGATCATGCTGAACTCACCGCTGATCGCCGACCTGATCTACAAGGGCGACGTCGGCGGCATCAAGGAGATCATGAAGAAGAGCCGCGAACTCGGCATGCAGACCTTCGACCAGGCGCTGTTCGACCTGTTCGAGGCGGGGCGGATCGGCTACGACGACGCCTTGCGCAATGCCGATTCGGTGAACGATCTGCGGCTGAACATCAAGCTGAACAGCAAGCGCTCGGAACGCGATCTCGCGCGCAACACCGAGCACCTCGGCATCGTCTGAACGACCCTTTCGGACCGGGGCAGGGCGGCCTGCTCAGTCCTTGTGGCGGAAGCGGATCCGGCCCTTCGTCAGGTCGTACGGCGACAGCTCCATCGTGACGCGATCGCCGGGAAGCACGCGGATGCGGTGCTTCTTCATCTTGCCCGCCGCGTAGGCGGACACCTCGACGCCGTTGTTCAGCGTGACCCGATAGCGCGTATCGGGCAGCACTTCGGCGACGACGCCTTCCATCTCGATCAGTTCTTCCTTGGCCATCTCGGGCTCCTGTTTCCGTCGCTAGCCTTTGCTTCCCGACCGGGCCGCCGCGCGGCGACGCACCATGCACTGGCGTACCGGCTGGCACGGCAATTCTCGTGCCGGCCGCGGAGTCGGGGAAGAAAACGCGACCGCGGTGCGAGGAATGGGGTTCGGCGCACCGAACGCGTTGCGCGAGCACCGGGGCGAGCGCGGCGCGGATCGCCGGCTTCGAGCGCGTGTAAAGCTAAACGATTGATTATACGCGGCAAGTGAGCGAACGGCGTATTTCGTTTGCGTCACGCCGGTCGATCGTCTATAACGCCCTGCATGTCGTTGTCGGGGTTTCTGCGTCGCCTGTCGCGAGGCGTCGTTCGCCGTATTCGTGCGCAGGGTCGCATCCCGATCGTGGCGGCCCTTGCCTGCCTGGCGCCTGCGGTGGCGAGTGCGGACACGGTGTTCCTGCACAACGGCGATCGCCTCACCGGGCGCATCCTGCATCTGTCGCCCGATGCACTCACGCTCGAGACGACCTGGGCGGGCGAGATGAAGATCCGGCGCTTCGAGGTTCGTGCGATCCAGACCGACAAGCCGGTCGTCGTGCTGCGCGACCATGCCGATAGTACCGAGTGGGCGGTGATCTCGCCGGGCGATCCAGGCCGGATGATGCTCCGGGAGGTTCCGGCCGACGAGGTCTTCGGTCCGTCGCCCGTGCGCAGCGACCTCGGGCTCGAGCCGCCGGCCGAGGCGCAACCCACGACGCCGCTCGATGTCGCTTCGCGATCGATCCGCTACATCAATCCGAAGCCGGAGGAAAGCGGCGAGGGCGTATCGCGCGATGGTCGCATCAACCTCTCGGGTGCGCTGCTGCGCGGCAACAGCAACGGCGAGCGCCTGTACGTCGAGTCGGATTTCAACACGCGGGCGCGCGACTGGCGCTACTCGCTCGGGCTGAAGGCCCGGCGCGAGCGCGACGCGGGAAACCTGGTGTCGTCGAACGCGCTGTTTTCCGGCAACTACGACCGCTTCCTCGCGGGCAGCGCGCGATTCGGCTACCTGCGCACCTCGCTGGAGGAGGATCGCTTTCGCGACATCGATCTGCGCAGCACCCTGGGCGCCGGCCTGGGCATGCAACTGCTGCAGACCGAGCGCACGCAGTTGTCGGTGCGCGGCGGTCTGGACGCCGTCGACGTGCGGCGCGCGTTCGGTTCCGACGAGGGCTATCCCGCGTTCGGCTGGGGCGTGAACCTCAGCCGGCGCACGAACTGGTTCGCCGCGGAGTTCTTCCACGACCAGACCGGCTTCTGGAACCTGGACGATTCGGCGCAGGTGACCGTGCGCAGCCGCAGCGGCATCCGGCTGCCCTTCGTGTCGGGGCTGACGGCGTCGCTGCAGCTGAACCTCGACTGGGAGGGCGAGCCGGCGGCAGGCCGGCGCGCCACCGACGCGAGCTGGCTGATCGGAGTCGGCTATGCGTGGTGAGTGGGGTGCGATCGTCGGCGAACCGACGGCCGCGGAGCGCACGTTCCTCTTTCTCGGGGCGCTCTCGGCGCTGCTCGCCGTCGGCGCCGGCGCGGCCGGCGCGCACGTCGCGCCGACCTACCTTGCACCGCCGGCGCTCGAGCTGTACGACATCGCGGTGCGCTACCAGATGCTGCACGCGATCGCGCTGTGCATCGTCGCGTACGCCTGCGAGCGCACCGAAGGGTCGCGCGTGGCGATCGCCGCCGGCGTCCTGTTCGTCGTCGGCATGCTGCTCTTCTGCGGCGCGCTCTACCTGCACGCGCTCGCCGGCCTGCGGCAGGCCGCGCGCCTCGCGCCTTTCGGCGGCGTGTCGTTCATTGCCGGCTGGGCGTGCCTGGCGGGGGCGGCGCTTCGCGCGGGCCGAACACCTCGAAGCCGAACAACCGGCACTCGATCGCCCCGTTGAACAGCGGCGTACGCCGCCGCTCCTGCATGCCGAGCTGGCGCGGCAGGCGCGGATCGCTGCTCAGGATCCAGACGCGCCAGCCGGCGAAGCGCTCCTTGAGCGCGGCGCCGAAGGCGCGCATCGCAGCCTCGTGCGGGTCCGCGCCTTCATGCGGCGCGGTCGAGCGCGCCTGCAGCCGTTCGCCGTACGGGGGGTTGGTGACGATCGAACCCGGGCCGTCGAAGGGCGCGCGTGCGCGAGCGGCATCGCGTACGTGCCAGGCGACGGCGTCTTCCGGCACGCCTGCACGGACCAGATTGCGTCGGGCGCGCGCGATCGCTTCCCGATCGACATCGGAGCCGGCGATGCGTACCGCACCGGGCCGGTCGGCGATCCGCTGCGCGCCGGCCTGCGCGCGCCGGGCCGCCTCGTCGCGCAATCGCTTCCACAGCGCTGCGTCGTGGTCGAGAAGTCGCTCGAAGCCGAAGGCGCGCGCGGCGCCGGGCGCGATGTCGAAGGCGCGCTGCGCCGCTTCGATCGCGATCGTCCCCGAGCCGCAGAACGGGTCGTACAGCGCCGTGCCGGGCGACCAGCCGGCGAGCGCGAGCAGCCCCGCGGCCAGGTTCTCCTTCAGCGCAGCGCTGCCCTTGTCGTCGGCGCCCGAGCGCCAGCCGCGCTTGAACAGCGGCTCGCCGCTCAGGTCGAGATACAGCGTCGCGTCGCGCGCGTCCAGGTGCGCGAACACGCGCACGTCGGGCGAACGCGTGTCGATCGAAGGGCGCGAGCCGCTTGCCGCGCGCAGCCGGTCGACGATGCCGTCCTTGATGCGCAGCGTGGCGAAGTTCAGGCTGCGCAGCGGCGAGCGCTGCGCGCTGACGTCTACGCGCAGCGTGCGCTGCGCATCGAAGTGCTTCTCCCACGCGACGCCGTTCGCCAGGCGGTACAGGTCGTCGTCGTCGCGATAGCGCCGGTGCGCGATCGAGCGCATCACGCGGCTGGACAGGCGCGACCACAGGTTCGCCGAATAGGCGACGGCGCGGTCGCCACGAAACAGCACGCCGCCGCCCAGTGCGCGGCAGTCGATCGCCCCCAGTGCTTCGAGTTCCGCGACGAGCGCGGCTTCGATCCCGCGCGGGCAGGCGGCGAAGAGATCGAACGCCTCGGAGGACGCGTCGGACATTCAGAACGGCTTGACGACGACGAGCGCGACCGCGGCGAACAGTCCGAGCACGGGGATTTCGTTGAACACGCGGAACCAGCGATGCGTATGCCGGTCGGAGCCTGCGGCGAGCGCGCGCAGCAGGCGACCGCAGGCGAAGTGGTGCACGAGCAGCAGCACGACGACCGCGAGCTTCGCGTGCATCCATCCCGCGCCGCGTCCGACGCCGTAGCCGAGCCACATCCAGAGTCCGAACACGACCGCGAGTCCCATCAGCGGCTGCATGAAGCGCCACAGCTTGCGCGCCATCGTGAGCAGCCGTTCGCGCTCGGCGCCGGGCTCGGGGACGAGGGCGAGGTTCACGAAGATGCGGGGGAGGTAGAACAGGCCGGCGAACCAGCTCGTGACGAACACGACATGCAGGGCCTTCACCCACAGGTAACCGGTGGTCATCGATGTGCCGCTTTTGACGCGGTGGGGGTGGTGGCGTGCGCGACGCGGGCGTTGCGCGCGGCGCTGCGCCCTTTCGGGGCGGCCGGCGGGGGCCGCAGGCCCATGCCCGTTGCGCGGAGGCCGCAGCCGTTTGCCGCGCGAAGCGAAACGCACTCGGCCTCGCCGTATGCGGCCCGTGCGCTCCGACTCCGGCCCGAGCCCGTACGGCGGCCCCACCCCCCGGCCCAGGCGCGCTCTCGGCCCGCGCCGCGGCGAAGCCATCGCGCGAACAGAGGAATCAACTCCTCACTTCCCCATGCCCGAACACCACGTACTTCAGCGACGTGAGCCCTTCAAGGCCTACCGGCCCGCGCGCATGCAGCTTGTCGGTCGAGATGCCGATCTCCGCGCCGAGCCCGTACTCGAAGCCGTCCGCGAACCGGGTCGACGCGTTGATCATCACCGACGCCGAATCGACCTCGCGCAGGAAGCGCATCGCCCGCACGTGGTTCGTCGTGACGATCGCATCGGTGTGCTGCGAGCCGTAGGCGGCGATGTGGTCGATCGCCTCGCCGATGCCGTCGACCACGCGGATCGCCAGGATCGGCGCGAGGTATTCGGTACGCCAGTCTTCCTCGGTGGCCATGCCGCAGGCGATGCCGTGCGTCGACAGGATCGCGCGCGTGCGCTCGTCGCCGCGCAGTTCGACCTGCTTGTCGGCGTAGATGCGCCCGAGCGCCGGCAGCAGCCGGTCGGCGATTCCGTTCGCGACGAGCAGCGTCTCCATCGTGTTGCAGGGCGAGTAGCGCTGCGTCTTCGCGTTGTCGCAGATGCGGATCGCCTGGTCGAGGTCCGCCTCGTCGTCGACGTAGACGTGGCAGACGCCGTCCAGGTGCTTGAGAACCGGCACCCGCGCCTCGCGCGAGATGCGCTCGATCAGCGACCTGCCGCCGCGCGGAACGATGACGTCTACCCACTGCGGCGACGCGATCAGCGCGCCGACGGCCGCGCGATCGGTCGTCTCGATCGCCTGCACCGCGTCTTCCGGCAGCCCTGTGCTGCGCAGTCCTTCGCGCACGAGCGCGGCGAGCGCCTGGTTGCTGTGGAACGCCTCGGAGCCGCCGCGCAGGATCGTCGCGTTGCCCGACTTGATGCACAGCGCCGCCGCATCGATCGTCACGTTCGGACGCGATTCGTAGACGATGCCGATGACCCCCAGCGGAACGCGCATCTGGCCGACCTGGATGCCGGTGGGGCGAAAGCGCAGGTTCGAGATCTCGCCGACCGGGTCGGGCAGCGAGGCGACCTGCAGCAGTCCTTCGCGCATGCTCGCGAGCACGGCCGGACCGAGCGCGAGGCGGTCGACGAAGGCAGCGTCGTGCCCTGCCGCCCGCGCGGCGGCGAGGTCGCGTTCGTTCGCCTCGACGAGCCTGTGGGCCTCGCGCGCGATCGCTTCGGCGGTGGCTGCAAGCGCGCGATTCTTCGCGGCGGTGCCGGCGCGCGCCATGTCGCGGCTCGCCGCGCGCGCGCGGCGCCCGACGTCGGACACGTAGGCAGGGATGTCGATCGATTCAATCTCCATCGGGATTCCCCACGAGAACAGGGGCGCCAGCGATGCGCAGCGCCAGCGACTCCAGCGCCTGCCAGGCGTCGCCGGCTTCGATGCCCTTGACCATTCTATCGACCGTCGCTGCGCGGCGCAGGGCTTCGCGCAGCGCTGCTGCGTCCAGGCGGGCGAGCGCCCGCTCGTAGCCCCGCTCGCGCGGGCGCGGTATGTGCGCCTCGCGCATCGCCTGCGCGAGCGCGGTTCCGGCGTCGCAGGCTTCGCGCAGTCGCAGCAGCGTGCGCAGCGCATCGGCGAGCGCCCACAGCACGAGCGGCTCGGCCACGCCTTCGGCATGCAGACCGTCGAGCGTGCGCAGCGCGCGCGCTGCATCGGCGTTCAGCATCGCGTCGACCAGGTCGAAGGCGTCGTAGCGCGCCACGTCGAGCACCGCGGCGCGTACGGCCTCGCGCGACAGTTCGCCTTCGGGGCAGAGCAGCGCGAGCTTGGCGATCTCCTGGTGGGCGGCGAGCAGGTTTCCTTCGACCCGTTCGGCGATCCATTCGAGCGTGTCGCGGTCGGCGCGCTGCTTCTGGCGGCCGAGTCGCGTGGCGATCCACTGCGGCAGTTGCGCGCGCTCGATCGGCCATACGGCGACGACGTAGCCGGCGCGCTCGATCGCCGCAAACCATTCGCTCGCGGTGCTCGCGCGGTCGAGCCGTGGTCCGCTCACCAGCAGGCGCGTATCGTCGTCCAGGCGCGCGGCCGCCTCGGCCAGCGCCTTGCCGATCTCCTTCGTCGGCTTGCCCGGGCCGAAACGCAGCTCGATCAGGCGCCGGCCGGCGAACAGCGACAGCGCATCGGCCTGCGCAGCGAGCGCCTCGACCTGGAAGCCCCGGCCCGCTTCGAACACCTGTCGCTCGTCGAAACCCTGCGCGCGCAGCGCGTCGCGCACCGATTGCGCGCATTCCTGGACGATCAGCGCTTCGTCGCCGTGGATCCAGACGATCGGCGGCACCCGGCGCGCAAGCGCGCCGGCGAGCGCGTCGGCGCGCAACTGGGTCATTTGCTGCCGAGCGCCGCGAGGCGGCGCAGCAGCTGCTGGACGAGATCCGACTGCATCTCCTTGTACAGCAGCTCTTCTTCCTGCTGCTTGGCGACCTGCTCGATGTCGCTCGACGTGATGTCCCGATGCAGCACGATCTCGGTGGGCGGCAGCAGCACCGTGCTGTCGCGCGCAACCACGCGGAAGGTGAAGCGAAGCCGCAACTGGTATTCGCGCGGCCGGCCGCTGGACGAGTAGCCGACGACCTCCTTCTCGCGCGCCTCGGAGAGCACCTCGAGTCGCGCGTCGGCTTCCTTCGGGTCGTCCACGATGCGCGTGTCCTGCGCGACCCGCACCAGGCGACGGAACTCCGCGCCGATCGCCGAGGTCGGCGCGAAGTTCGTGTACAGCGTGCGAAACGGGAGGTCGGCCGAGCGGCGCAGGTGGAAGCCGCAGCCGGCGAGTGGCGCGCTGAGCATCGCGGCCGTGGCCGCGATGCTCAGCGCGCGTAATGTGGAGCGCCGCTGCGCGGCGCGGTGAAGGGGGAAGGGTGAAGGGTGAAGGGGGTTCGGCCGGCGCCGTTGCGCGGCGGGGCGGGGCAACGCAAAGCGGAGTGCTCGTCGCATCGGCTCGGCCCCCTTTACCCTTCACCCTTCACCCTTCACCTCCTCAAACAACCACATTCACCAGCCGCCCCGGCACGACGACGATCCTGCGCGGGGTGCGGCCTTCGCCGTGGCGGGAGAAGGCGTCGGTTGCGAGCGCGGCGCTGCGGATCGATTCGTCGTCGGCGGAGGCGGGCACGCGCACCGAACCGCGCACCTTGCCGTTGATCTGCAGCACGAGTTCGATCGTGTCCTGTTCGAGCGCGCGTTCGTCCACCTGCGGCCATGGGGCGTCGAGCAGGTCGCCGAGCGCCGCCTCGAAGCCGAGCTCGCGCCACAGGGCGTGTCCGATGTGCGGCACCACCGGATAGAGCATGCGGATCAGGATCGACAGGGCTTCCCGCATCACCTCGTCGGAAACGGAGGTGGGGGCGAGCTTCGCCGCCTCGATCGCGTTGAGCATCTTCATCGCCGCCGACACGACGGTGTTGTACTGCTTGCGGCGATAGTCGTAGTCGGCCTGGCGCAGGATCGTGTGCACCTCGCGGCGCAGCGCCTTCTGTGCATCGTCGAGCGCCTGCGGATCGATCGCCGGCGCGCCGGGACCGGCCGACAGCGCGGCGTGCTGCGCGAAGGCGCAGGTCCACAATCGGCGCAGGAAGCGTTGCGCGCCCTCGACGCCGGCGCCCGACCATTCGAGCGTCTGCTCCGGGGGCGAGGCGAACATCACGAACAGGCGCGCGGTGTCGGCGCCGTAGCGATCGATCAGCGCCTGCGGATCGACGCCGTTGTTCTTGCTCTTCGACATCGTGCCCATGCCGCCGTACTCGACGGGCACCCCGTCGGTCTTCGAACGCCATGCGATCGGCTTGCCTGCGGCGTCGTAGTCGGTTTCGATGTCGTCGGGCCAGAAGTACTCGATGCCGCCGCGTTCGTTGCGCCGCGAGTAGATGTCGTTGAGCACCATCCCCTGGCACAGCAGGTTGCTGAAGGGCTCGTCGAAGCGCACCAGGCCGCGATCCGGATCGCCGGGAAAGTCGCCGCGCAGGTCGCGCATCACCTTCGTCCAGAAGCGCGCGTACAGCAGGTGCAGCACGGCGTGCTCGATGCCGCCGATG
>CALCZN010000176.1:0-7547 GCA_937903095.1 uncultured Burkholderiales bacterium
TTCGGGATTGCCGAACATGACGCCGATCTTCATGCGGATCTGGTTGATGAAGATGACGGTGGTGTTGGTGCGGTTGATCGTGCCGGTGAGCTTGCGCAGTGCCTGCGACATCAGGCGCGCCTGCAGGCCGGGCAGCGAATCTCCCATCTCGCCTTCGATTTCCGCCTTCGGCGTGAGCGCGGCGACCGAGTCGATGACGATGAGATCCACCGAGCCGGAGCGCACCAGTGCATCGGTGATCTCGAGCGCCTGCTCGCCGGTGTCGGGCTGCGAGATGAGCAGCTCTTCGAGGTCGACACCGAGCCGGGAGGCGTACTGCACGTCGAGCGCGTGCTCGGCATCGATGAAGGCGCAGGTGCCGCCGAGCTTCTGCATCTCGGCGATGACCTGCAGCGTGAGCGTGGTCTTGCCCGACGACTCGGGGCCGTAGATCTCGATGACGCGCCCGCGCGGCAGGCCGCCTACGCCCAGTGCGATGTCGAGGCCCAGCGAGCCGGTGGATACGACCTGGATGTCGCGCGAGACGTCGGCATCGGAGAACTTCATCACCGAGCCCTTGCCGAACTGCTTCTCGATCTGCGCCAGCGCCGCGGACAAGGCCTTCGCGCGCTCGGTACGGGATTTCGCGTCTTCCATCGGGATCACTTTTTCCATCTGCCTGCCTCGTCCGGGTGCGGTGAGAACGATCCGGAGTATGGCACGAAACTACTGTATAAACAATCAGCTCAAGGGCGTAGGCCGCCCGTCTGCGAGACGTTCGAGCGCGCCGCGCAACGCATGCAGCGCCGAGGCGTCGCGCACCGCCGCGCGGTCGCCCGCGAAATGCATCGTGGCCGTGCGCGGCGCCTCGCCGATCGACGCCCAGCCGAAGCAGACGGTGCCCACCGGCTTGTCGGGGGTCGCTCCGCCGGGCCCGGCGATCCCGGTGACCGACAGCGCCAGCTGCGCCCGGCTGCGCTTCAACGCGCCTTCGGCCATGCGGGCCGCGACCGCCTCGCTGACGGCGCCGCACGAAGCGAGGACTTCCGCGGGCACCTCGAGCAGGTCGAGCTTCGACGCATCGGTATAGGTGACGAAGCCGCGCTCGAACCACGCGCTCGAGCCGCCGATCTCGGTGAGCGCGCGTGCGATCGAGCCGCCGGTGCACGACTCCGCGGTTGCGATCATCCAGCCGCGCGCCTCGAGCGCACGCCCGAGTGCAACGGCGGCCTGGACGACGTCGCTCCAGCGATGCGCCGCTTCCAGCAGTGCATTGGGCGAATCGGGATTCATTGCGTTGCGCGGCGCCTGCATCGTTCGGGGAAGCTGGGCTTGCGATTCGCTTCGGCGTTGCGTTCAGCGATACCAGAGCGCGAACAGCAGCAGCGTATAGAACGCCGCCAGCACGTCGTCGAACATGATACCGAGGCCGTCCTTCAGGGTGCGCTCGAAGTGGCGGATCGGCGGCGGCTTGACGATGTCGAAGAAACGAAAGACGACGAACGCGCCGAGGCGGTCGCCGAAGCCGGCCGGCACGAAGAGCAGCACGAGCCAGAACGCGACGATCTCGTCCCATACGATCGCGCCGTGATCGGGCACGCCGAGATCGCGCGACGTGCGGGTGCAGGCCCAGATGCCGAGCGCGAAGCCGCCGACGACGAGCGCCGCCCAGCCGATCGGCGGGATCCAGCGCTCGAGCACGGCGAAGGCGAGCCACGCCCACAGCGTGCCGACGGTGCCGGGGGCGAAGGGAGACAGCCCGCTGCCGAAGCCCATCGCGATCCAGCGCGACAGCCGCACGCGCATGAAGCGCGAGTCGGCCCGCACCGGAATGCGCACCGGCGCACGCTCACGCGAAGTGGTCGAATCCACGTGCTTCGACGGGCAGCGCGCGTCCGCGCGCATCGCGCACGCGGATCGCCGAGCCGCAGACGACGCGGCCGATGCGCGCCAGCGGCAATCCCAGCCGCGCACCGACGGCGGCGATCGCTGTCCGGTTCTCGGGAGCGGCGCTGAACAGCAGTTCGTAGTCGTCGCCGCCCGACAAGGCCAGGCGCAACCGTTCTCCGTCGCCCAGCGACCGCAGCCGGGCATCGACCGGCACCGCCGGCCAGTCGATCTCCGCGCCGACGCGCGAACGTTCGACGATGTGGCCGAGATCGCCGAGCAGCCCGTCGGAGAGATCGATCGCCGAACGCGCCAGGTGGCGCAACGCGAGCCCGAGTTCGATGCGCGGCTGCGGACGGTCGAGGCGGATCGACGCTTCGTCGTCGGGCGCCAATGCGCGCCCGGCATTGCGCTCGCGAACGGCAAAGGCAGCCGCGCCCAGGACGCCCGAAACCCAGAGATCGTCGTCGGGCTGCGCCCCGTCGCGGCGCAGCGCCGCGCTCTCGGGCACCTCGCCGAAGACCGTGATGCAGATCGTCCTCGGTCCGCGCGTGGTGTCGCCGCCGACCAGCTCGCAGCCGTGGCGATCCGCCAATGCGAAGAGCCCTTCGCAGAAGGCGGCGAGCCACCGTTCGTCGATCTCGGGCAGGCCGATCGCCAGCGTGAACGCGCGCGGGCGCGCCCCCATTGCGGCGAGATCGGAGAGATTCACCGCCAGCGACTTGTGGCCGAGCGACGCGGGGTCGGCGCCGACGAAGAAGTGGCGGCCCTCGAGGAGCAGGTCGGTGGAGATCGCGAACACGGCGTGCGGATCGAGCGGCGCGAGCAGCGCGCAATCGTCGCCCACGCCCAGCCGCGCGTCGCGCGCAGGGCCGCGATCGAAGAACCGGCGGATGACCTCGAACTCGCCGGGCACGAGGTCAGCCCGCCTGTGGAAACTCGAGCGGCCGCAGGCGCGCAGCGACGCGGTCGAGCACCGCGTTGACGTACCGGAAGCCCTCCGGCCCGCCGAAGCTCTTGGCGATCTCGACCGCCTCGTTCAGCACGACGCGATAGGGGATCTCGGGCATGCGAAGCAGCTCGAAAGTGGCAAGCATCAGCACGGCGTGCTCGACCGGGCTCAGCTCGCCGATGCGACGATCGAGATGAGGCTCGATCTGCGCGTCGAGTTCGTCGGCGATGCGAATCGCTCCGTGCAGCAGCGCGTCGAGATGCTCGTGGTCGGCTTTCTCGAAGCCGGGCGTTTCGGTGAGATGCGCGTGAATCGCGCCGGCGTCCTCGCGCGCGAGCAGCCATTGGTACAGGCCCTGCAGCGCGAGTTCGCGCGCACGGCGGCGGGCGCTCTTCGGCGGCGTGCCGCCGGAGGTCCTGCGGTTCGATCCGGAGGCCGCGCCCGACGCCCCTTCGCGCCGAGGCGGCTTTCCCGGTTCGGTCATTCGCGACGCCCCCGTCCCGGTCGAGCCGGCTCGTCGTCGTCCTCTTCCTCTACCTGAAGCTCCTCGTCGTCCTCGTCGTCATCGTCTTCGTCCTCATCATCCTCGTCATCGTCGTCGTCGTAATCGTCCTCATCGTCCTCGTCGTCATCCTCGTCGCCGCCGAGCGCCGACAGCGACGAAGCGAGATTGGCCATCTCGACCGCGACGCGCGCAGCCTCGGCGCCCTTCGCGTCGGCGCGCGCCTGCGCCTGTTCGTCGGTGTCGGTGGTGAGGATCGCGTTGGCCACCGGAAGATTGAAGTCGAGCGCGACGCGCGCGACGCCCGCGGCGCTTTCGTTGGAGACGACCTCGAAGTGATAGGTGTCGCCGCGAATCACCGCGCCGACCGCGATGAGCGCGTCGAACTCGCCGCTTGCCGCCAGCTGCTGCAACGCGACCGGCACCTCGAGCGCGCCCGGAACCGTGCACACGAAGATGTCTTCCGCGGCGACACCGAGCGAAACCAGCTCGTCGAGGCAGGCATCGCGCAGCATCTGGGCCACCGGCTCGTTGAAGCGCGACTGGACCATTCCGATGCGCAGTCCGCTGCCGTCGAGATCCGACTGGAATACCTCGATTTCCATGGTCACTGCCCCTCCTCCATCGATTCGAAACCGACCACCTCGAGCTCGTAGCCCGTCATGCTCGGCATCTTGCGCGGCTGCGACAGCAGACGCATGCGACCGACGCCGAGATCCTTCAGGATCTGCGCCCCGATTCCGTAAGTGCGCAGATCGAGCTTGCCGCTTCTGCGACGCGCATGGGCACGCGCCGCGCCTTCGTCGAGCGCTTCGAGTTCGTCGAACAGCGCATCGGCCGACTGCGCGCAGTTCAACAGTACCGCGACGCCGCTCTGCTGCCCGACGATGCGCTCCATCGCGCGATCGAGCGGCCACGAGTGAAGCTTCGAGCCCGCATCGAGCAGGTCGATAAGCGACAGCGGCTCGTGCACGCGAACGAGCGTTTCGCGTTCGCGCTCGATCACGCCGTGCACCAGCGCCAGGTGCGCCGAGCGGGCGACCTGGTCGCGATACGCGACGAGCGTCAGCGGCCCCCAGCGCGAATCGATGGCCCGCTCCGCTACGCGCTCGATCAGGCTCTCGTGCGCGCTGCGGTACTGGATGAGGTCGGCGATGGCGCCGATCTTCAGGCCGTGCGCCGCGGCGAACTCGATGAGATCGGGCAGCCGGGCCATCGATCCGTCGTCGCGGAGGACCTCGCAGATGACGGCCGCCGGCGTGCGCCCGGCGAGTCTCGCCAGGTCGCAGCCGGCCTCCGTATGCCCGGCGCGCATCAGCACGCCGCCCGGCTGCGCCATCAGCGGAAAGATGTGGCCCGGCTGGACGACGTCCTCGGGCCGCGCGTCGCGGGCAACCGCCGCCTGCACCGTGCGCGCCCGGTCGGCCGCCGAAATTCCGGTGGTGACGCCTTCGGCGGCCTCGATCGAAACGGTGAAGTTCGTTCCGTGGCGCGCCGCGTTGTTCTCGACCATGAGCGGCAACCGAAGCTGCCGGCAGTGCTCCTCGGTGAGCGTCAGGCAGATCAGCCCTCGCCCGTAGCGCGCCATGAAGTTGATCGCCTCGGGCGTGACGCAATCGGCAGCGAGGAGCAGATCGCCTTCGTTCTCGCGGTCTTCCTCGTCGACGAGGATCACCATCCGGCCGGCGGCGATCTCGGCGATGATTTCGGCAGTGCTGGACAGGGTCATCGAGGGATTCTACCGGTGGCGAGCATGCGCTCCACGTAGCGCGCGATCAGGTCGATTTCGAGGTTCACGCGTCTGCCGGCGTGCAGCGAATGCAGGGTCGTGACGCGCAGCGTGTGCGGCACGAGGTTGATCTCGAACTCGGTGCCCGCCTCGGTATCGACGACGCGATTGACCGTCAGGCTGACGCCGTTCACCGTGATCGAACCCTTGTAGGCGAGATACTTGCCGAGCGCCTCGCCGGCGCGTACGACGAGCCGCCAGGATTCGCCGACCGGCTCGAAGGACACGACTTCGCCGATGCCGTCGACGTGCCCGGACACGAGGTGTCCGCCGAGCCGGTCGGCGAGCGTGAGGGCCTTCTCGAGATTGACCTCGCCGGGCGCATCGAGCCCGACCGTCTTCGACAGGCTCTCGGCGGAGACGTCGACGAAGAAGCGGCGACCGTCGATGCGAACGACCGTCATGCACGCGCCCTGCACGGCGATCGAGTCGCCCGGCGCGACGTCACGCAGGTCGAGATCGCCCGCGTCTACCGCGATGCGAACGCCGGCCTGCTCGCCGAGCGATTCGACTTCCTCGATGCGGCCGACGGCCGCGACGATTCCGGTGAACATGGTTTTCAGATCCTGTCGGGTCGGCGCGCGATTATGCGCAGATCGTCTCCGATGCGCTCGATCGACTGGAAGCGCAGCGCAACGCCCCGATCGATCGCCTCGGCAGCCGGCAGCGCGGCGAGGGGGACGGCGTCGCCGAGCAGCGTGGGCGCGACGTACAGCAGCAGCTCGTCGACGCAGTCCGCCCGCAGCAACGACCCGTTGAGCTTCGAGCCCGCTTCCACGTGCAATTCGTTGATCCCGCGCCGCGCCAGCTCGCCGAGCAGCGCCATGAGATCGACCTTGCCGCCCGGACCGGCGAGCGTGACGACCTCGCAACCGAGATCGACCAGCGCGCTCGTCTTTTCGGCGCGCTGCACCGGATCGAGCGCGCACACCACCAGCGTGTTGCCGCCCTCGACGATGCGCGCGGCGACGTTCACCTCGAGCCGCGAATCGACGAGCACGCGCAGCGGCTGTCGCGTGGTGCGCACGTGCCGCACGTTCATCTGCGGGTCGTCGTCGCGCACCGTGCCGATGCCGGTGAGCAACGCGCAGGCGCGCGCGCGCCACGCATGCCCGTCGATGCGCGCGGGCTCGCCGGTGATCCACTGGCTGCGTCCGTCGGGCAGCGCGCTGCGTCCGTCCAGGCTCGCCGCGACCTTCATCCGCACCCACGGACGTCCGCGCGTCATTCGCGAGACGAAGCCGATGTTCAGCTCGCGCGCCTCCTGCGCCAGCAGTCCGCAGCGCACGTCGATGCCGGCCGCGCGCAGCCGCTCGAGGCCCTGCCCGTTCACCGCCGGATTCGGATCCTCCATGGCGGCGACCACGCGTCCGATGCGCGCCTCGATCAGCGCGTCCACGCACGGCGGCGTGCTTCCGTGGTGGTTGCACGGCTCGAGCGTCACGTAGGCGGTGGCGCCCTGCGCTCGCGAACCGGCCTCGGCGAGTGCGAGCACTTCGGCATGCGCCTCCCCGCGGCGCCGATGCCAGCCTTCGCCGACGATCGCGTGCTCGTGCACGATCACGCAGCCGACGCGCGGATTCGGCGTGCAGGTGTTCATGCCCTGCGCGGCGAGCCGCAGCGCGTGCAGCATGAACTCGTGGTCGGCGGCGTTGAACATCGCCGGCATTATCCCCCGTCGCGCACGGGCGCCGGCTCGACCGGCCGACCTACAATCGCCGTCGAGGAGAAGCGACTTGGACGAGACATCTTCGGCGCGCGAGCGCAGCGGCGGACACATCGTCGCGGACGCCTTGCTCGGCCAGGGCGTCGACACCGTGTTCGGCGTTCCCGGCGAGAGCTACCTCGCCGTGCTGGACGGCCTGTATCGACACCGCGATCGAATGCGCTTCGTCGTCTGTCGACAGGAAGGCGGCGCAGCCTACATGGCCGACGCCTACGCGAAGCTCACCGGTCGAACCGGCGTGGTGATGGTCACGCGCGGACCCGGGGCGACGAACGCATCGGTCGGGGTGCACGCGGCCTTCCAGGACTCGGTGCCGATGGTCGTGCTCGTCGGGCAGGTCGGCACCGACTTCGCCGACCGCGAAGCGTTCCAGGAGATCGACTACCGGCGCATGTTCGGCCCGATGACGAAGTGGGTCGCGCAGATCGACCGTGTCGAGCGCATTCCCGAGTACCTCGCGCGCGCATTCCAGACGGCGACGAGCGGGCGGATGGGGCCGGTGGTGCTCGCGCTGCCCGAAGACGTGCTCTCGGCGCGCGCGAGCGTATCGGACGCCGCCCCGCATTCGCCGGTTCGCGCAAGCCCCGGCACGGTCCACATCGAGCGATTGCGCGAGATGCTCGCCGGCGCCAGGCGCCCGCTCGTGCTGCTCGGGGGCAGCGGGTGGACGCCCCGGGCCTGCGAAGACCTGCGCGTCTTCGCGGAAAGGAAC
>CALCZN010000177.1:0-11307 GCA_937903095.1 uncultured Burkholderiales bacterium
CCGAGGTGGCCAGCCGCCGTGCCATCGAGAAGATCGCCGAGCGCGCACTTGCCGAGGCGGCGCAGTTGCAGGCTCCGGTCTCGGTGCTGTTGCTGGATCTGGACCACTTCAAGACGATCAACGACCGCTATGGCCATGCAGCCGGCGACGAAGTCCTGCGCGCGACCACGCAGGCCTGGCAGGCGCAGCTGCGCGGGCGCGACCGGCTGGGACGGATCGGCGGGGAGGAGTTCGCGGTCGTCTGCATGGATGCCAACCGCGAACAGGCGCTGGCGATCGCCGGCCGCCTGCTCGCCGCCACCCGCTCCCTGGAACTGCCGGGCATCGATCCCGCCCTGCACGTGCGCACCAGCATCGGCGTCGCCGAAGCGCACCGCGGCGACAACCGCGCGACGCTGTTCGCGCGCGCCGATGCGGCGCTCTATCGCGCCAAGCACCAGGGCCGCGACCGGGTGGAGGAATAGCCGCGGCTACAGCGCGTCGCCGTCCAGTTCACCGGTGCGGATACGCACCACCTGCTCCAGGTCCCATACGAAGATCTTGCCGTCGCCGATCTTGCCGGTACCGGCAGCCCTGATGATGGCCTCGGTCACCGCGTCCACGCGGTCGTCGGTGACCGCGATCTCCAGCTTGATCTTGGGCAGGAAGTCCACCACGTATTCGGCGCCGCGATACAGCTCGGTATGCCCCTTCTGGCGGCCGAAACCCTTCACCTCGGTCACGGTCAGACCCGTCACACCGACCTCGGCGAGCGCTTCACGCACCTCGTCGAGCTTGAACGGTTTGATGATCGCCGTAATCTTCTTCATGCTGGCTCCGAGACTGCGCATCGGCTGCCCGTGGTTCCTGCCGGGCAGGCGACGGCGTTGGCAAAGGCTGAATCGTACCCGAGTCGACCCTCAGTCGCGAAAGCGCGAGGTGACGGGATAGCGCCAGTCGCGGCCGAACGCGCGGTGCGTGACGCGGATGCCGAGCGGCGCCTGGCGCCTTTTGTACTCGGCGCTGCGGATCAGCCGCGTGACGCGCCGCACCGTCGCGTCGTCGATGCCGCCGGCGGCGATCTCCTCGACACTGCGATCCAGCTCTACGTACTGCGCGACGATCGCATCGAGCACCTCGTAGGGCGGCAGCGAATCCTGGTCGACCTGCCCCGGCTTCAGCTCGGCCGAAGGCGCGCGCGTGATGATCCGCTCGGGGATCACCTCGCCGCGCGCGTTGCGCCACTTCGACAGGCGCCACACCATCGTCTTGACGACGTCCTTGATCACCGCGAAGCCGCCGGCCATGTCGCCGTACAAGGTGCTATAGCCCACCGCCATCTCGCTCTTGTTGCCGGTGGTGAGCACGAGCGAGCCGGTGCGGTTCGACAGCGCCATCAGGAAGACGGCGCGGATGCGCGCCTGCAGGTTCTCCTGCGTGATGTCCGCCGGCCCCGGCAGGTACGGATCGAGCGTCTGCAGGAAGGCGTCGAAGCAGCGCGCGATCGGAATCTCGTCGTAGCGCACGCCCAGGCGCGCAGCCATGTCGCGCGCATCGACCAGCGAGATGTCCGCCGTATACGGCGAAGGCATCATCACCGCGCGCACGCGCTGCGCGCCGAGCGCATCGACCGCGATGGCGAGCGTGAGCGCGGAATCGACGCCGCCGGACAGGCCGAGCAGCACGCCCGGAAAGCCGTTCTTCTCGACGTAGTCGCGCGTGCCGAGCACGAGCGCGGCGTACAGCTGTTCCTCGATGGCCTGCTCGGAAGGCGTGGCGCCGACGGCAAAGGCCGGTGCGGCTCCGGGCACGAGTTCGGCGACGAACAGCGCCTCGTCGAAGGCCGGCGCCTGCGCGGCGAGCCGGCCGTCGGCGTTCAGCGCGAAGGAAAGCCCGTCGAAGACGAGTTCGTCCTGGCCGCCGACGAGATTCGCCGCGAGCATCGGCACGCCGAGCTTCGACACGTTCGCGCGCGCGACATCGAGCCGGCGATGCTGCTTGTCGGTCTCGTAGGGCGATGCGTTCAGCGCGAGCAGCACCTGCGCGCCCGCCGCGACCGCGCGCTGCGGCGCGTGCGCGAACCAGTAGTCTTCGCAGACGAGCACGCCGAAGCGCACGCCGTCGACCTCGAAGACGAGCGGCTCGCTGCCCGGCGAGAAATAGCGCTCGTCGTCGAAGACGCGGTAGTTCGGCAGCTCGTGCTTGTGGTATTCGGCGACGACGCGGCCGCGGTGCACGAGGCTCGCCGCGTTGTAGCGGGCGCTGCCGTCGAGCGCCGGACGACCGACCAGCAGATGCAGGTCGAGCGAGGCGGTTTCGCTGCACACCCTGCGCAAGGCGCGCTGCGATCCTTCGAGGAAGGCGATGCGAAACAGCAGGTCTTCGGGCGGGTAGCCGACCAGCGCCAGTTCGGGCGTGACCAATACCCGTGCGCCCATTGCGGCGGCCTCGTGCGCCGAAGCGATAATCCGCTGTGCGTTGCCGTCGAAGTCGCCGACGACAGGGTTGATCTGCGCGGCAGCGATGCGCATCGAAGGAGGTTTCTTCTGGCGGACGGTCGAGTGCGAAACGATTATCGCACGCGCATTCTTCCGAACGCGGCGGCGATCGACGCGGCGCAATGGAATCGCCTCGCTGCCGCGGCGGCGGGACGCGAGCGCGCGCAGCCGTTCCTGCGCCACGAGTTCTTCGATGCGCTCGAGCGCTCGGGCTGCGTCGGTTCGCACACCGGATGGCAGGTGCAGCACCTGCTCGTTCACGACCGGGCCGGCCCGGCCGCCATCGTTCCGCTGTACCGCAAGTCGCACTCGTACGGCGAATACGTCTTCGACTGGGCCTGGGCCGATGCCTGGCAGCGCAGCGGCCGCCGCTACTACCCGAAGTGGCTGGTCGCCGTGCCGTTCACGCCGGTGCCCGGCGTGCGCATCGCGGCGCGCGACGCGACGGCGCAGCGCGCGGCGATCGACGCGCTGCTCGCGCTCGCGCGCGGTTCGGCGCTGTCGTCGCTGCACGTGCTCTTCCCGCCAGCCGCGGAAGCGGCGCTGCTGCGCGAGGCCGGGCTGCTGCTGCGCCACGGCGTGCAGTTCCACTGGCGAAACGACGCGTATCCGGATTTCGACGCCTTCCTCGCGACGCTCGCGCAACCGAAGCGCAAGAAGATCCGCGCCGAGCGCCGGCGCGTGACCGAAGCGGGCGTGCGCATTCGCCGCCTGCACGGAACCGGAATCCGCGAATCGGACTGGCGCTTCTTCGTGCGCTGCTACGAGGCCACGTATGCGGCGCACCTGTCGACGCCGTATCTGAACCAGGAGTTCTTCGAGCGCATCGGCGAGACGATGCCCGAGCATCTGCTGCTGGTGGTCGCCGAGCGCGACGCGAAGCCAATCGCGTCGGCGCTCTTCGTGCACGACGAAGAACGGCTGTACGGACGCTACTGGGGGGCGATCGCCGACGTGCCGATGCTGCACTTCGAGCTGTGCTACTACCAGGCGATAGAGATCGCGATCGCGCTGCGCCTGCGAATCGTCGAAGGCGGCGCGCAGGGCGAGCACAAGCTGGCGCGCGGCTTCGAGGCGGTGCCGACGACCTCGGCGCATTGGCTCGCCGAGCCGGCTTTCGCCGACGCCGTCGAGCGCTATCTCGCGCACGAGGATCTGCGCGTGGGCGACTACCTCGACGAGCTGCGCGAGCGCTCGCCCTATCGCGCCGGCGCCTCGCCCGAGGGCTGATCGGCGCTGCCCAGCGCGGCGAGCCGGAAGCGGCGGTTCGCCTCCTCGGTGCGCCCCATCGCTTCGTACAGCCGCGCCAGCGCGAGATGCGCGCGCGGCCCCGGGCCGGCATGCTCGGCGAGCAGCAGGAACTCCTCGGCCTTGCCCCACAGGCCCTCCACTGCGCAAAGCCGCCCGAGCGCCGACAGCAGGACCGCGTCGTCGCCGTAACGAGTGCGCCATCGCTCGGCATTGCCCAGCCGCTCGCGTGCCGGCACCTCGTCGAGGTCGGCGTACAGCGCCACCAGCCGCTCGGCACAGCGGGCATCGAGCGCGCGCTCGATCGCGCGCGCGGCCAGGTCGGGACGACCGATCCGCACGAAGGCGCGCGCAGCCGCCTCGACCACCTCGTCGATCGCGAGGTCGCCGGCGGCCAGCGAGGCATAGCGCTTCTGCAGTTCGCCGGCGTCGGCATGCGGCGCGGCGAAGAGGGCGCGATACGCACGGATCTTCAGTCCGCGGATCGCCGGCTCCGGCATCGCGTCGCGCTTCCCGAGTTCGGCCAGCGTCTGCAGCAGCCCGCTCCAGTCCTGTACGAGTTCCTGCGCGCGCAGCGACAGGCGCAGCGCATGCAGGTGGCGCGGACCGCCCGCGCGCAGCGTCTCGATCGCCGCCAGCGCGTCTTCCGGCCGCTGGTCCTCCAGCGCCAGCTCGGCGCTCGTCATCAGCTGCGCATGCCAGGCGCCGGGTTCGTCGCGCGCCGATTCGAGCCAGCGATCGCGACGCTCGGGCTGATGCATGCGGTGCGCCGCGCGGGCCGCCACCAGCGAGGCGGCGCCGGCGAGCGAGGTATCGACCAGCGCGCTCTGCGCCAGGCGCTCGGCGCGGCCGAAGCGCCCCTCGAACAACGCGAGCACGCCGTCGCGCAGCGACACCAGCGCGCTCTCCCGACGACGCCGCTCGCGGTATTCGCGCACGCGGGTGGGCAGGCGCCACGCGCCGGAGAGCGCGACCAGCAGCCAGTGCACCGCGGCGAAGGCGGCGATCAGGATCAGCACCGCGAGATTCGCCGACACGTCGACCCGGTACGGCGGCCACAGCACCGCGACGTTTCCGTGATTGAAGCGCATCAGCATCGCCAGCCCGACCGCAGCCGAGACGATGAGCAGCGCCCAGACGACCCGTCTCATCGTGTCGCCCGCTCAGCGCGTGGCGTCGCGCGTGGCGCGCGCGGCGCGCGCCGCCCGGACGGCCGACAGGCTCTCGGCGAGCGTGGGCGGCTCGAGCACGATGCGCGTGCCCGACAGCTGGCGCAATTGCGCGACGGCGCCGGCCACCGCGCGGTCGTCGTCGTCGTAATAGGTGCGCAGCCAGTCGATCGCGCGCCCGACGTCGTCGCGGAACAGCTTCTCGTTGCGCGACAGCAGCGACAGTCGCGCGTTCAGCAGCAGCAGGCGCAGGTTCTCGCGCAGGAAATACGACTGCTCGGGCGCGAGCAGCATCGCATCGGGCGCATCGACC
Organism: uncultured Burkholderiales bacterium; assembly: GCA_937903095.1. Classification (GTDB taxonomy): domain Bacteria; phylum Pseudomonadota; class Gammaproteobacteria; order Burkholderiales; family Burkholderiaceae_E; genus Zeimonas. The sequence goes on from CALCZN010000177.1 coordinate 5,208, forward strand.
CTGCGCACGCGGAAGAGCTGCTCCAGCTCGTCGCGCAACGCGCCGAGCCCGCTCGGCTGCGCGTTCGCGCCGCGACGGCGGCTGGTGACCGACGACAGCAGCGGGAAGCCGTCGATCGAGCGCATCAGCGCGTCGAGTCGCAGCGCGAGCGAGCCGATGTCGGCGGCCGGGTACGCCTTGACGCGCTCGATGTCGTGCAGCAGCGATGCGCGCAGCGGCTGCAGGCCGGGGTCGTCCTGGCGGGCCAGGCGCGCGTCCAGCTCCTGCATGGCGGCGAGCGCCGATTGCGCCCCGACGCCCAGCGCCAGCTGCTGCCCGGCGAGCACCAGCGACGATTCGACTTCGGCGAGCAGGACGTCGGTGGAGTCTTCCGCGAGGTTGCGGTACAGGTTCTCCACCTGCGCCTGCAGGCTCGCGATGTCGAAACCGCGCCGCTCGAGCACGGCCAGGCGATCGCGCAGGTCGCGCAGCTCGGCGCGCATCGGCTGGTCGGCCGACTGCAGCTCGGCGAGCCGATCGTCGATCGTCTGCAGCCGGCGCGTGGCTTCGGACTGCAGCGAGCCGATGCGCGGAACCGACAGCAGGAAGCCGAGCAGCGCAACTGCGAGCGCCGCGACGGAGAGCCACAGCGGCGCGTTGCGCCGCAACTGCGTGGACGAGGTCTCTTTTCCGCCGGCCTCGGGGAGCGCGGCCTGCACTGCGCTTTCGCGTTCAGACGACATGAGGGCTCGACGAATCGGAAGCGGATTCTAGCGCGCGCGCCAGCGCCTGTTCGCCGGGCGCGATCGAACGCACGTCGCGCCAGCCGGCGTCGCGCAGCGCCTGCGCGATGCGCGGATGGATCGCGAGAGCGATGCGGCGCTTCGCGCGCTCGCGCAGCCCCGCGCGCGCCAGAACGGTGTCCAGACGCTCGACGCCGGCCGCCTGCGCGACGACGAAACACAGCGGCCGGGCTTCGTCGCCAAGCCAGCCACGCAAGGCGTCGAGCGCGCCGGCATCGGGATCGATCGCTTCGTGCCGGTATGCCGCGACCACCTCGACGCTCGCCCCGCGCGCGCGCAGCGCATCGATCCACGCGTCGGATCCGCTCTCGCCGCGCAGCACCAGCACGCGCAGCCCGGTCGGCTGGTCGAGCGGCGGCAAGGCGGCGAGCGCGGCGCCGTCGAACGGCGGCTCCTCGGGCGACAGGATGCGCAGCGGCGCGCGGCGGAAACCCGCTTCGTCGAAAGCCGCCCGGCTTCCCGGGCCGACGACAGCGGCCGCCGTCCGCTCGGGCCACTCGGGCGCGAGTCGCGCGGCGAGCTGCACGGCCGCCGGACTGACGAGAACGACGACGTTGAAGGAATCGATGCGGCCGATCGCCTCGCGCAGCTGCGCGCGCTCGCGCGCGACGATGCGGGTGAGCGCGAGCGCGAGGACTTCGTGCCCGCGATCGCGCAGGCGCGCCGCCACCGCTTCGACGCGCGGCGCCGCCTGCGTCAGGACGACGCGAGCCACTGCGCGGCGCCCTGGTCGAGCAGCGAGCGCGCCGCGCGCTCGCCGAGCCGCGACGCCGCGTCGGCGTCGCCCGCCTCACACTCGACCGTCGCCTCGGCCATCGCTCGCCCGTCTTCCGAGGCGACGCGCGCGACGAGCTTCAGCCCGCCCGACGGCGTGGATACGCACCAGGCCGCCAGCGGAACGCGGCAACTGCCGCCGAGCAGGCGGGACACGGTGCGTTCGGCCTGCACCTCCACGGTGGTGCGCGCATCGGCCAGCGGCGCGAGCCAGCGCGCGAGGTCGGCGCGCACGGCCAGCGTCTCGATCGCCAGCGCGCCCTGCCCGGGCGCCGGCACGCTGACCGACGGCTCGACGATCGCGCGGATGCGCCCGGCAAGGCCCAGGCGCTTCAGCCCCGCCGCGGCGAGAACGATCGCGTCGTAGCGTCCCTCGTCGAGGCGCGCGAGCCGCGTGACGACGTTGCCGCGCAGCGGCAGCACCTCGAGCGCCGGATAGCGATGGCGGATCTGCGCGGCGCGACGCAGGCTCGAGGTGCCCACGCGCGCGCCGGCCGGCATTTCGGCCAGCGACGCATATGTGGTCGAGACGAAGGCGTCGCGAGGATCTTCGCGCACGAGCACGGCGGCGAGCGCGAAAGGCTCGCCGACCTCCATCGGCACGTCCTTCAGCGAATGCACGGCGAGGTCGGCGCGCCCGTCGAGCAACGCGAGTTCCAGCTCCTTGGTGAACAGACCCTTGCCGCCGATCTCGGCGAGCGCGCGGTCGAGCCGCCGATCGCCCTCGGTGGTCATGCCGAGGATCTGCACGTCGCACTGCGGATGGCACTCGCGCAGGCGCCGCTGCACATGCTCGGCCTGCCACATCGCGAGCCGGCTCTCGCGCGATGCGATGACGAGGCGCTGCGGCGCGTCGGCGCGTGCCGGTGAGTTGTCGACGCTCAAGTTTCGGTTGCTCCCCCGCGTTCAGGCGACCAGGTTCTTCACGGTCGACCATTGTCGCCGGCTCACCGGCAGACGCTCGGAGATGTCGCGCAGCACGACCTGCCAGTAGGGATCGCCGCCCTCGGCCTCGCCGCCGGGCATCACGCGCTCGAAACCGGCGATCGACGGACGCGCGACGAGCGCGTTGCGATGGATGCGCACGAAACGGTCGCCGAATTCCTCCTCGAGCGAGGTCAGCGATTCCTCGATCAGGTATTCGCGCTCCTTCGAGCGCACGGTGATGTATTTCAGCTCGGCCTTCAGGTAGATGACCTGCTCGAGCGGCACGAGGATGACGCGACCGCGCTCGTGCACCGACAGATGCCGGCGCCGCGTATTCGTCGCGCGCGCGAGCTGGTCGATCGCGTGCGCCTGCTCGAGCGGAATGCGCGTAAGGGCGCGCTCGAGCGCCTGGCGCAGGCGATCGGCGCGCACCGGCTTGAGCAGGTAGTCGATCGCGCGCACCTCGAAGGCGTCGACCGCGAACTCGTCGTGCGCGGTGGCGAAGATGATCAGCGGCATCGGGCGCGGCGGATCGGACTGCGCGCGCGCCGAGATGTGGCGCGCCAGCTCGATGCCGGTCATGCCGGGCATCTGGATGTCGAGCAGCACGATCTGCGGGTGCGACACCTCGATCTGCGACAGCGCCTCGGGCGCATTGGGCGCCTCGCCGACGATGCGATGCGGGAAGTCGGGGGCGAGATCGGCGAGCAGCTCGCGCAGCCTCGAGCGGGCGACGGGTTCGTCGTCAACGATCAGGATCGATGGAACGTCTGGCATCTCGTCGTCTTCTCTCTTTTCTGTAGGGGAACTGCACGGTCACGCGAAAGCACCCGTCGGCGTTCGAGGTTTCGAGCTGGCCCTCGACGTCGAAGGTGAGGTCGAGCCGCTCGCGCACATTCGACAGCGCCATGTGGTTGCCGGCACGCCTGGGCGCCGATTGCGGCACCGGATTGACGATCTCCACGCGCACGCGATCGCCCGAGCGCGAGATCGAGACGACGATCTCGCCGCGGCTCGCGCTCGGTTCGATTCCGTGATGCACCGCGTTCTCGACCAGCGGCTGCAGCAGCAGCGACGGCAGCAGCGCGTCGCCCGGCATGTCGTCGATCTCCCAGCGCACCGCGAGCCGGTCGGCCAGGCGCAGCTTCTCGATCGTCAGGTACTCCTTGCACAACAGCACCTCGTCGTCGAGCGGAACCAGCTCGCGGCTGTCCTTCATGAAGACGCGGAACAGGTCGGCGAGGTTCTCGAGCGTGCGTTCGGCCTTGCGCGGGTCGCTGCGCATCAGTCCGAGCACCGTGTTCAGGCTGTTGAACAGGAAATGCGGGCGGATGCGCGCCTGCAGCGCCTGCAGGCGGCCTTCGGCCTGGGAAGGCTGCAGCGACAGCTGGCGCAGGCGCAGGAACTCGATCAGGACCCAGGCCACGGCCACCGCGCACAGCACGCGCGGCGCGAGCGACAGCAGGATTGCGTCGGGCGCCGCCTGCCGCACGGAACCGGCGTCGACGAACGAGACCGCGACGGCGAGCAGCGCCGGCACGCCGAGCGCGACGGCCCATTGCAGCGGCTGGCGCGCGCCGTTGACGTAGCGCCGCAGCGCGCACAGCAGCAGCAGCGACGCGGCCGCCGTGGCGTTGACGTTCAGCAGCGTTTCCAGCAGCGGCCACGCTGCCGCGCCGCCCGCGTAGGCGAGCCAGCCGACGAGCAGCACGCCGGCGTTCAACGGAACGAGCACGCGGGCGACCGTGCCCAGGTTGCAGCAATCGGGAACGACCGGGAAATCGGCGCCGTCGGTGAGGCGGCGGCGCGGCGGCAGCACCGCGACGCCGACCGGAGCGCTCACCGCGGCGGACGGCAGCGTGAGGTCCGGCGTGGCCGCTTCGCACGGTCCCGGACTGCGATCGATCATCGACCTCCCCAACGACAGCACGCACGTCGCGGCTCGTATAATTCCGCGGCTCGATCGCTACGTGCCGGCTGATTATGACAGATCAACTTTCGAAAAAATCACAAGCGTGGTCGGCACGCTTCTCCGAGCCGGTCGACGAGTTGGTCAAACGCTACACCGCGTCGGTCGGCTTCGACCGGCGGCTGGCGCCCTTCGACATCGAGGCCTCGCTCGCGCACGCGGCGATGCTCGAATCGGCCGGCCTGATCGGCGCCGACGACCTGGACGCCATCCGGCGCGGCATGGCGCAGATCCGCGACGAGATCGAGCGCGGCGCCTTCGACTGGTCGGTCGACCTCGAAGACGTGCACCTGAACATCGAGAAGCGCCTCACCGAGCTGGTGGGCGAGCCGGGCAAGCGGCTGCACACCGCCCGCTCGCGCAACGACCAGGTCGCCACCGACCTTCGCCTGTGGCTGCGCGCGAGCATCGACGACACGCTGCAGCTGCTCGCCTCGCTGCAGCGCGCGCTGCTCGACCTGGCCGAAGCGAACGCGGAGACGATCCTGCCCGGTTTCACGCATCTGCAGGTCGCGCAGCCGATCACCTTCGGCCATCACCTGCTCGCCTACGTCGAGATGTTCGCGCGCGACGCCGAGCGTTTCGGCGATGCGCGCCGTAGAACGAACCGTCTGCCGCTGGGCGCCGCGGCGCTGGCCGGCACCTCGTACCCGATCGACCGCGCACAGGTCGCGCGCGCCCTCGGCTTCGAGGCGCTGTGCGGCAATTCGCTCGACGCGGTCTCGGATCGCGACTTCGCCATCGAGTACTGCGCGGCGGCGAGCCTGGCGATGATGCACGTCTCGCGCCTGTCGGAAGAGCTGGTGCTGTGGATATCGCCGCGCGTGGGCTTCATCGACCTCGCCGACCGCTTCTGCACCGGCTCGTCGATCATGCCGCAGAAGAAGAACCCCGACGTGCCCGAGCTGGCGCGCGGCAAGACGGGCCGCGTCTACGGACACCTGGTTGCGCTGCTCACGCTGATGAAGGGCCAGCCGCTCGCCTACAACAAGGACAACCAGGAAGACAAGGAACCGCTGTTCGACACCGCCGACACGCTCGGCGACACGCTGCGCATCTTCGTCGACCTGGTCGGCGGCGTGCGCGTGCGTGCCGATCGCATGCGGGCAGCGGCCGCCGAGGGCTTCTCCACCGCCACCGACCTCGCCGACTATCTCGTGCGCAAGGGGCTGGCCTTCCGTGACGCGCACGAGGCGGTCGCGCGCGCGGTGCGTGCGGCGGCCGACCGCGGCGTGGATCTCTCCGACTTGAGCGTGAGCGAACTGCGCGCGTTCAGTCCGCTGATCGACGACGACGTGCACGGCGTGCTCGCGCTCGACGGCTCGGTCGCGTCGCGCAACCACCCGGGCGGCACCGCGCCGGCGCAGGTTCGCGCGGCGATCGCCGCGCACCGCGCGCGTCTGTCTTAGGGCCGGCCCTCGGTAACCCTCAAGCGGCCGCCACCACCCGCTCGCGCCGCATCCGCAGCCGCTGCGAGGCGAGCGCCGCCGCCAGCAGCACGAGCCCCACCGCATCGGCGCCGGCGTGCGGATAGACGAGCAGCACACCGGCCACCACCAGCGCGATGCGCTCCCACGCCCGGCAGCGCACCCATACCCAGTTCTGCGCGCCGCCGGCCAGCGATGCGATGCCCGCGCTGGCGGTGAAC
>CALCZN010000178.1:0-8549 GCA_937903095.1 uncultured Burkholderiales bacterium
CGGCGACGAGTTCGTCGTCGTCATCGACTCGCTCCCGCTCGAGGCGGCGCGCGCGCTGTGCGAGAGGCTGCGGGTCGCGCTGAGCGATCGCGCGTATCACTATCAGGACAAGGCCTTCAGCGTCACCGCCAGCATCGGGCTCATCCGCGTGCTCGAGGGGATGCGCGCGCCGGACGCGCTCACGGCGAGCGATCGCGCCTGCGCCGAGGCGAAGCGGCTGGGTGGCGGCTCGGTCATCTCCTTCGATTCGAGCAGCGGCGAGCTGATGGACTATCTCGAGGAGATCAAGCTCGTCGCGGGTATGAAGGAGCGCTTGCCGGTCGAGAACTTCTTCACCCAGCTGCAGCCGATCGTGTCGCTGCGCAATCCGCGCTCGAGCCTCTGCTATGAGGTACTGATCCGCATGCGCGACGCGTCGGGGGCGGTGATGCCGCCGTCGCGGTTCATCCCTGCCGCCGAACGAAACGGGTTGATGACGCAGATCGACCGCTGGGTACTGCGCAGCACGCTCGAATGGCTGGACTCGCAGCCGGTACACCGCAACGACATCGATTTCTGCACGATCAACCTGAGCGGTGCGTCGCTGAACGACGAGAAGTTCCTGCAGGACACGATCGCGCTGATCCGCGACCATTCGCATTCCACGCGAAAGATCTGCTTCGAGATCACCGAGAGCGTTGCGCTCTACGACCTGAACACGACCCGGCGTTTCGTCGACACGGTGAAGTCCTTCGGCGCGATGGTCGCGCTCGACGACTTCGGCGCCGGATACACGTCGTTCAGCTACCTCAAGGAACTGCCGGCCGATCTGGTGAAGATCGACGGCAACTTCATCCGCGACGTGAACTCGAACCCCGCCAACTTCGCGATCACGCGCGCCGTAGTGGAACTTGCACACGAACTCGGCATGGGCTGCGTTGCGGAGTGGGCCGAGAACGCCGAGATCGTGCGCTCGCTGATCCAGTTGCGCATCGACTATGCGCAGGGCTATGGGCTGTGCCGGCCGATCGAGCGAGAGCGCATCCTCGCCGTCTCGAACAGCGCGGCGCTGATCGCCGATCTCGCGACCGCCGATCTGGTCTTCGGTCGCGGAACGGCGAGCGTCGAATCGGTCTGGGGCGCAGCGCTTCCGATCTGATCCGATCCGCGCCGCTGCGCGACTCCGGGGCGCAGATGCGCCCCTCCCAGCGTTTATGATCATCGCTGCAGCCCGGCAGACCCGGGCCGGAGAGCGCATGTCGGGCATTCGATACCAGAAGGACGAGCAAGGCGTGGCCACGCTCGTTCTCGACGCGCCGGATCAGGCGGTGAACACGATGAACGCGGCGTTTCGCGAAGATCTCGCCGCGATCGTCGAACGCCTCGAGGCCGAACGCGAGAGTCTGCGCGGCGTCGTCCTGACGTCGGCGAAACGCACGTTCTTCGCCGGCGGCGACCTGCACTCGCTCCTTGCCGTCGGACCGGAGGACGCAAAGGCCTTCTTCGATGAAGTGCAGGCGCTGAAAGCCTGCCTGCGCCGCCTGGAGCGACTCGGCCGGCCCGTGGTGGCGGCGATCAACGGAAGCGCACTGGGTGGCGGACTCGAGCTGGCCCTCGCCTGCCATGCGCGCGTGTGCCTGGAAGATCCGTCGATCGAACTCGGTTTTCCGGAGGTCACGCTCGGACTCATGCCCGGCGCCGGCGGAACCGTGAAGCTGGTACGCCTGCTCGGGCTGCAGCAGGCGCTGCCGCTGCTCACCGAGGGCCGTCGCATCCCGCCGTCGCGCGCGCTCGAACTCGGGATCGTCGATGCGGTGGCGCCCGATGCCGACCGCCTGATGGCGCTGGCGCTCGCGTGGATCGATGCGCACCCGGACGCGAGGCAGCCGTGGGACGACCCGAAGCACAGGATTCCCGGCGGAACGCCGTCCAGCCCCGCCGTGGCTGCGATGCTCGCCATCGCGCCGGCGATGCTGCAGCAGAAGACACGCGGCAACTATCCGGCGCCCGAGGCGATCCTTTCGGCTGTCGTCGAAGGCGCGCAGGTCGATTTCGACACGGCGATGCGTATCGAGTCGCGATACATGACACGACTGGTCGTCGATCCGGTGGCGAAGAACATGATCGGCACGCTGTTCTTCCAGGCGAACGAGATTCGCAGCGGGCGCAGCCGTCCGCAGTCAGCGGAAAGGCACCGCATCGCGCGCGTCGGCATCGTCGGCGCGGGAATGATGGGCGGCGGCATCGCGTGGGCGTGCGCGAGCAAGGGCAGCGACTGCGTGCTGGTCGACGTCGACGCGACGAAGGCGCAAGCCGGCAAGGAATCCTCGGCGAAGCTTCTCGCCGAGCGGGTGCGCAAGGGACGAAGCTCCGCCGAGGATGCCGAGCGCATCCTCGCCCGGATCCGCCCTTCCGACTCGGTTGCCGATCTCGCCGTATGCGAACTGGTCGTCGAGGCGGTGTTCGAGAATCGCGAGTTGAAGGCCAGGGTCACGCGGGCGATCGAGCAGGTGCTCGGCGAGACGGCGATCGTCGCCTCGAACACGTCGACGCTCCCGATCAGCGGGCTGGCGGACGCATCGTCGCGGCCGCAGCGCTTCGTCGGTATCCACTTCTTCTCGCCGGTGGAACGGATGCCGCTGCTCGAGATCATCCGCGGCGAGAAGACTTCCACCGACACGTTGGCGGCGGCATGGGACTTCGTCGTGCAACTGGGCAAGACGCCGATCGTCGTCAACGACGGACGCGGCTTCTACACGAGTCGCGTCTTCGGAACCTACGTGAACGAAGGCATGGCGCTGCTCGGCGAAGGAGTGCCGGCCGCACTGATCGAGAACGCGGCGATGCAACTCGGCATGCCGGTCGGACCGCTCGCGGTGCTCGACGAGGTTTCACTGAAGCTGGCCGACGACGTGCTGCATCAGGAGTCGGCCGACGATGCGCACGCGCATCATCACGAGCACGGCCATTCGCACGAGCACGGCCACTCGCACGAGCACGGCCACTCGCACGAGCACGACCACCCGCCCGAGGGCGGCCACGCTCGATCCCACGGCGCCGGCTCACGCTCGTCGGGCAAGAGCCGGCGGATTCCTGAAACCGCCGTCTACGTGCTCGAAAAGATGGCGCACGGCTACAGGCGGCTGGGCCGCGCCTGGGGCGGCGGCTTCTACGAATATCCGGCCGATGGCGAGAAGTTCCTGTGGCCGGGGCTGCAGGCCTTCGAGCGCGCCAAACGCGCCATTCCGCTCGAAGACGTGCGCGACCGGCTGCTGTACGTGCAATCGCTCGAGACGATCCGCTGCAGGGAGGAAGGCATCGTCGAGACGCCGCGCGACGCGAACATCGGATCGATCTTCGGTTGGGGCTTTCCGGCCTGGACAGGCGGAACGCTGCGCTTCGTCGACCACGTCGGCGTGCAGCGTTTCGCCGAGCGCGCGCGCGAGCTTGCGCAAAACTACGGCGACCGCTTCGCGCCGCCGGCGCTGCTCGTGCGCCACGCCGAAAGCGGCGAGCCGATCGGCGGCTCCCCCTCTTCCACCGACAGCGCTGCAGCAGCATGACGGTCCGCTCCGGAAAACGCCTGTACGACTGGCACGAGCCGGTCACGCCGCGCCCCGCGGCGACGATCCTGCTGCTGCGCGACGCCGAGCGGGGGCCCGAGGTGCTGATGACGCGCCGCTCGCTGAAGGCGAGCTTCGCGCCCGGCGCCTATGTCTTTCCGGGCGGCGTGGTCGATGCCACCGACACGGCTGTGCTGGATCGGGGACTGGCCGTCGTGCGCGACGACCAGGCGCCCGAAATTCTCTCGTACGCGACGGCTGCCGTGCGCGAAGCGTTCGAAGAGCTGGGCGTGCTGCTCGCGCGCGGCGGCGGCGACGAGCGCGAACTGGCTCGCATCGCGGCTCGGCTCGGCGAGCGCCGCGGCGAGAACCTCTTCGACCAGCTCGCCGCGCATGGCCTTCGACTCGCGCTGGACGAGGTGCACTGGTTCAGCCACTGGATTACCGATCGCGACCTGCCCAAACGCTTCGATGCGCGCTTCTTCGTCGCCCGCATGCCCCGGTACCAGGAGCCGGTGGCCGACGAAGGCGAGCAGTTCGAGCCGATCTGGGTGAATCCGACGACCGGGCTCGAGCGGCACGAGCGCGGCGAATTCAACATCATCTTCCCGACGATCCGCACGCTTCGCCAGCTGTCGGCGTTCGGCAGTACCGACGAGATCCTCGAGCGGGCACGCACGCAGAAGCAGGTGTGGATCTCCTGCCCTCGCGCCGGCTGGCTGCGCGGACAACTCGAGCGCTTCAGCGAAGACGAGCTGCCGTACGGCGAACTGGAGCTGGTCGTTCCCGACGGGCGCGCCGAGCACAGCCTCGACTGGCAATCGGAGCGCGTCGTTCCGCTGCTGAAGCACGTGCACCGGCTCACGGCGCCCAACCCCGGACGCATGACCGGCCCGGGGACGAACACCTACCTGATCGGCGAGCCGGGCGACTGGCTCGTCGTCGACCCCGGCCCCGACGACGCTGCGCACGTGCAACGCATCCTCGATTTCGTCGGCGACGGCCTGAAGACGATCGTCTGCACGCACGGCCATCCCGACCACCTGCCGGGTGCGCTGCCGCTGCAGGAGCGCACCGGCGCGCCGATCCTCGGGCGGGCAAGCGGGGAAGGCTTCGCCCGCGAGTGGACGTTCCGGCCCGATCGCCGGCTCGAGGACGGCGAGAAGCTGCGCGTGGGCGACTCGACGCTGCGCGTGCTGCACACGCCCGGGCACGCCGAGCACCACGTCTGCCTGCTGCTCGAGGAGGACGGGCTGCTGTTCTCGGGCGACCATATCCTCAACGGGTCGACCACGGTAATCGATCCGCCCGACGGCGACATGCACGCCTATGTGCAATCGCTCGAGCGCCTCGCGCGCGAGCCTTTCGAGTTCATCCTGCCCGCGCACGGACACGTGATCGCGCGCGGCAAGACGGAAGTGGCCAGGCTCATCGCGCACCGGATGGCGCGCGAAGCGAAAGTGATCGACGCGCTGCAGCGCGTGGACGCGGGCACGCTCGACGAGCTGGTGCCCTTCGCCTACGACGACGTCGACCCGATCCTGTATCCGGTGGCGAAACGCTCGCTCACCGCGCACCTGCTGAAGCTGCGTGACGAGCAGCGCGCGAACGAGGACGACGGGCGCTGGTCGCTGCGCTGAGCTTCGATGCAGCAGCGCCGGCGCGGGCGATGCAGTTGCCCGAGCGGTCGATCCAGCGCCGGGGCGCGGGCGATGCAGCGCCCGCGCGATTCGCTCAGGCGCTCGCCTGGCCCGCTGCGGCGGAAGCCGCGTCGTCGGCCGCTGCCGCCTTCATCGACAGGCGCAGCCGACCCTTGTCGTCCGCCTCGATGACCTTGACGCGCACCGCCTGCCCTTCCTTCAGGTAGTCGGAGACCTGGTTCACGCGCTCGTTGGCGATCTGCGAGACGTGCAGCAGTCCGTCGCGCCCCGGCATGACCTGGACGATCGCGCCGAAGTCGAGGATCTTCAGCACCGTGCCGTCGTAGATGCGGCCGATCTCGACCTCGGCGGTGAGGTCCTCGATGATCTTCTGCGCGCGCTTGGCGGCGTTGCCGTCGACCGCTGCAATGGTGATCGAGCCGTCGTCCTGGATGTCGATCTGCGTGCCGGTGCTTTCGGTGATCTGGCGGATGGTTGCGCCACCCTTGCCGATGACGTCGCGGATGCGCTCCGGATTGATCTTCATCGTGTACATGCGCGGCGCGAAATCGGAAAGGTCTTCGCGCGCGCCGCCGATCGCCTGCTGCATCAGCCCGAGGATGTGCATGCGGCCCTCGCGCGCCTGCGCGAGCGCGACCTGCATGATTTCCTTCGTGATGCCCTGGATCTTGATGTCCATCTGCAGCGCGGTGACGCCGGCGGCGGTACCCGCCACCTTGAAGTCCATGTCGCCGAGGTGATCCTCGTCACCGAGGATGTCGGTGAGCACCGCGAAGCGGTTGCCTTCCTTGATCAGGCCCATGGCCACGCCGGCGACGTGCGCGCGGATCGGCACGCCCGCGTCCATCAGCGCCAGGCAGCCGCCGCACACCGAAGCCATCGACGACGAGCCGTTCGACTCGGTGATCTCGGAGACGACGCGAAGCGAATAGGCGAACTCGTCGGCGCCAGGCAGCAGCGGACGCAACGCGCGCTTGGCGAGGTTGCCGTGGCCGATCTCGCGGCGCTTGGGCGCGCCGAAGCGACCCGCCTCGCCGGTGGCGAACGGCGGCATGTTGTAGTTGAACATGAAGCGCTCGCGATACTCGCCGTTGATCGCGTCGATGATCTGCTCGTCGCGCGAGGTGCCGAGCGTGGCGACGACCATCGCCTGCGTCTCGCCGCGCGTGAACAGCGCCGAGCCGTGAGCGCGCGGCAACACGCCGGTGCGGATCGAGATCGGGCGCACGGTGCGCGTGTCGCGCCCGTCGATGCGCGGCTCGCCCGACAGGATCTGCTGGCGCACGATGCGCGCCTGCAGGTCGAACAGCATGTTCGACAGCGCGTTGAGGTCGGGCGGCGGCTCGCCCGCATCGGCGGCTTCCGCCACGATGCGTTCGATCGTCGCCTTCTCGATCTCGCGGATGCGCGAGACGCGCTGCTGCTTGTTGTGAATGCCGTAGGCCGTCTGCATCTGCTCGCCGGCGAGTTCGTCGACACGCAGGACACGCGCGGTGTCCTTCGGCGCCGGCTGCCAGTCCCAGGCGGGCTTGCCCGCCTCCTCGACCAGCTCATCGATCGCGCGGATCACCGTCTGCATCTGCTCGTGGCCGAACACGACGGCGCCGAGCATCACGTCTTCGGGCAGTTCCTGCGCCTCGGATTCGACCATCAGCACCGCGGCGTCGGTGCCGGCGACGACCAGGTCGAGCTTCGAAGTCTGCATCTGCGTGGTGCTGGGGTTCAGCACGTACTGCCCGTCGATGTGGCCGACGCGCACCGCGCCGATCGGGCCGTCGAACGGAATGCCCGACAGCGCGAGCGCCGCCGACGAGCCGATCATCGCGGGGATCGCGCTATCGACCTCGGGGTTGCTCGACATCACGTGCACGATGACCTGGACTTCGTTGTAGAAGCCCTCGGGGAACAGCGGCCGGATCGGACGGTCGATCAGGCGCGCGGTGAGGATCTCGCGCTCGGTGGGGCGCCCTTCGCGCTTGAAGAAGCCGCCGGGAATGCGCCCGGCCGCGTAGAACTTCTCGGTGTAGTCGACGGTGAGCGGGAAGAAATCCTGCCCGGGTTTGGCGTTGCGCGCCCCGACCACGGTGGCCAGGATGACGGTGTCGTCCATGGTGACGACGACCGCTCCCGAGGCCTGGCGGGCGACTTCGCCGGTCTCGATGGTGACGGTGTTGGCGCCCCACTGAAACGTTCTCTTCGCGATTTCGAACACTTGATTTCCTTTCGAGCAATGCAAAAGCAAGAAACCCGCAAGGTTCGCTTGCGGGTTTCGGCTCGTTCGTTTCAGCCGCGCAGACCCAGTCGATCGACCAGCGCGCGGTAGCTGGCGGGATTCGTCCCTTTCAGATAGTCGAGCAGTTTGCGGCGCCGACTCACCATCTTCAACAGGCCGCGACGCGAGTGATGGTCTTTCGCGTGCGTCTTGAAATGCTCGGTGAGATCGACGATGCGCGCGGTGAGCAGTGCGACCTGGACTTCGGGCGAACCCGTGTCGTTGGCTGCGCGCTGGTAGTCGGCGACGATCTTCGCCTTCTCGGTATTGCCGATGGCCATTGGCTTTCCCCTGGATGTTGCCTTCACTTGCGGCATCGCCGGGCTGCGATGCCGTGCCGCCCCGTCCGACGCGGCCGGGGCCCTTCCACGGCCCACGGGGCCGGGTTTCCTCCTGAATCTGACAGACGAGCTGACAGGCGGGAGGAACCCGGCATTCTAACCCAGCCGGAGTCGATCGGGTTCGGCGACCCGATCGGCGCGCCTAGACGCCGGGCTGCGGATCGATGCGATCGGACTTCGAGTGCAGCTTGTTCAGCGCGTTCAGGTAGGCCTTCGCCGATGCGACGACGATGTCCGGATCGGCGCCCACACCGTTGACGATCCGCCCGGAACGGGAGAGCCGCACCGTGACCTCGCCCTGCGACTCGGTTCCGGTGGTGATCGCGTTCACCGAATACAGCACCAGCTCGGCGCCGCTGTGCACGTGCCCCTCGATCGCCTTGAAGGTCGCGTCGACCGGGCCGTTTCCGGTGGCCTCGCTCGTGCCCTCCGAGCCGTCGATTCCGATCGTCACCTGCGCGTGCGGGCGTCCGCCGGTCTGGGAAGCCTGCGCCATCGACACCAGCCGGTAGTGCTCGTCGGCCTCGTGATGCACGGCCTGGTCGGAGACGAGCGCGTGGATGTCCTCGTCGAAGATCTCCGATTTGCGGTCGGCCAGGTCCTTGAAGCGCTGGAACGCGGCCTGCACTTCCTGCTCGGAGTCCAGCTCGATGCCCAGTTCCTGCAGGCGCTGCTTGAACGCGTTGCGCCCCGAGAGCTTGCCCAGGACGATCTTGTTGGCCGTCCAGCCGAC
>CALCZN010000179.1:0-9858 GCA_937903095.1 uncultured Burkholderiales bacterium
AGCGCGATGAGCAGGAAGAGCGCGGCGAAGGCGAGCAGGACGATCACGGGCGGTCCGGCGACGGTGACGTGGACGGCGGGCGCGGTGCCGTCATGTCGGCCAGCACGTGCACGATGAAGATGAGCGCCGAGATCGGGATCACCGCATAGGGGATGGACATCGGGATCTGCAGCGAGGCCGAGGTGTGCTCGGCCGCCTTCAGCGTGTAGCCGGTGCCGAACCAGGCGATAAGGCCGAAGCAGGCGAGCGTCAGCACTTGCAGCAGCACGACGACGTCGCGCTGGAACGCCGGCCCGAAGCGGTGGCCCAGGCCCTGCAGGCCGATGAAGCTGGCGCGCTTGTAGGCCACCGAGCCGCCGAGGAAGGTGATGGCCACGAGCAGGTGGCGGCTGACCTCCTCCGACCAGCCCAGCGAGTCACCCGCGTAGCGGAACACCACCTGCGCGAAGAGGATGACGCAGATCGCCGCGCCGATCAGCATCAGCAGCCGCTCGACCGCGCGGTTGAGGGCGCGGCTGGCGCGCTGCAGCATGTTCATCGGCGCGCCTGGATCACCCGCGCCTACTGCACCGTGGCGCGGATCTGCTCGACGAGCTTCTTGGTGTCGCCGGAGAGCGAGTCGATGACCGGCTGCGTCGCCTTGCGGAAGGCCGCGAGATCCGGGTTCTCGTCGACCTGCATGCCCTGCGCCTTCAGCTCGGCGAGCTGCTGGCGCTCGTTGTCGCGGATGAAGCTTCGGCCTTCGAGCGCGGCGGTCTGCGCGCACTGCTGCAGCGCCTTGCGCTCGGCCTCGGGCTGGTTGTCGACGAAGCGCTTGTTGGCGACGAAGACCAGCGCCGAGTAGACGTGCCTCGTCAGGGAGAGGTACTTCTGCCCCGCTTCGGGGAGCTTGGCGGCGTGGATGACGGCGATCGGGTTCTCCTGGCCGTCGATCACGCCTTGCTGCAGCTGCGTGAAGATCGGCCAGGCCATCGGCGTCGGGTTGGCGCCGAGCGCGCGCCAGATCGCCAGGTGCGTCGGCGCCTCCATGGTGCGGATCTTCAAGCCCTTGAGGTCGGAGGGTTCCTTCACGTCGCGCTTGGAATTCGTGACGTTGCGAAAGCCGTTGTCGAGGAAGGAGAGGGCGACGAAGCCGGACTTCTCGAAGCGCTTCTTCAGGTCCGCGCCGATGGGCCCGTCGAGCACCTTGTCCGCGGCCTCGTAGGAGGGAAAGAGGAAGGGCATCTCGAGCGCCTTGATCTCCGGCACGAAGGCCTCGACGGGCCCTGTCGTGCTGACCGACATCTGCGTCGTGCCGAGCTGGATCTGCTGCAGCACCTGCGTCTCGCTGCCGAGCACTGCCGAGTGATGGACGACGACGTCGATCTTGCCCGGAACGCGCTGGTCGACGCACTCCTTGAACCAGTTCGCCGCGCGCGTGTGCACGAAGCTCGGGTTCGTGACGATGCCGATGTTGATCTTCGTCTGGGCGGCGGCGGCGCCGGCGGTGGACAGGAACAGCATGGCCAGGGCGGCAGCGATCGGTGCGCGCATTGCGAAGACTCCGGGGAACGAGAACGCGAAGGACTGCAAGGATCCGGCGAAACGGCCCGGCTGTCAAAGATATTCTTGAAATATATCTTATTCGTCAACGCCCTTCGTATGCGCTCGCCGCCTTCAGCACCGTCATCTCGTCGAAGTGCCTGCCGACCAGCATCAGCCCGACCGGCTTGCCCTCGGTTTCGCCGCAGGGCACCGAGATCGCCGGGTGCCCGGTGAGGTTGAAGGGCGAGGTGTTCGCGAGCATCGTCCAGCTGTGCGTCAGCACCTCGGCGAGCGATGCGCCGTCGGGCGGGATCGGCAGCGTCGGAAACGGCAGCGTCGGCATCAGCAGCAGGTCGAAGCGCGCGAGCGCCTCGTCGTATTCGCGGCGCAGCCGCCGGCGCAGGTTCTGCGTCTTCGCGTAATAGCGTCCGCCGCAGTCCTCGGCCAGGTAGCGTCCGAGCAGCATGCCGGCCTTGATCGTGTGCGGCAACTCGTTCGCGCGTTCGCGCAGGTTGCCGAGCATCGCGCCGAGCCCGAGCGGATAGGCGCCGATGCCGTGGTGGCCGACGCCGGTGCCGCTGTACAGCGTCCGGTACGTGCCTTCGTTGGCCAGCGCCCCCCACAGCGTGCTGCCGTGCAGATGCCAGGGGATCGGGATTTCCTCGACGACGGCACCCAGCTTCTTCAGCGCGGGAAGCGCCGCGCGCACCGTCTCGTCGGTGCCCGGGTGCGACTCGGGCAGTCCGAAAGACTCGCGCACGACCCCGATGCGCAGGCCCGCGATGTCCCGGCCGAGCGCCTCGGTGTAGGGCGCGAGCTTCAGGTTGCGCTGTCGGCCGTCGATGCCGTCCTCGCCCGCCATCACCTCGAGCAGCAGCGCGACGCCGGCGACGTCGCGCGCCATCGGGCCGGCGTGGTCGATCGAGTAGTCCAGCCCCATGATCCCGGTGTACGGCACGAGCCCGAAGGTGGGCTTCAGTCCGACGATGCCGGAGAAGGACGCCGGAATGCGCACCGAGCCCGCCTGGTCGGCTCCGGTGGCGAGGTCGACTTCGCCGACGGCCAGCAGCGCCGCGCTGCCGGTGGTCGAGCCGCCGGGCGTGTGGCCCGGGTTGCGCGCGCTGATCACCGGACCGGTGGCGCTCGTCGCGCTGCCGCCGGCGAAGGAGAAATACTCGCAGACCGACTTGCCGACGATGTGCCCGCCGGCATCGAGAATGCGCGTGACGATCGTCGCGTCCACGTCGGGCACGAAGCCTTCGAGCACCGACGCCCCGTTCATCATCGGCACGCCGGCGATCATCGTGTTGTCCTTCACCGCGATGCGCTTGCCGGCGAGCCTGCCTTGCGGCGCCCCGCGGATGTCGGTGCGCACGTACCACGCGTTCAGCGGGTTGTCGGCGGGGTCCGGCCGATAGCCGGGCGTGCGCGGATACTTCACCGGCGGCTTCTCGTCGGGCAGGCGGTCGACGAGCCGGAAGCCGGGCACGAAAGCGCGGCAGAAGTCGATGAACTCCTGCGCGTATTCGGGCGTGACGTCCATTCCGAGTTCCGCTCCGAGTCGGTGGACGCGTTCGTTGCCGGGCAGTTCGAATGACATGCGCGTCTCCGGAAGGGCGCGTCTGCGCGCGCATCCCCTCATGGTCCGTGTTCGTTCGTGTTCGTATCGGGGTCGTCGAAGGATAGCCGAAGGGGCTACGCTACGCTCTGTTCCTTCCGGAAGGAGACCCACTACATGCCCGGCCTGCTCCCCGACGTCGATCCCGACGGCCTGCTCGAATACTCGGTCGTCTACACCGACCGCGCGCTGAACCACATGTCGAAGAAGTTCCAGCGCGTGATGCGGGACATCTCGGCGACGCTGAAGGAGGTCTACGCCGCGCGCTCGGCGATCGTCGTTCCCGGCAGCGGCAGCTTCGGCATGGAGGCCGTCGCGCGCCAGTTCGCCACCGGACGAAAGTGCCTGGTGGTGCGCAACGGCTGGTTCAGCTATCGCTGGAGCCAGATCTTCGAGATGGGCGACATCCCGTCCTCGACGCTCGTCGAGAAGGCGCGCGCGGTGCGTCCCGGCGCGCAGGCGCCGTTCGCGCCGCCCGCGATCGACGAGGTCGTCGCGACGATCGCGCGTGAACGACCGGAGATTGTCTTCGCGCCGCACGTGGAGACTTCGTCGGGAATCCTGCTGCCCGACGACTACCTGCGCGCGCTGGCCGGTGCCGTGCACGCGGCGGGCGGCCTGTTCGTGCTCGACTGCATCGCCTCGGGCGCGCTGTGGGTGGACATGCGCGCGCTCGGCGTCGACGTGCTGGTGAGCGCACCGCAGAAGGGTTGGAGCGGTCCGGCCTGCTGCGCCTTCGTCGCGCTCGGCGAGCAGGCGCGCGAACGCATCGACAGCACGCGCAGCACGAGCTTCTCGTGCGACCTGCGCAAATGGCTGCAGATCATGGAGACCTACGAGAACGGCGGGCACGCCTACCACGCGACGCTGCCCACCGACGCGCTGGTGCGCGTGCGCGACGCGATGCACGAGACGCAGCGCTTCGGTTTCGAGGCCGCGCGCCGGGCGCAGTCGCGCCTGGGCGAGGAAGTGCGGGCGATGCTCGCGCGCAAGGGCTATCCGAGCGTGGCCGCGCCGGGCTTCGAGGCGCCCGGCGTCGTCGTCTCCTACACCGACGACGAGGGCATCCATTCGGGGCGCAAGCTTCTTGAGGCCGGCCTGCAGATCGCCGCGGGCGTGCCGCTGGCGGTCGACGAGCCGGCCGACTTCCGCACCTTCCGCATCGGGCTGTTCGGCCTGGACAAGCTGGCGAACGTCGATCGGACGGTGAGCACGCTCGCGCAGGCTTTCGAGCGGCTCTGACACGCGAGCGTACGAAGCGCGTTACTTCCACCCCGGGAGCAGCAGCGCGATCTGCGGGAACGCCGCGATCAGCGCGATCAGCGCGATCGTGCAGAAGACGTAGGGCAGCGCGGCGCGGGCCACCGTCCCCAGCGTCGTTCCGCGCGGCGCCACGCCGAGCATCACGAACAGCAGGAGACCGAAGGGCGGCGTCGTGAAGCCGATCTCGTAGGACAGCAGCAGCAGCATGCCGAACCACACGAGATCGAAGTGGAGCGACGTGGCGATCGGGATGAAGATCGGCAGCGTGATCAGCATCATCGACAGCTGGTCCATGAACATGCCGAGCACGAGGATCGCGGCGACCATCAGCGCGAGCAGCATCATCGGAGAAGCGCCGAAGGCGAGCAGCCACTGCACGAATCCGCCCGACGCCCCCGAGAACGCGAGCACCTGCGCGAAGGTGGTCGATGCGGCGATGATGAGGAAGGTCATTCCGGTGACCTTCATCGCGTCCTCGAGCGAGCGCCAGATCAGCGCCCAGGAGAAGCGCCGGTACGCGATCATCAGGCCGGCGACGCCCAGGCAGCCGAGCGCGGCCGATTCGGTGGGCGAAGCGATGCCCAGGATGATCGTGCCGACGACGAGGAACACGATCACCGACATCGGCACGACGTTGACGAAAACGGCCGAGAGCTTCTCGCGCAGCGAGAACCGTTCCACGGCGTATTGCGGCGCGGCGTCGGAATCGATGTGCGCCTGCGTGAAGATCAGCACGATGAACATCGACGTCAGCAGCAGCCCCGGCACGACGCCGGCGATCAGCAGCGCGCCGACGTCGATCTGAGCGAGCGAGCCGAGCAGCACGGCGAGCGCCGACGGCGGGATGATGACGGCGAGCGACCCCGCGCCGAGCACCGGGCCGTAGGCCATGTGCGGCTTGTAGCCGCGCCCGAGCATCGTCGGCACCATCGTCGAGCCCATCATCCCGGTGTTCGCCAGGCTCGAACCCGACAGCGATGCGAACACCGCGCCGGCGAGCACGGTGAGGTAGGCCAGGCGCGCGCGCAGGTTGCCGATGCACATGTCGATGGCGCGGAACACGTTCTCGCCGAGCCCCGAGCGGAAGAACAGGCTGCCCATGATCAGGAACAGCGGCATCGGCGTCAGCGCGTAGATCGACACCGCGTCGCCGAAGTTCGACACCATCTGCGTGATCGCCGGCGATCCGCCCATGAACAGGAAGATGCAGGCGATGTTGGTGGCGAAAAAGGCGATCGCCACCGGCGTGCCCAGGCCCATCAGCGCCAGCAGCAGGCCGATCATGATCGCGAGCACGGTGTGCCACTGCATGCTCAGAAGCCCTCCGCCTGCGTCGGATCGCCGTCGTAGAGGGAATCGAGGCCGAGCAGATAGCGCAGGAACTCGATCGACGACAGCCACAGGCCGATCACCATCGGCAGGTAGACGAGCCAGCGCGGCATGTCGAAGGTGCGCACCTCGTAGGCGCCCGAGCGCGCGGTCTCGACGAGGCTCTCGAAAGCGACCAGCCCCAGGTACAGGCAGATCGCCACGCAGATCGCATATATGGCGCGCTCGACGAGCGCGCGCAGCGGCGTGGGCAACGCGCGACGCGCGAAGTCGGCGCAGACGTGCGCCTTGCTTCGCACCAGCGCCGGCATCGGCAGGAACGTGACGTAGACGAGCAGGTATTCGACGAACGAGGCGCTCCAGACCAGCGACTGTCCGAAGTTGCGCATCAGCACGTCGGCCGAAACGAGCAGCACGATCGCGCCGAGCAGGACCTGCGCGAGCCGCGCGAGCGCGCTGCCGATGCGCTGCGACCAGGCGAAGAGCGACGTCAAACGCGCTCCTGCGGCGAGGCCGTGATCGAACGGTTCAGGCGAATTTCGCGCGCAACTCTGCGATGCGCGACGGATCGCGCTTGGCCAGGCGCTCCCAGCTCACGCGCGAGGCCTTTTCGAGGTACGCGGCGCGCGCGGCGCCCTGCAGCTCGACGACCTTCATGCCGGCGTCGATCATCTGCTGGCCCTGCTCGCGCGTGCCCGACAGGTTCTCCTCGTAGCTCGCGCGCTCGTGCTCGATCGCGACGTCCTGCAGGAGCTTGCGGGCCTCCGGACTCAGCCGCTCCCACGCCGCCTTGTTGACCATGATCAGCACGTCGGTCTGGAAGAAGCCCGGATCGATGCGATAGCGGGTGAATTTGTTCCAGCCGAAGTTCTGGTAGCCGAGGACGGTGTAGCAGTTCGCGTTGACCAGGCCTCGTTCGAGCGAGGTGTACGCTTCGCCGGGCGGCTGGACGACCACGCCCGCGCCCAGGCTCTCCAGGAACTCGCGGTACAGCGCCGCGCTGCGGACCTTCAAGCGGGAGAAGTCGACGCCGCCGTCCGCGGTACGCGCGGGCTCGTCGACGGTGAACACGTGAAAGCCGGCGCCGGCGTCGACGTGCGCGAGCACGTGCGCGTTCGCCTTCTTCGCGAAGATGCCGTCGATCAGCTCGAAGCCGCCGTTCTCGCGCAGCTCCCACGGCTTCTTCGAGGTGGCCGAGAACACCTCTCCCTCGGGAACGATGTTGAGCAGCGGCCCCGCCGGGCAATCGACCATGTCGATGACGCCGTTCTTCAGCGCCTCGCCCAGCTGCGTGAAGGGGATGACCTCCGGGCCGCCGCGCACGCGGATCTGCACGATGCCCTTGCCGCGCTGGTTCACCTCCTGCACGTACTTCAGGAAGCTGCGCGCGTAGCTGACCTGCGCCGGCGTGAAGTGCACGGCGTTGATCGTCGCTTCCTGCGCGGCGGCGCGGCGGGCGAACGAGGCGAGCGGCAGCGCGCTCGCTCCGGCGAGAACGGTGCGTCGGGTAAGGGCCATGTCCTGTCTCCTCGCTCGGGGCGGCGGCGGGCGCTTTCCGACCCTGCATCGTTCTCTCGAGCTCGCCGCCAATGTATATTCTGTATTCAGAATACGCAAGCAGGGGTGCAGCGACTTGCCGCCGCCGAACACCGTCCATTCGATCCGCTCGCTCGGCCGTCCCGGCAGCCTCAGCGAGCGCATCCACGCGGATCTGCGCACGCGACTGCAGGAGGGCCGCGTCGGGCCGCACGAGCGGCTGATCGACCTCGACATCGCGAAGGCCTACGGCACCTCGCGCATGCCCGCGCGCGAGGCGCTGCTGCGGCTGGTGAACGAGGGCTACCTGCGGCCCACCACGCGCGGCTTCGTCGTGCCGACGCTCGACTCGGCCGACGTTCGTCACCTGTTCGAGGTGCGCCGGCTGCTCGAGCCCGAGGCGGCCGCCAGCGCGGTCGACGCACTCGACACCGCCGCCCGCGCGGGGCTCGACAAGGCGCTCGCCCGCGCGCGCAAGGCCGCCGCCAGCCGCAGCGCGGAGGAGATGATCGCCGCCAACATCGACTTCCGCACCGCCTGGATGTCGTGCGTGGCCAATCCGCGGCTGGTCGAAGCCGTGCGGCGTTTCGTCGACCACGCGCAGTTCGTTCGCCTGAAGACGCTGGTCGATCCGCAGGTGCAGCGCGTTGCGCTCGCCGGGCTCGAGGCGCTGCACGCGGCGTTCGTCGCGCGCGACCGCCGCGCGGTGCGCCGCTGCATGAAGGCGTACCTGGACGCCGCCGAGCGCGCCTTCCACGACGCGACGAAGACGTGAACGCGGCGCCGCCCGATCGCGAACTGCTCTCGGGCACCGACGCGCTCGTCTCGCTGATGCTGCGCCAGCGCGCGCTGGATCGCGCCGCCGGGCTGGACACGGCCGGTTTCGTGTCGGGCTATCGCGGCTCGCCGCTGGGCGGCGTCGATCTCGCGATGTGGCGGATGAGCGAGGCGCTCGAGCGCGATGCGATCCGCTTCGTGCCGGGGCTGAACGAGGAGCTCGCGACTACCGCCGTCTGGGGAACGCAGCAGCTCGCGCGCTTCGGCCGGCCGCGTCGCGCCGGCGTGTTCGCGTTGTGGTACGGCAAGAACCCGGGGCTCGACCGTATCGGCGACGTGCTCAAGCACGCGAACATGGAAGGCACGGCGCCGCTGGGCGGCGTGCTCGCCGCCACCGGAGACGACCCGGCCGCTTCGTCGTCGACCATCGCGAACCAGGGCGAGCAGGCCTTCATCGCGGCGATGTCGCCGGTGCTGTATCCGTGCGACGTCGAGGACATGCTCGCGCTCGGGCTCGCGGGCTTCGCGATGTCGCGGTATTGCGGATTGTGGGTCGGCTTCAAGCTGGTGTCCGACGTGGTCGAGAGCACGCGCTCGATCGTTTCCCCGGTTGCTCGCGCTTCCTCCGCTCCGTTCGCTCCGTTCGCTATTCCCGCCGACTTCGCGATGCCGGCCGGCGGCCTGAACTGCCGCAGTCCCGATGATCGATGGTCGCAGGACGAACGCACGCTGCGCCATCGGCTGCCGGCGGCGCAGGCCTTCGCCAGGGCCAACGGTCTCGATCGCACGGAGATCGCGCCGCAGGGGCGCAAGCGCATCGCTTTCGTCGCCGCCGGCAAGGCGTATCGCGACCTGCGCGAGGCCTTCGCGATGCTCGGCCTCGAAGCCGACGAGCTCGCACGACACGGCGTCGGCGTGCGGCGCATCGCGCTCGTGTGGCCGATCGAGGAGCAGGACAACGCGGCGTTCCTGCGCGACTTCGCCGAGGTGCTCGTCGTCGAGGAGAAGCGCGCGGTGATCGAGCCGCAGCTCGTGCAGCTCGCGTATCACTGGCCGGCGCAGCAGCGACCGCGCTTCCACGGAAAGCGTGACCCCGACGGGCGGCCGGCGCTGCCGGAGCACGGCGAGGTCGAGCCGTCGATGCTCGCGCGCGTCGTCCTCGGGCGGCTCGCCGCCGAAGGGGTATTCCCCGCGCAGCGGGTCGAGGCGATGTCGGCGCGCCTCGCGGCGTGCTCCCCGTCGCCCCTGGCCGCGCGCGGCGGAGAAAGCCCGACGCCCACCGTCGGAGGCCCGACGCCCAGCGTAGAAAGTCCGACACTCAGCGTAGAAAACCCGACGCCCGGCATCGGGGGCCCGACGCGCAAGCCGCATTTCTGTTCCGGCTGTCCGCACGCGCGTTCGACCCGGCTGCCCGAGGGTTCGCAGGCGATGGCCGGGATCGGATGCCATTCGATGGCGATGTGGATGCCGGGTTCGCGCACGACGACGCTGTGCCAGATGGGCGGCGAAGGCGCGAACTGGATCGGCGCGTCGTCCTTCGTCGACGTCCCGCACATGTTCCAGAACCTCGGCGACGGCACCTACACGCATTCGGGCGTGCTGGCGATCCGAGCCGCGGTGGCGGCGAAGGCGCCGATCACCTACAAGATCCTGGTGAACGAGGCGGTCGCGATGACCGGCGGCCAGCCGGTCGAGGGAGCGCCCGGCGCGGCGCGCATCGCATGGCAGCTGCACGCCGAGGGCGTCGAGCGCATCGCGCTGCTCACCGGGCGTGGCGCCGCATTCGCCGGCAGCGCGAAGGACCTGCCGCC
>CALCZN010000180.1:0-2480 GCA_937903095.1 uncultured Burkholderiales bacterium
GTATCGGCCCGGCGACCGCCTGCCGCCGGTCGACCTCGAAGCGGCACGACAGGAAGCCGCCGCGGCGCTGGGCCATCGCGTCGACGACGACGAACTCGCGTCGTGGCTGATGTACCCGAAGGTCTTTCGCGACTACGACGAGCATCGACGCACGTTCGGCGACGTCTCGGCGTTGCCGACGCAGACCTTCTTCTACGGCATGCGCGAGCGCGAAGAGATCGCCGTCGACATCGAGCGCGGCAAGACGCTCGTCGTCGCGATGCAGGGCACGGCGCCGGCCGAGGAGGAGGGCGTCGTCCGCGTGTTCTTCGAGCTGAACGGCCAGCCGCGCACGATGCGCATCGAGAAGGCGGGCGCGCCGCGCGCCGTGCGCCGCGCGCAGGCGCAGCCGGACAATCCCGCGCACGTGCCGGCGCCGATGCCCGGGATGGTGGTCACCGTCGCGGTCAAGCCCGGCCAGGCGGTGCGCTCGGGCGATCCGCTCGTCTCGATCGAGGCGATGAAGATGGAGACGCAGATCCGCGCCGAACGCGACGCGAAAGTGCGCGCGGTGCACGTGAAGCCGGGCGACACGGTGTCGGCGCACGATCTGCTGATCGAGCTGGCGACCGACGGCGACGCGGCGCAGGCGACCGGGCGTGCATGACGGAGCGGAGTTCCGCGCATCGCCTGCCGTATCGACCGCCCTTCGATTGGCAGCGCACGCTCGCCTTCCTCGCCGCGCGCTGCATCGGCAACGTCGAGTGCGCGGACGGGTCGTCGTACCTGCGCAGCGTGCGCTGGGACGAAGCGGCGGGTGCAGTAGCGCACTCGCGCACCGGATGGCTGCGCGTGCGCGCGGCGGCCGGCCGCGATGCGCTCGACGTGCGGCTCTCGGCCTCGCTCGCGCCGGCGGCCGATTCCCTGCTGCGGCATCTGCGCGCGATCTTCGATCTCGATCTCGAATCGTCGCTGCCGCTGGCCGTGCTGCCGGCCGGCACGCCGATGCGCGGACCGATGCGGCTGGTCGGCACCTTCGACGGATTCGAGCTGGCGGTGCGCGCGATCGTCGGCCAGCAGATCAGCGTGAAGGCCGCACGCACCGTGATCGGCCGGATCGTCGAGCGGTACGGCGAGCCGCTGCGCGAAGCGCCGGCCGGCATCGCGCGCGTCTTCCCGACGGCCGCCGTCATCGCCGCGCTCGACGAGGCGACGATCGCTTCGTTCGGCCTGAACGTGCGACGCGCGCAGACGATCCGCGTGCTCGCCGGGCAGATCGCCGACGGAACGCTGGTGCTCGCGCCCGGGGCGCCTGTGCAACTCACCGTCGAACGCCTGCTCGCCACGCCCGGCATCGGCGACTGGACCGCGCAGTACATCGCGTTGCGCGCGCTGTGCTGGAGCGACGCGTTTCCGGCGGGCGACCTCGCCGTGCTGCGCGCGCTGGGCGCGCGCACGCCGGCGCAGGCGCGCGAGATCGCGCGCGACTGGCGGCCGTGGCGCGCGTATGCGGTGATGAACCTGTGGAGCTCGCTCGGCGCGGGCGGATGAGCGTCGTGTTTTTCCGGGGACCGCGTTGAAGCAGCGCGACATCGTCGACCTGTTGCTGCTCGCCGCATTGTGGGGCGGCTCGTTCCTGTTCATCCGCGTGGCGGTCGCGTCCTTCGGGCCGTTCCCGCTGATGCTGATGCGCACCGCGATCGGCGCCCTCGTGCTGCTGCCGCTCCTGCTGCGCGGGCAGCGCATGGCCGAGCTGCGCGCGAACGCCGGGCGCATCGCGCTCATCGGCGTGGTGAATTCGGCAGTGCCCTTCGTGCTCTACGGCTACGCGATGATGCGGCTGAGCGCCGGCTACTCGTCGATCCTGAACGCGACGGTGCCGTTCTGGAGCGCGCTCGTCGCTTTCGCCTGGATGGGCGAGCGGATGAACCGGCTGCGCGTGCTCGGGCTCGTCACGGGCTTCGCCGGCGTGCTCGTGCTCGTCTGGGGCCATCTGGGTTTCGGCGACGAAGGCCTGGGCCTGCCGATCCTCTCGGTGCTCGGGGCAACGCTGTCGTACGGCATCGGGTCGGTAGCCACGAAGAAGCATCTGTCGCACATCGATTCGATGACCGCCGCCGGCGGCAGCCTCGTCTTCGCCGCCGCGGCGCTGCTGCCCTTCGCGGCGCTCGCCTGGCCGGCGAATTCGCCCGGCGCGCTCGACTGGCTGTCGGCGGTGCTGCTCGGCGTCTTCTGCACCGGCTTCGCCTACGTCGTGTTCTTCCGCCTGATCGAGCGGATCGGCAGCGTCGGAGCGGTGACCGTGACCTTTCTCGTGCCGGCCTTCGCGATGCTGTGGGGCGCGCTGCTGCTCGGCGAGGCGGTGACCGCGCGGATGATCGCCGGCACGGCGATCATCCTCGTCGGCACCTCGCTGACGACCGGGCTGCTGGGGGCGGCAACGCGCCCTAGTAGTGCCACACGTTAATTACGCAACATAATGCCTGGCCAGCTTTCGATCC
>CALCZN010000181.1:0-2266 GCA_937903095.1 uncultured Burkholderiales bacterium
AGATCCTTGGCCAGGCGCACGGTCATGACGTTGCGGCTGCGCTCGATGCCCCGCGCAGCGCTGCGGTAGTCGTTCTTGCGCGTGTACGAATCGGAGTAGATCAGCCACGATCCGTGCGGCGCGAAGCCTGCTTCCCTCTCGACGTAGGTCAACCCCTCGATCACGTATTCGGTCAGCGCGCGGCCGAACTGCGGGATCAGGATCGGGCGGCCGCTGTCCCTGGCGGCTTTCAGCTTGAGCGCCTGGTTCTTGCCGCTCGACAGCTCCCTGGCCGCGGCGATGCACTCGTCGAGATCCTCGAGCGCCTTGCCGGTTTCCCACTGCGACAGCACCTCGTCCCGCCGGATGCGGAAGAACTCGTCATCCGACAGCCGCATGTTTCGTATGGGATCGGTCATCTGCACTCCGGTCTTGCTGGATTCTGTAATACGGAATACATTCTACTTATGTGAATGCTCGACCATCCGGACGCTCTTGTCAACATGCCGAACGCCACGACCAGCCCCGAGCAGCAATTGGCCCGCTTCGTCGACGAACTGCGCTTCGAAGCGATTCCCGCGCGCGTGATCGGCGTCATCCGGCACATCGTTCTCGCGGTTGCCGGGACGACGATCGCCGGCGCCGGCGAGGACGGGATCGTGTCGCTGCGGCGCGTCCTCGTCGATCAGGGCGGGGCGCCCGAGGCGACCGTGCTGGTGCATGGCGGCAAGTTGCCCGCCCGCAGCGCCGCGTTCGTCAACGGCACGATGGCGCGCGCGCTCGACTTCTGCGACGCGATGGCGCCGGGGCTGCACATCGGCTCGTCGCTGGTACCGGCCGCGCTTGCGGCGGCCGAACTGCGCGGCGGCTGCGACGGACGCGAGTTCGTCGCGGCGATCGCCGCTGGAGCGGAGCTGTCCGCGCGGCTGAACCTCGGCGAAGCCGCCTACGATGGTATGGATCCGACCGGGATCGCCGGGGTCTTCGCGGCCACTTCCGCCGCTGCGCGAATCCTCCGCCTCGATTCCGAGCGCACGCTGCACGCGCTTGCGCTCGCATTCAACCGTTGCGGCGGCAGTTTTCAGAGCAACGTCGACGGCTCGCTCGCGGTTCGGCTGATCCAGGGATGGGTCGCGGAGACCGGTGTAACGTGTGCGCTGCTCGCGCGCGCCGGGCTGACCGGGCCCCAGCGCTTCCTCGACGGCGTGTACGGTTATCTGAAGCTGTACGCGAAGGGGACCCGGGCGGCGGCAGAAGTCACCGAGGGGCTCGGCGAAGACTGGGCCATCGAGCAGACGATGTTCAAGCGTTATCCGAGTTGCGGGCTGACGCAAGGGGTCACCGAGTTGGCCTTGCGGCTGGTCGACGGCGGCCTGCATGCCGACGACGTGGAGATGATCGATGTGCGTTTGCCGCCCTATGCGCATCGGCTGGTCGGCCAGGTGTTCAGGATCGGGCAGAACCCGCGCGTCGACGCCCAGTTCAGTGCCGCGTACTGCGTGGCCAACGCGCTGGTACGCCGCGCGTCCGCGCTCGAGCATTTCCGCGAGGAGTCGATCCGCGACCCGCGGATCCTTTCGCTGGCGGAGCGCATCCGCGTCCACCCGGACCCGGTCCTGGACGCGCGTGGCCATACCGCTGTCGACATCGACGTGACGGCCATCGATGGCCGCATGCGGAGCGAAGCGCTCGACGTCGCGCCCGGTTTCCCGGGACAATCGCTGAACGACGCGCAGCATCGCGCACGCTTTGCCGACTGCCTGGCCTACGGCGAGTCGCCGTGGCCCGCCGGACGCGGCAGCGAGTTGCTCGAGGCGATCGACCGGCTCGAGGCGTTGCCGGACGTCACTGCATTGGTGTCCCTGATGCTGAGAGGAACAGATTGAAGGCAGCCGTAACCCGTCGTCTCGCAGCCCCCGACGAAGACGACAACGATGCCGAGGCGCAGGACGGCAAGCACGGCGTACAGTCGTTCGAGGTCGGGATGCAGGTGCTGCAGGCGATCCTCGGCGGTCGCCGCGGAATGATGCTCAAGGAGATCGCCGAGGCCGCGGGAATGTCTCCGTCCAAGGTGCACCGCTATCTCGTCAGCATGGTGCGATCGGGTCTGGTCGAGCAGGAACGGTCCAGCGCCCGCTACGACCTGGGACCCCTTGCCTTGCACATCGGCCTGGTCGCCTCGGATCGGCTCGACCGCATCCAGGCCGGGCTCAATGCGATCGCCGCGCTGCGCGACGAGATCAACGAGGTGACGGCGCTCGCGGCGTGGAGCGAGAACGGGCCGATC